>CAMBZX010000168.1 GCA_945872185.1 Synechococcus sp. UW140 | reverse complement strand
CCCAATGGCTCTTTGGGTGATGTGGCCGGCCTCTGCAATCCTCGGGGCAATGTGCTGGGGTTGATGCCCCATCCCGAGCGGGCCTGTGATCCCGCCACGGGCGGGATTGATGGGCGGCGGCTGCTGGAGCTGGCCGCTGGCTAAGCCAGTGCAATGGCCCTAAGCCCGATGGTGGTGGCCCCATAAAAAAAAGGGAGCACTTGGCCCCCCTCTGGATCGCGAAAACAGGAATCGCTGCTAATCAGTTGATGGCAGCGAAGAAGTCCTTGGACTTGATCGGATCAGGATTCATGGTTTTGTCGCCGGGTTGCCAGTTGGCGGGGCAGACCTCATCGGGATGGGACTGCACGTACTGGAAGGCCTGAAGCACGCGCAGGGTTTCATCCACACTGCGACCGACGGGCAGGTTGTTGATCGTGCTGTGCATGATCACGCCATCGGGATCGATGATGAATAGACCGCGCAGAGCCACGCCGCCTTCTTCGTCGAGCACTTCATAGGCGCGGGCGATCTCTTTTTTGAGATCAGCCACAAGGGGATAGGCAATATCGCCGATGCCGCCACTCTTGCGATCGGTCTGAATCCAGGCGAGATGGCTGAACTGGCTGTCCACGGAAATGCCCAGCACTTCGGTGTTCTTGCTGGAGAAGTCGCCGTAACGATCGCTGAAGGCCGTGATCTCAGTGGGGCAGACGAAGGTGAAATCGAGCGGATAGAAAAACAGCACCACGTACTTGCCGCGGTAATCGGAGAGCTTGATCTCCTTGAATTCCTGGTCCACCACCGCGGTGGCGGTGAAGTCGGGAGCCTGGAGACCGACGAGCCTGGTCATGGAAGAGGGGAAGCGAGATGGTTCAGGCAAGCTTGGAGACGTCAGGACCGAGCCGATCAGCTCTGGGGCCTGTTCTCGGCCTCATCACGGGGTTCGATACCGATCGCTACGGCTGCAGAGCAGACAGGGCGGTGGCGGCAGCGAACAGTCCTGAACGAAGTCGGACCGACTTCAAGCTGCAACCTTTACAAGGTATCACGGATCCCTTGCCAGCTGGGGCGACTGGTGCCGTTTAGGCTTGTGCCAATGACATTCACTCCACCGATGGGCTGGGACCCGAGCGTGCTGCGCAAGTACAACACCACCGGCCACTTCCGGCTGCTCAACCAGCTGCGCAGCGAGCTCAAGGGCAATCCATTGCTGCGGCCCAAGCTGGGCGAAACCGTTGGGGAGGCCAATCGCAGTCGCAGCCTGATCCGGGCGATCGAAGCCCGCTCCCTGGCTGGACCGGGCCGCAGCCGCCGCGCCGCCCAGGCGGCAGAGGTCACAGTGATCGAGGCCACGGCCTTGCCCGCCATGGACAGGGCAAGGCTGTTCGGCGGTACCCCCCAGCCCAGCTACAGCGAATTCGCCGAATCCGAAGCCGGCTCCGCCAGCACCTTTCGCGAACGTCTCAACGCCGTTGATATGCGCTGACGCCGGCACTGCGCCCGCGTTGCCATCAGGTTTCGATTTCGGTTGCTGCCGCCATCCCCGGCAGTTTTTGGGTCGGCCGAGTTCATACCAGCGCAACGATGGCCAGTGAAACGATGGCGACGGGCCCCTGAATCAATGCAGTATCAATGCCGTGGGACCTCAACGCTGGCCCCATGGCCACCAAGGCTGCTGCTTCGGCACGGTGTGGCTGCCGTCGCAGAGCGGGTAGCGGCGGGAGCGGCCGCAGCCGCACATCACCACTGAGGCCGGTTCCTGGAGCCTCAGCTCATAAGAGACACGGCCACTGCCAAGGTGGGCACCATCGCAGAACCAGCCGTGCTTGCTGCGCCCACAACCGCAGAGCTGATGAACACCGGCCTGCAGCTCCAGGGGACTGGGTCCATCGGCAGTGGGTTCCATGTCGGCCATGTCGGGGGTCAAACCAACCCAGGGCAGCGATTGATTCTGGCGGCTGAGGGGCTGTGAAGCGACATCTGTTCCATACCGCTGGTGCTCTCGGCGCGTGGCAGCGAGGCCAGCGGCGCAGCTCCGGCCCGGTGCTCGCGGGTTGCTTGCTCAGGGCTCAGTCAGGTCTTGCCGGGGCGGAATGGGAACCAGAGCTGCAGGCTGTGACAGGAGCCCAGCGCGGGCCCTTCCGTTCGGCCAAAGACAGGGCTTGAGGCCCAAATCAGCGACTGGCGCCAAGCCTGAGCCGCCTCTGCCGCTGACGCCGTCATGGCAGCCGTGAGATGGGTGGCAGTGGCCGAGCTGCTGGGGCCGATCGCCAGCTCCAGCGTCCTGACAACGGCAACGGCGCCGGAGATAACTGCAAAGCTCTGCAGAAATGCGGCAAACCAAGAGGGTATTTCTTGGTGACAAAGTCGGACTTACTGGCATGCTTTCTGTATCCCATTTCCCCAAGAGTTTCTGTAGATGGCCATGCTCACCGGCGCCGACCTTCTGGCCAAGCTCAAGGAGCTGGGCGATGCCTCCAAATCTGATCTGGTCCGCGCCACCGGCTATGTGAGCGCCAAGAAGGATGGCAGCGAACGCTTGAACTTCACGGCCTTCTACGAAGCGCTCCTGGAAGCCAAGGGCGTGAGCCTGGGGGAAAGCAGCCGTGGTCCGAAGCGACCGGGTCGCCATCTGAGCTATGCCACCAAGGTGCAGTTCAATGGAAACCTGATGGTGGGCAAGGCCTACACCTCCCAGCTGGGTCTGGTGCCCGGCGACGAGTTTGAGATCAAGATCGGCCGTAATCAGATCCAACTGGTGCCGTTGAGCGACGCTGCACAGGCAGGTCGAGTGTTGGCGCCGCTGGCCTGAGTTGCTGCTGTGTTGTGACCTTGAAAGGGGCGTGGATCAAACCCATGCGCGCCGCACCGATCCTGGTGGCACGCATGGCGCGACAAGAAATGGCCGTGAAGTCGAGCTCGGCCGGTAACTGCGGCAGGAGACATCAGCTGATCACATGGCAACCATGCCAACGGCGACGATGCCAGAGCAGGGTCCAGATTGCTCAGCACCGGCCTGTTGATGGATGGGGCTGGGTTTGCTGCGCTGGGTTTGAGCTGCCCACTGATCCTGATCGGCGCAGGGCGCAGTTCAGCGATGCTCGATCAGGTCTGAGGCGGCATAACGCACTTTGGCCAGTGAGGCGTACTTGTCTGCGGTGCTGCGATAGCCGCAGGCACAGACGACGCTGCTGCGGTACTGGCTGTCTTCCAATTTCAGAATTCTGTCGTAGTCCGGGGGCGAGAAGCCTTCAATGGCGCAGGTATCGATCGACAACAGAGCCGCGGCTGTCATCAAGTTGCCAAGCGCGATATAAACCTGGTTGGAGCTCCAGCGCTCGATGATCTGTCGGCGTGGCCCATCGATCAGGTCAATCTGGATCATCTGGCGGTAGCCATCGAGGCTGCTGGGCTCCAGGGCCCTGGCCTCGGCGGTGGCCTGGATCAGCCGCTCGGCGTCGGCGGCTTCAATGCTGCGTCGGCTCAGCAGCACCACCAGATGGGAGCAATCGGTGATCTGCGACTGGTTCCAGGAGTGGGGACGCAGCTCCTGGCGCAGTGCCGAATCCTGGATCACCAGAAACTTCCAGGGTTGCAGGCCGTAGGAGGACGGCGTCAGCACCAGCGTTTGCTCTAAGGCGGACCAGATGGGGTCAGGAATGATTCGTTCGGCGTCGAACAGTTTGGTCGCATAGCGCCACTGCAGAGCCTCCAGCAGGGTTTCCGGCGCGATGGCCATGGGTGTGTTGGGCGAGTTCTGGCCCCACCTTCTCATGGCGTGATTGCTGCGGCGGCTTGGGCCTCGCCGTTGGCGCGGATCGGCCCAAACCAGCTTTTGGCCCTGCACAGCTAGCCTTTGCCACGCCTCAGGGACCGAATCCGCCGCCCCATGTCCCTCCCCGCCAGCGGTCCTCAACGCTCCCTTGCGGCCACGGCCATGCAGCTGGCGGCGCTGGTGTTGACGGCCTTGTTGATGCTGTTGCCATTGCTGTGGCTGGTGAGCACTTCGCTCAAGGGCCCTGGCGAGAACATCTTCACCAGTCCACCGGCCCTGCTGCCCGCCCAGCCGAGCCTGGCGGCCTACCGCCAGCTGTTTGCGGCCAATCCGATGGGCACCTATCTGCTCAACAGCACCATCGTCAGCGCCCTGGCGGTGCTGGCCAATTTGCTGTTCTGCTCCCTGGCGGCCTATCCGTTGGCGCGCCTGCGGTTTCGGGGACGAGGCCTGGTGCTGGCCCTGGTAGTGGCCACGATTCTGATTCCCTTTCAGGTGGTGATGATCCCGCTCTACCTGCTGATGGTGCAGCTGGGACTGCGCAACACCCTCTGGGCCCTGATCCTGCCCCAGGCGGCCACGGCATTTGGCATTTTTCTGCTGCGTCAGAGCTTTCTCGGCGTGCCGGTGGAACTGGAGGAGGCGGCCCGGATCGATGGCTGCACACCGTTCGGCGCCTGGTGGAACGTGATGATTCCGGCGGCCCGGGCCGATCTGATCACCCTGGCGATGTTTGTGTTCATCGGCACCTGGAGTGATTTCCTCTGGCCGCTGATCATTCTTGACGACCCCATGCTTTACACCCTGCCCCTGGGACTGCAGCAACTCTCCAGTAGTTTCTCCCTGGACTGGCGGCTGGTAGCAGCGGGTTCGGTGGTTTCAATCTTGCCAGTGCTGCTGCTGTTCGTGCTGCTGCAGCGCTATATCCTGCCCAGCGCCAGCGGTGATGCGGTGAAGGGCTGATTGGGGGCTCGGCGATCTGGCCGCGCTCACTCTCGATTCTGCTGAGAAAATCCATTCCTGGGATCAGTTGAGCGTCCCTTCACCAGCTGAATACTCGCTTGCTCCTCAGATTTCTGCACGGCCGGCGGAACGCTCAGCAGGTCAATTTGGGGCTTTTCCGTAGTCGCTTAAAAGTTGTCCTGCGGCGGGCGCAGCACGCTGGCGCTGGGCCGCGGCGCCGCTGGCAGCGACAAGGGACGCCCCGGGCTGGTGGCCTGGCTGGGCAGCCGGCTGGGATCATCCAGGATCGAGCCTGGTCTGCTGCGCAGCAGTTGCAGATCCTGTTTGAAGGCCTGTTGCTGGCGGTCCACCTCCCGCAGTTGCTCACCCACCTGTTCCACCGCCTGCAAGCGCTGGATCATCGACTCCAGTTGTTGTTCCATCGCCGTGGTGCGATCAAGGGAACGCGCATTCTCGATCGCTCTCATCTTCTGCTCGAGCTGGCCGAGGGTCACGGCCTGCTCCCGCACTTTGGCGAGCATCACCAGGAACAGCACCACCAACATGCTGCTGATGCTGAGCTGCAGCCAGGAAAGCCACAGCGGCTGCCCCGCCGGACCCCGCCTGCCGTTGCCCCAGTCCTCAGGGCCGGTGTCGCGATCCGAAGCGCCGTTGCGCGGGGAGGAGGAGGCCATGCTGCGGGGAAAGGAGCCATCATCACGTTGTCTGGATTCTGCCGGCGGCGTCCGCCCCTGACCAGGCAGCCGATCGTCGCGGCCGCTCAGCTGGAGGCGGAACGGGCCGCTCCGCCCGCCAGCAGCGCCCGGCTTGTGTTGTCGTAGACGGCCTGGGCCGTAGCGGCACTGTCACCCAGGCAGGTCATGCCCAGCTTGCCGAACTCCGACAGGCAGCCCAGCAGATGGAACACACTGCCCCGCAGCCGCGCCGGGTCGTAGTGCAGGCCGGCCTCCGCCACGATGTCCATCAGGTCGAGGGGCAGCAGGCC
>CAMBZX010000167.1 GCA_945872185.1 Synechococcus sp. UW140 | reverse complement strand
CACCGTCGTAGAGGTGCTTGAGATCAGCACTCACCGGAGCGGTACCGCCAGCATTGAAGGCCACATCCAGAGTCCAGATCGAACCAAACTTGTCGTCACCAGCCCTGTCATTCTTTCCACCACCTGTGGTGTTGAAGGCAATCTGGCTGAAATCGTTGGGGTTGAAGTCCACGTCCTCCACCCGATAGCCCATGAAGCCACCACCGTTGAACACCTCCGAGCGCAGGGTGGGGGCAAGCTTGTAGCCCTCGGCGTCATACCCGTCCTGGCCAGCTTTGCTGGCGTCCTGGGCGTTGATCGCCACCCAGATACCAGCGTCGGTACCACCCTCAGCCAGGCCATCCTCGTTGCGAACACCCGTGTTGGACTTCCAGTAGTAGAGCTGACCGCCCACCAGGCCATTGCGCTCCAGCACATTACCGTCGGCTTTCTTGGCGCCTAAATACAGATAAAGAGGAGCACCTTCACCAGCCGGGCCGTCGTCACCCATGAAGTAGGCAACAGTATCAGCACTGCCGGTATCGACCAGCGTGGCCGATTCCCAGCCGCCATAGCCCAGATCGGGGGCGGCCCACAGCTCGCCCTCATTCACATCGAGGATCCACATGGTGCCATTGGTGAATTCCTCACCCAGCAGGAACAGACGGTCCGCCGCGCCCATACCAGCGCCAAAGGTATTGGCTTCCACCAGATTGGCGGAGCAGAAGCGATTGAAACCACCAGCCGTGATGCCAGGCCCACGCACTTGGGCCTCATCAGTGACCAGATCACCATTGCGGTCGTAGATGGTGTTATAGGCAAGACCGCCACCCACTACCTGGCCGGCGTTATTCACCTCGATGTAATTGATGCGCGCACCCACTAGCTCGGCACCGCTTTCCAACAGATAGCTGTAGCCCTTATCGCTGCCGATCTCACTGTTGATCAGAATCCGGATCTTGTCATCATTGATCCGATACGCGCCCAGGCCATCGGGAATGCCGGTGAGCCTGCCGCTGTCGCCACCACCGATGGTGTAAAGGGCATCGGTGCGGTAGCCACTGCCAGCCACGGGCAAGATCATCTCGGGCAGAGTGCCACCGTTGAACTGGTTCTGATCCGCTGCGGAACGCACATCACCGAAACGGAAGAACTCCAACGTGCCCGACACTTCATTGGCCACCATCAGATAGCCGGCACCGGAATCTTCAGTAGCAATGAACTTCAGACCCTCCGGCGAGATCGACGACTGCGACAACAAGGCCTGCACATACTCAGGCTGATAGGGATCCGTAATGTCATAAACCACAACGGTGGAGGTGAGCCCGCGCTCCAAGCCGATAAAGGCGTAGCGGCGACCACTGATCACTTCAGTGATCACCATCTCAGGCTCGGTACCCTTGTCATCGCTACGACCATCGTCATAGATACCCAACTGCTTGGCCAATTCCGCCAGTTGATTGCCGGAATCAAAGATCAGATTCTGCTTCTGGTCATAGATGCGGAAGCTGCGGCTACCGAAGCCATAAGCCTGATCCAGAATCCCGTCAGCGTTGTAATCACCCTCAGTGGTCACCAGATTGAGACGGGGGCCAAGGTTATCGGTATCAGCGCCCGACACGCTGCCGGCCCGGTCTTTGTCGGACCTGCTGATGCTGTTGTCAAGGTCGCCGGCGCGATCATCACCTTCGCCCACCACGATGACGAAGGTCTGCCCGCCCTGACTGAAGGCGTCCAGGCCGTCAGCCATGGGGAGACCGTAAAGATTGCGGATGGCGATGTTGTCGGGTGTCTTATCCTTATCGTTGGTATCAATCGGGGTGGGGATAAATCTCACCTCGGTGAGGATGTTGTCGGCCCGGTCACTCACCTTCAGAAAATCATTATCGAAGGAGAACACCAGGGAGCCATCGGGCTTAAGGGCAATACCCTCAGCCTTGTCGAAGTCGGGATTGGCCCCCCACACGCTGGCGAGGTTGAACAACTCCTCACGATGGGCCATGGCAACACCCTGAGACGCAAGCAGATCGGCGATGCTGCCGAATGCTGTGGTCTTGATGTCCACCAGCTCGGGCTGGGTTTTGCCGCCCAGGACGTCAGCCCAGCTCTTACCGTTCTGGACCAGGGTGTAGTCGAGAGTATCCGTGGCACCCTTGAGGCTGATCTCGGTGATCGACTTGTTGGCCGAGACACCGAGTTCGCTGTCGCGCTCGATGATCACGAACACATCGCGAACAGCGTCATACACCGCGTCGCCGATCTTGTCCTGACCCGGCTCAATCGGCAGCAGGCTCAGGTATTCATGCACGGGCTGGCCTGTGACGGGGTCAATCGCAAGGATCCGGATGAATTCCTTGTCCTTGTAGCCAGGCGGGCGCAGGGGGCTCTGAACAAAGGCATAGAGCAGGCCATCCTTGGAATTGAAGGCCATGCCCTCGATACCGCGGTTGGCCTGACGGTCGCCATAGACGGCAGGCAGGGTGAAGGAGGTGTAGCCCGCCACATCGCCGCGATTCGCCTCATAAGTGACGGCCGCGTAGTCGGTGTTGCTGGGAACGAAGCGCTGAATCAGGTTGCCGGTGGCGGCGTCGAACAGAGCCACCAGGGGCCGGTATTCATCGGAAACGGCGAACACGGGGTTGCCGCCATTCAAGCCGGCAACTGAAAAATAATTGATTGCTTCGGTGTCCAGCCCGAAGGCATCCCAGGCCACCTGGGCATAGACGTTGTATTGGCTTGGATCACCGGCAATGCCATTGCCAGTGGTCACTAGAGCGAAGGCCTTGTCGTCTATGCCGGTGAGCTCGCCGATACCAGTGGCCGACCGGAAACCGCCGCTGCCATCGGGCACCTTGAGGCTGATCGTGTCAACCACCGTGACAGAATCGCCGATTTTGGCCAGACGGTAGACCGTAGGGGCGAAATCGGGATCATCAAAGATCTTCTGGCCCTTATTTGGATCGTTAGGATTGTCGTTGGTGCGGTCACCGATATTCGCAGCCTGGGGGCCCCGGTCGCTAATCGTGAGGTAGAACTCAGTGCCAGCTTCCGAGCCCTGGTACCAAAGACCGGAGAGGCCGCCAGCGATCACCTCACCGGGATCGACGCTGCCATTGGCGTCGAAATCGGGGCGAGTGCCGGTGTACTCGAGGTCGAAAGCATAATTGGTGGCTTCAGGTATGCCGCGGCTCCAGTCCTTAATGCCGAGGCTCCAGATATCGGTGATCTGGCCAGTGGCCAGATCAACCTCAGCGACGGCGTTGTTCTCCTGCAGAGTTACGTAGGCCTTTATGCCCACGATGACAATCGCCTCAGGCTCAAAGTCCTGGGCAGCGGTGGCGCCCGGGGTGCCCTCGCTGAGGCGGATGCCCAGCAGCCCGAGCTTCACCTTCTGATTGTTATAGGCCTCGAAACCCAGGGTGGTGGTGGTGAAACCACTCACGTCGTTTGTGGCTGCCGTGAAGCTGGAAACGTCGACGATCGAGATCGAGCCAACCGCATCCGTCGTCGTGCTGTCGATGGCCTCACCCTCATTGACTACCACCAACGTGGTACCCGCAGCATTGAAGGCAACCGAGTCCGGCAGGGCGCCAACAGCCAGATCGCCCAATGGGTTGAGGGTTGCGCCGGCCCCTGTTCCGGAGAGACGGAAGAAGGAAACGCTGCCGTTCTGCGCTTTGTCGGCTGGATTGACCAGAGCCACCGCCACCAGATCACCGGCAACCGCGACGCTCTGGGCAGCAGCGGGAAGCTCGAGAGAAGTGATCAGCTTGGGATTATGAATGTCAGCGAGATTGACAATGCGCAGCTTGGTGTCACCGCCCACCACGAGCGCCACGTCATGGACAGAAGAATAGGCAGCGATCTCGGCGCCACCCAGCTCGATACTGGAAATAGGACCTGTCTTCTGTGAGGACATGCCGGGGGAGGAGAAGAAAACTCGACCCCTATTCCATCAACACAAGCGCACATCCCACGAGCTACAGAATACCGATACATCGTGCTGCGCGGCACATTGTAGCCTCAAGGTTATGGAGCGGATAAGAGCCGATTAACTATTGCTTTATCCGTCCCATTCGCCACCCTGGTCCCAGGGCATGTCAGGCCTGGGCCGTCCCCCCAGCGCGCACGACCCGCATGCCGATATTGAAGCTGACACAAATCCTGGGTTGTGAGCTATGGCTTCGCTCCACCTCATGCCACAGCCAGCCCGGGAACAGAAACATCAGACCTGGCTGCGGCTGACGCAGAATCCGTCCCGTGGCATAGGCACCAGCCGCTGGCAGCAACGGTGGCAGCAGCACCTGGGCACCCGAGCGTGGATCCAGAAAGGCGATGGCCCCGCAGTCTTCGGGCGCCGCGAGGTAAACCACACCACTGAACAGACTCTTCGGGTGCAGATGGGCCCGGACGGAATGTCCTTCCCGGTTCACCATCGCCCAGGCGTTATTGAAGCAAGGTGTGGCCTTGCTCATGTCCCACCCGAACTCAGCCATGGCCTGCTGGGTGCAGGTCGCCATCCACAGGAACAATGGTCCCAGCGCTGGATCCGCCAGCAAGTCGTTCTGGCTGTGCCAGCCACCCTGATTGGTGAGCTGCAATCCCGCCCTGTCCTTGCACTCGAGCTCAAGAACGTGATCGCACCAGGACTGAAGTTGATTCAGATCAGGATGCCGGAAGCTCCACAGCGGCGTGGCAAACAGCGCTGAAGCCTGCAGGGTCTGTGGGCCAGGCCGATCTTCGCTCACCCCAGCTCCGCCAGCCGCCCGCGCACCAGCTGCGCCTGGGCTTCGGCCTCCAGCAGATTCGCCTGGCATGCGGCCACCACCTCCGGCGGCGCCTTGCCGGCGAAGTTGGGGTTGGCGAGGCGGCCGGCCAGGCCGGCGATCTCCTTGTCGGCCTTGGCCAGATCCTTCTGCAGCCGCTCCCGCAGGGCATCCAGGCTCTGCTGGGGCACGGTGATGCCCACCTGGGCGTCGCTGTCGACGAGGCCCAGCAGCTGGCCGGGGGTGGGCTCGGACTCCCAGTGCAGCGCCGAGGCGTTCACCAACCGCTGGATCTTCTCCTGGTTGGCGGCCACAAAGCCCTGGCGGGAGGCCTGGGCCGTGTGGATACCGACGGGGATCTTCTCGCCGGGTTTGACACCGGAAAGGGCCCGCAGATTGCGGATCGCCCGCACGGCGTCGATGCCGAACTGGAAGGCCGTTTCATAAGTTTCATCGGCCCAGGTGGGATCGGGCTGAGGCCAACGCTGCAGGGCCAGGAAGCTGCCGGCTGCGGCGCCACTCAAGGCATGCCAGAGCTCTTCGGTGAGATGGGGCATCAGCGGATGCAGCATCACCAGCAGGCCCTCGAGACTGCGGGCCAGAACGCGGCGGGCGGCAGTGCGGGCGGCCTCATCGTCGCCAAACAGGCGTGGCTTGGCCCATTCGATGTACTGATCGCAGAGATCATTCCAGGCGAACTCATAAAGCAGCTTGGCGGCTTCACCGAGGCGGTAGCTGCCATACAGCTCGGCCGCCTGCGTGCTGGTGCGCTGCAGGCGCGAGAGAATCCAGCGGTCTTCGCTCTCCAACTCGGCCGCCACCGGCTCGCCAAGGCTGGCCGGCGTCTCGCCACCGAGATTCATCAACGCGAAACGGGTGGCATTGAACAGCTTGTTGGCGAAGTTGCGCGCGGCCTCCACCGTGGCGGAGGTGTCGGAGCTGCGGTCGTAGTCGAGGCGGATGTCCTGACCGGCGCCGGCCACCTCGCGCACCAGGGCGAAGC
>CAMBZX010000166.1 GCA_945872185.1 Synechococcus sp. UW140 | reverse complement strand
AAGTCGTACAACAAATAGCGGCATGCCCCGATGCCCTGGTGCTCACGCCCGCGGGGGTGAGCATCGTCGTGGTGCCGCTGGCGGCGCATGCGGAAGCCCGATGGCTCACTGGTGATGCCTCTGTTGGGCCGGGGGATCACCCCACCCAGCGCACGCCATCGCCATAGCCCAGCAGGGTGCGATCGGCCGTGAGCAGGCTCAGCCGCTCCCGGGCGGCCTGGGCCACCAACAAGCGGTCAAACGGATCCCGGTGGATCCAGGGGAGATGCTGCACGGCCAGCACGTGTTCGGCCTGAATCGGCAGTTCCCGGAATCCCTGCTCCAGCAATCCCATCCGCAGGGCGAGTGGGTTCACCTTGAAATCGCTGCGACCAAGGGAGGCTTTGATCGCCACCTCCCAGATACTCACCACGCTGAAGACCGGAGGCGGCTCGGCACTCTCCAGCGGGATCCGCGCTGGCGCAGGAAGTTGCTCCGGCATGGTGGCCCACCAGATCAGCAGGTGGGTATCGACCAGCAAGCCCCCAGATTCAGCTGCCATAGAACATCTCTTCGATGTCGTCCTTGAAATCGGCCTTGAGATCGGCCGTGAGAACGGCCTGGCCTCTCAGGAAGCCGCCCACACGCGGCGCGGGCTTGGTTTCGAGCGGCACCAGCCGCACCAGCGGCTTGCCAGCGCGGGCGATCACCACCTCCTCACCGGCCAGGGCCTGGTCGACGTAGCGGGAGAGGTGGGTCTTGGCGTCGTGGAGGTTGACCTGCATGGCCGGGCTCGCAGCGGGCTTAGTCCAGGCTAGCGGCTAAGTCCGGCAGTCTGCCGCCATCACTTTGATCATGCGTCTGCTGGTTGGCGATGACCTGTAGCAGGCGCCGATCGCAGAGCGGGCTGAGACTGTTGACCTTCCGCATGCGAGCACCGGCGGTTGCTGCTGCTTGCAGCCGTTGTTGGCACCTAACTTGAGAGCATGGGAAGCGACGCACTGAGCCCGCTCGAACGGTTGCGCCGCCGGCGACACGAACGTTGGCTGGAGGCGCTGCAGCAGCAGCTGGCCGAGACCCTGGCTGAGGTGCCCTGCCGCGTCTGGCTGTTCGGCTCCCGGGCCCGCGGGGACTGGGATGGCTACTCGGACACCGATCTGCTGGTGGAAGCCGAGTCCGCCGAACTGGCGGAGCGGGCCGCCGATCAGTTGCGCAGCGCCCTGGTGGGCGATGACGTGCTGGCCCTGGATCGCTGCCGCTGGCAGGCCATGGCCGCTTCGCCCTCCCCCCACTGGCGCGCCGTGCAGGCGCAGGCCCGTTGTGTGCACCCGCGGCCATGAGTCAGGCCCGCACGGGTGCCTGGTGGCGCCAAGCCCACAACGATCTGGAGCTCGCGGAACTGGCAGGCCGCAACGGCTTCCATGCCCAGGCCTGTTTCTTTGCCACGCAGGCGGCCGAGAAAGCGCTGAAGGGCGCGATCCTGGAACTCGGCGGCGAACCGCCCCGCACCCATGTGCTGGGCCAGTTGGTCAAGTTGCTCGCGGCCGAGGGTCTTGATGTGACGGCCCTGGCTCCCCTGCCGCTGCCGGCCCTGAGCCGCATGACCGTGACCAGCCGCTACCCCCTCGACGACACCCCACCGAGCGAGCTGTTCGATGCCCGCGACTCCGACCAGGCCCTGACCACGGCCAAGGCGGTGCTGGCTTGGGTGGAGCAGCTGGATCAATCCCCTGGCTGAAACGGCCAGGCAGCCGCCCCAGCGTGATCAAGAGCACGGCGCCTTCCCGAGCTAGATCCTCAGCTGATCGCTGCCCGTGCTCCACAGGATCCGCGTAACCTGGGACGATGACGAATCTCACCCTCGCCATCGACGAATCCCTGCTGCAACGGGCACGGGAGGCGGCGCTGCGGGAGAACACCTCGGTGAACGCCCTCGTGCGGGATTTCCTCTGCCGTTACGTGGACGCGCGCGGCCGCCGACTGGAAGCCCTTGAGCAGTTTGAAGCTGTTGCTGGCGCCAGCCGCAGTGCCAGCCAGGAACCCTGGAGCCGCGAGTCGCTGCACGAGCGTGTTGGATCAGGATCCTGATGCGGGTGTTCATCGACACCAATCTCTGGGCCTATCGGCTGGATCGGCGCGAAGCGACAAAGTCCGAGCGGGTGCGTGGGTGGTTGGCGGAGGTCATTGCCGACCACGAGGTGGTGATCAGCACGCAGGTGTTGATCGAGCTGCGTGCGGTGGCCAGCCGCAAACTGCAACCGCCCCTGGGTGATCGCCAGATCACCGATGTGCTGGAGGCACTCAACGGCTTTGAGGTGCTTGGCACCGATGCCAACCTGATCCTCGATGCCCACCAGCTGGCGATCCGGGAGCAACTCAGCTGGTTCGATGCCCTGATCGCCGAGGCCGCGATCCGCAGCCGCTGCGCCGTTCTGTTCTCGGAAGACTTCGGCCACGGGCGCAGGATTGCGGGCGTGGAGGTGGTCAATCCCTTGCTGGGGTGAGTGCGTGTCGCCCAATCTCCTTGACGGTGATGCCTTGCGGTCAGCTGACGCCAGATCACCAGGTCACCCATAATCAGCGCGACATCAGCTCAGCCCTTGCCGTGATTCCTCCCCAGAAGCAGATGACCGGGATGCTGGGACACCCGGTGGCGGAGAACCCGATCGACCTGATGTTTGATGCCGTTTATGCCCATTACGGTCTCAACTGGCAGTTCTGGAAAAGTGATGTGGCCACCACCGCATTGTTGGCACCTGCCATCAAGGGTCTGGCGCCTCTGGGTTATCGCGGCGTGGGCATCACGGTGCCCTACAAGGTGGAGGTGATCCCCCTGCTCGATGAGGTCGATGCTGATGTCAAGGCGATCGGGGCGGCGAACTATCTCACCATTGAAGACGGTCGCCTGATTGGCCATAACAACGACGGCAAGGGTGTGGTCAAGGCGATTGAGAAACAGCGCAGCCTCAAAGGAGAGCAGGTGGTGATGCTGGGGGCTGGTGGCGCCGGCCGGGCAATGGCGGTGGAGATTGCCTGGGCCGGGGCCGCCCAGCTCACCCTGATCACCCGCCGCGAGCAGCAGGGCCGGGAGGTGGCCGAGCGGATCACGGCTGTGAGCGGTGTGCCGGCCCATTGGCAGGCCTGGAGCTCACCGGTGCAGGTGCCCGCCGGCACCACCGTGCTGATGAATGCCACCCACCTGGGCTGCGCCCCGGAACTGGAGCCGGTGCCGGTCGACTGGAGCACGGTGGCACCCGGTACCCTGGCGGTGGATGTGATCACCAATCCGCGGCTCACGCCCTTTCTGCAGATGGCCCGCGAGCACGGCTGCGGCGTGGTCGATGGCGTCGAGATGCTGGTGCAACTGGCGATGCAGCTGTTCACCCTCTGGACCGGGATCGTGCCGGAGGAGGAGGTGTTCCAGAAGGCGGTTGCGCAGGCGTTGGGGGAATAGGGGCCCTGGCTGGATCCTCTCCGGCTGACCCTTTCCCTTTCTGTGAAATCTCGGCAGGACGTGGGGCTTATCCCTGCGCCGCCAAGGACCGGCGCCAAAAGTTCCTGGCAAGCGCAGGCCGGTACGTGAAAACCTGATAGTTTTCCTATCAGTCGATCCATCGCCGTGGCCGTCCGCCAGATCTCGATCACGCTTGACGAGGAGTTGCTCCAGTTTCTGGACCAATCGGGTGGCAACCGCTCTGCAGCGATTGCCGAAGCCGTGCGCCACTGGCGCGACCAGCAATGGCAGCACCGCCTCGCTGAGGCCTACGCCGCGCTTGCTGAGGCCGATGCAGATCGGTCGGGGAGCCCCCCCAGCCCCCCTGATGCCCTGATCGCAGCCCGCGAAGCTGCTGAACTGGCCGCCAGCCCGTCGTGAATCCCAGCGCTGGCGATCTGTGCACCTGGCCCCGTAACCCCCTGGTGCGCGACAGCAAACGTCGCCCGGTGGTGGTGCTTTCACCCGCCTACCCGGGTCGTTCCACGGTCATCGTTGTGCCGCTCACCTCGGATCTGTCATCCCGCAGCTTGCCGCTGCGGCTGGTGATCGAGGCCACACCAGCCAACGGCCTGGCTGCCGACAGTCTGGCCCTCTGTGACCAGGTCACCTGCCTGCTGGTCAGCCTGCTTGGAGAATCGTTCGGGCAGCTTGATCAGGGGTTGCTGGCCCCGCTGAGGTACCGAGGAGCCCTGGCCCTGGGGTTGATGCCCAGCGACCTGCGGGCTGGCGCTGACTCTCCTTGAACCAGCGCGGCCGTATCCGATTCAGACTGCCCCCATCGCCCCGGAGCCATGCCGCCCGATATCCGCTGGCAGCAGCGTTTCAGCAATTTCTGCCAGGCCCTGGATCAGCTGGAGACCTGCTTCCAGCCCCCCGTGCTCAATGAACGCGAGCGCCAGGGCCTGATCAAGGCTTTTGAGTACTGCTTCGAGCTGGGCTGGAACACCCTGCGGGACCTGCTGTTGGCGGAGGGCAACGCCGGTTTGATCGGATCGCGTGACACCCTGAGACTGGCCTTCCGGGTGGGGCTTGTTCGCGACGGAGAGGCCTGGTTAGCCATGGTGCAGGACCGCAACCTCACCAGTCACACGTACAACCGCAGCACTGCTGAGCAGG
This sequence comes from Synechococcus sp. UW140, assembly GCA_945872185.1. Lineage (GTDB taxonomy): Bacteria > Cyanobacteriota > Cyanobacteriia > PCC-6307 > Cyanobiaceae > Cyanobium. The sequence continues at coordinate 1,169 of CAMBZX010000166.1, read as the reverse complement.
TGAGCGAGCAAGTGGGCACTCGCTATCTGCCCTGTTTCCGGGAGCTTCGCCTGGTGCTGAGCGAGCGCGTTCAGGCCACCGCCCGGGAGGAGGGGAATGGCTGAGACTCCAGGCGCTGCGGCCGCCACCCTCGCCGCGATACCGGGCCTGCCGACGGAGGCCTCGGCCCGCCTGCTGGCCTTGCTCGGCGCCGAGCCCGCCGTACACGAGGTTTGGCTCTACGGCTCCCGGGCCATGGGCCGCCATCGCCCCGGCTCCGATATCGACCTCACCCTGGTGGCGCCGGGCCTGCGCCACGACGATCGCCTGCGGCTGATGGGCGCCCTCGATGACCTGTTGCTCCCCTGGAGCATCGACCTCTCTCTGCATCATGAACTGCCCGAATCTCTGCGCCAGCACGTGGCCCGGGTGGGGCGGCGGCTGGTGCCTGGCTGACGGGCGTCGGTATGACGCTTGTTGCCAAATGCCGATTCGATTGGGCGAATGCTTGACAATCCCCCCCTCCGGTACATTTTTTGAGATTCATCAAAGCCATGCAACTTTACAAATCGCTTATCCATTTCGGCATTGTTGGGACATCGATTGCCTTGGCTTCGCTTCCCGCTCGGGCTTTGGTCATCACGTACACCGATCGCGCTGCTTTTCTTGCCGCTTTGTCCAGTTCGTCCACTGATAATTATAATGATTTGACGACAGGGGTTAAGCCTTCACCGCTTTCGAGGACGATTACTGGTTACGCCTACAATGCCCAGGCTAGTGGCAACCTGTTCAGTCAATCCTCGGGCGGATCCCAGGTTTTGTCTACCAGCACTTCTCAGCCCTTGACATTAAATTTTACGGTCGGAGCCCCTACTGCTGTGGGCGGATATTTCTTTAACACCGATGTCCAATCCAATATTGTCAATCGCGTCATCACAGTCACGGCCAACCCAGGTGCATCCGCCCAATCAGTCCTGACCAGCTCTGCTACCAATTTCTTTGGATGGCTTGATGACAGCGGCACGCCATTCACCTCGCTCGTAATCCACAATGATGCTGGTTCCTACGCAGCTGTGGATGATCTGGTGCTCGGTCAGGCAGCGCCGCAGGCCCTGGGCGAGTAGTGGGCAGGTGGGTGCGAAGGTCTTTGAACTGAACCCCATATCCCAACCGTGGCCAGGATCCTTGCC
>CAMBZX010000165.1 GCA_945872185.1 Synechococcus sp. UW140 | reverse complement strand
TGCAGGCGCCGCTCACCGGAGTTGATGCTGGCGGCCAGGTGCTGGCGCAGGGGGATCGAGCTGGGATACACCCCCAGCAACGGCTGCAGGCGCCGGCCATCGTGGGCCAGGTGCAGCCCCTGGGGCGCCTGGGCCGCCGCCGCCACCAGTTCACGCAGCGCCGCCAGGTGGAGCTCCGGCATGTCCACCGGACAGAGCAGCAGGCGCTGATCCGGATGGCGCTGCATCAAGCGATGCAATGCCAGCAGCGGCCCCTCCCAGGGGGCGGGCTCGGCGATCGGGGTCACCTGGGGCAGGGCGGCGGCCAGTTCCAGGTGGGCGGGATGGCGGCTCAGCAGCGTGATCGGCCGCTCCAACTGGGCCAGCAGCATCAGGCTGCGCTCCAGCCAGGTGCCGCCTTCGGGGTGAGGCAGCAGGGCCTTGTCGCGGCCCATGCGCCGGCTGGCGCCGCCGCTGAGCAGGCAGCAGCGCAGGGTCAGTTGATCACCGGCCTGAGGCGGTAAAAGCCGGCTGGCTGAGCCGTGCCGATTCGTAGGGTCCTGGGGGTTTGGCGTTCGTTCCATGGCTTTTTCAGCCCACAGCACCGCCCTGCTGGAGGCCAAGCGCCGCAGCGGTCTCAGCTTCGCTGAACTGGGTGCACGCCTGGGCCAGGACGAGGTGTGGGTGGCGAGTCTCCTGTACGGCCAGGCCAGCACCGCAGCGGATCAGGCCGAGGCCTTGCTCGACGCCCTGCAGCTGCCGCAGGCTGAGCGGCCTTGATCGCGGCGCTCACCACCTAATCCCGTCAAGGGAGCCCTCGATCCGGCGATCCCCACCGATCCGTTGCTGTATCGCTTCCACGAGATCCTGCAGGTCTACGGCCTGCCGCTCAAGGATGTGATCCAGGAGAAGTTCGGCGACGGCATCATGTCGGCCATCGACTTCACCCTCACCGTGGACAAACAGGACGATCCCAGGGGCGATCGGGTGGTGGTGACGATGAACGGCAAGTTTCTGCCCTATCGCAAGTGGTGATCAGGGGCTTGACGCCAGCATCCCGAATTCCGCCAGCGCCCTGGGCAGATTGTGGTGTTCGTGGCCCGGGTGGCTGAGCTTCAGCAGGGCGAAGCGCTCCAGCTCGTCGAGCTCGCCCCAGGGCCTTGGCGCCAACCGCAGACCCAGTTGTTCGCAGGAGGTCAGCAGCTCCGCCGGGAGGCCGTCCGGCAGCTGCCAGGCGGTCTGCCGGGCCGGCTCCAGCAGGGTTGGTGGTGCGGGCGGCAGGGCAGCGCAGCGCTGCAGCAGCCACTGGCGCAGCGCCGCGATGGCGGCTGGATCGTCGTCCCAGGCCAGTAGCTGTTCGCGCTCGGCGCCGTCCAGCCCGTGCCAATGGCTGAGCTTGAGCTTCACCCCAGCCAGATCGAGCTTGCGCCGCACCGCCATCGGCAGGCAACGCAGATCGGCGACGAAATCGGCCTCGAAGGCGAAACAGCGCCGCGGCCGCTGCAGCCGGGCGTGGCAGGCCAGACGCCAGCGTTCCACCGTTCCCCCGACCAGCAGCGCCTCGGCCTGGGCCACGCCCGCCGCCAGCGAGCTGGCCAGCCCCGCCCGCCAGAGCTGGAAACCGCCGTTCCAGATCAGGCCCTGGCGCAGGGGCCCCTCGCCCACCAGGGCGGCGAGAGCCTGGTCGCGCCAGGCCTCCAGGCTGGTGAGCTCCACTTCGGGCGTGCGCAGACCGTGGTCGCGGGCCTGCAGCAGCAGGCGCTCCGGTGTCTCCTGGCCGGCGCGGCGATGGGCGGCGATCGCCACCCGGCTGGTGGGCAGATCGACGCCCCCCTCGAGACCCTTGATCATCAGGACTTCAGCCTGTCCCACGGCCTCCAGAGCTTCCCAGGCCAGGGCTTCGGTGGGGGCGTGCACGAAGCCGCTCACCTGCAGATCGACCTGGGGACAGCAGCTCCACAGCAGCTCCAGGGTGGCGATCGGCGGTCGTTTACCGATCTGGCGGCGGATCGGTATCAGCCGTTCGGCCGCGGCGAAGTGGCGGGGCTGGTGCAGTAGGGCCAGGCCGCAGGACGCGAAGCCGGCCTGCACCGCCGGCCAGGCCAGCTGGCGCAGCTCCAGACCCAGGGCGGCCAAGGCCTCGCCGTTGCTGAGTCCATATTTCACCGGCATCGGTTCGCCGCCATGCAGCACCACCCCCAGGCCGGCGCTCGCCAGCAGCAGGGCCGTGAGCGGCAGCACGGGCGCCGTGCGGCAGCGGCCATCAAAGGGCACGCCGAAACTCACCACCCGCCGGCCTGCCGGCTGCAGGGTCGGCCCCTGGCGCCGGTAGCTGTCGATCAGGCCGGCCAGCTCCTGCGGTTCCGGGCGCCGCAGGCGATGGGCGATCAGGAAGGCCGCGGCCTGGGCGTCGCTCACCCGGCCCTGCAGGAGACGATCGAGGGCTTCGGCCGCCTCCTCGCGACTGAGGCCGGTGCTGGTGCGCTCGCCGCTGCCGAGCTTGCCGATCAGCTCCCGAAAACGCAGGGTGTCGGCCCCCAGCTGCTCGCTGTAGCGGGCTCGCCGCTCGCTGATCAGCCCATCGCCCGGCTCGGGAGGCAGCATGGGGGTTCGGTCCGGAGCCCGGCGCAGGTGGAGCAGCGGATCATGGCAACTCCCCTGCTGCTGGTGGTGCATGGACGCACCGGCGGTGTGATTCCCGCGGTGTATCGGCAGCTGGCCCGGGAGCTGGAACGGCGGCGCCATGGGCCGGTGGGTCTGCGGGCCCTGACGGCGCCGTCGTCAGGCGAGGACCTTGACCTGTGGGGCCCTGGGTTGACCCTGGTGCCCCTGCTGCTGTTGCCTGGCAATCACGCCCGCGTCGATGTGCCGGCCCTGGCCCGGCAGCTGCAGCTTCGGTCTGCGGCGGTTGCCCCGAGACGATCCGACGCTGCCCTGCTGGCCGCAGGCGAGGGGCTTGACCCTGCGGTTGCCGGCGCAGAGCCTGGAGCTGGCCATGGCCTTGGCTCAGGCGTCAGCCCAGCGGTATCGGGTGCCATGGCTGGACCTGATGCCCCCGGCGACGTTGGGAAGCCTGGTGCTGCCCTGCATTCTGGTTCCGGTCTTGGCTCAGGCGCCAGCCCAGCGGCGGCGGCCGCCATGGCTGCGCCTGAAGTCGTTGGCGCTGGTGGGGACCATGGCGCCGGCTTTGGCACCGGGGGTGGCCGAAACCATGGTGTTGGCCCTGAGACTGCTCCGGCTCCAGGCCCTCGCCTGCGGCGCCTGCCCTTCCTGGGGGCTTGGCCGGCCTGGCAAAGCGCCCTGGCGGCGGAGCTGGCCGCCCTGAGCGAGCCCGCTGGCAGCGGCGCGCGAGCACCGACCCAGCCGCCGCTGCTGCTGCATCACCCGCTCGAGGGCAGCCTAGGGAGCCGCTACCTGGAGCAGCTGCAACGCAGGCTCCACTGCCACTGCCTGGCGGCTCCATACAGTTCGCAGGATTCCGAGGCGCTTGCCCTGGCCATCGACGGCCCCGTACTCCCTCTGGCCCTAGCCGCCAACCGGCTCACTGAGCGGCTGGAGCCCCAGCTCGGCCGATCGCAGGCGGCGCCGCTGCTGGAGCGGCCCCGGCTGCGCCAGGCACTCATCGAGCTCCTCGCAGCGCTGCCATGAACCGCGATCCCGCCGCCAGGCCCGATCCGGCCGTCCCCAATTCCCTCAATCCCGATCCGGCCAATCCCGATTCCGCCAGCCCGGACTCCGGCCGCCGTGATGGCGTCAGTGCCGATCCCGCCACGGCTCGCCCGGCCATGGCTGTCCACGCAATGGCTGTCCGCGCAACGGCTGCTCACGCAACGGCTGCCCCTGCCACGGTTCACCCTGCCGTTGCCGGGGCGGACACCTCGCCGCCGCTTCCACAGCCACCAGGCACCGTCTACCTGGTGGGGGCCGGGCCGGGCGACCCGGAGCTGCTCACCCTCAAAGCCCACCGGCTGCTGCGCTGTTGCGACGCCCTCGTCTACGACTCCCTGGTGCCGCAGGCGTTCCTGGATCTGGTGCCTGAACACTGCGAGCGCCACTTCGTCGGCAAGCGCCGCGGCCATCATTCGGTGCCCCAACCAAGCACCAACGCCGTACTGGTGGAGCTGGCCGGCCGTCTCGGCACGATCGTGCGGCTCAAGGGCGGTGATCCCTTCCTCTTCGGTCGCGGCGGCGAGGAGGCCGCCCATCTGGTGGCCCGCGGTATCCCGGTCCAGGTCGTTCCCGGCGTCACCGCCGGCATCGCCGCCCCCGCCTACGCCGGCATCCCCGTCACCCATCGCAAGGCCGGCTCCAGCGTCACCTTCGTCACCGGCCATGAGGAGATCGACAAAGGCCGCCCCGGGGTCGACTGGCGTGGCCTGGCCCGCTGCAGCGATGGCCTCGTGATCTACATGGGCCTGCACAACCTCTCCCGCATCGTCGCGGAGCTGCTCGCCGGTGGGCTCGCTGCCGCCACCCCCGCCGCCGTGATTCAGCAGGGCACGGTGCGGGGGCAGCGGGCTCTGGTGGCCACCCTGGGCGACCTGGCCGCACGGGTGGAAGCCGAGGGCTTCGCCTCACCCTCGATCGTGGTGATCGGCGAGGTGGTGAATCAGCGGGTGCCGCTGTGTGCGCCCGAGCCCGCCGATGTGACGATGCCGATCCCTTTCTAGTTTCTCGTGGCGCCAGCAGAAGACCCAATGGAGGTTTGCTGCAATTCATGTTCCTGAGCCTGTGGCGCATCAAAGGCGCTGCTCCGGCAAGTCTGCGCTGATCAACAGATCAAGGAATGACTCAGTGAAGCTATCTAAAAAGCCAAAAAGTGCCCCACAACGCACGGAAGCGAGCAGGCGGATGATCGCCAATCATGCAGCACCTGCTAAGCCCTTGCCTTCTCACACGCACTGAACAAGCGGGTGGGGGTTGTCTTCGCAGGGAGGTCCTACGACCTGCTGGTTACCCACGCCTTCCGCGACGACCAGGTGGCCCTGTCCCTTGACCGTTAACCAGCGAGTTGACCGGTAAACCCAGTCCCACACAGGGAAGTCAAGGGAAAGGCAACGGGTAAGTGGGGACCGCTGCCCTAGCCAGACCGGCAAGGAAAGGTGGAAACCCACTAGACTCCCATGGTAAACACCTACCTCGAACACGAGTGGCAAACCAAGCTTTGAACCAGTTCCAGGACTTAACAGAAGAGCAGCAAGAGGAACTCTGCGGAGGGAGTCGTTGGGTCTCGCCGCGCGGCCTCAACCTCAACATACCTGCCGTCCGCGACAGATTTGCACAGACAAGAGAAAGTCTCGAAGAAAGATTTAAAACATTCGTAACACGCTGGGAATTATTTCTACTAATAGAACGTTGAGACACGCTCACTCCCACTGAACTCTCTCTCCACTTTCTGCCCGCCAGCACTCTGCTGGTGGGTTTTTTAGTGCCGGCTCACGAGAGTAAGGGGCACCCGGACGAGGAACAGGGGGACGACGCGTTGAGGCGGAGGGAAAGGACAAGGCAACGGAAAAGTGAAGGGCAAGGGGGTCGCCCGTTACCCCAAGCCAACCGGCGGCGAAAGAAAAAACCCACTAAAATCTCATTGCAGTAACCCGGCAGCACTAGTGCCCCAACCAGCGTTTAACGACTACCAAGAATTGACAGACGAGCAGCGACAACTGCTTTGTGGTGGCTCCCGCCCTGTCAGCGTAGCTGCCACCCTCTGGCCCACCACCGTCAGCGCTGTTCGCCCACTGCGGTTGTTAGGCCAAAGAGTGGTGACCACCGCGCAGTGGTTCTTCGGCGGCACGGGGGTGACCACCACGGAAGCTGGCACGGACTT
>CAMBZX010000164.1 GCA_945872185.1 Synechococcus sp. UW140 | reverse complement strand
GGTTTTGCCACCTTTTAAGGGGAGTTTTCCCCACCTCTCCGCAGACGGTTCGCCGGTTGGGCGGCCGTTGTAACTGGTGGCGATCGGCTCGATCCGGGGCCCGTAAACCGGGGCCGCGTCGATTTCAGCCACCGCGGTTTCTGTGCTTTGGCTGCTACATGAGCGCCGATCGGTGCGGGATCGGTACGGGCTTCAGCCGACGACCATCCCTGCTGCGCGCGATCCCTGGGCAGGGCGGTCCGCTCCCTTCTGCAGCCACTCAGCTGTGGAGCTCGCGCCCCTGGGGCTCACCCGTTCAGCCGCCTCCGATCAGAGCCGCCGAATCGCTCGGGGGATGGCTTGCTCCAATGATTGGGGTTCGATCAGGTTGCGGACCACTGGCTGCGGGGCAGCGGTCTGCTGTGTAGTGGCCTGTGGGGCAGCGAACACCGGTTCCTCGCTGGCTGAGCACCGGCTTCCTGCTGCCAGTCGCCCCCCCGCCAGCGTCAACCTCGGGATAAGCCACGCGGCCATGAAGTCCGTGGCGGAGGGCTGGACATCTGGTGCCATCTCAGGAGCTAGAAACCAGGTGGATTCGGCTCCAGCCGTCCTTCGTCTGGCCCTGGTTCACGGCTGCGGTTGCTTCTGCTGCTGCTGCTCCTGGGCCTTGGCAGACGTGGGGAGCTTGAGGAAGGCCAGAACCTCAGAGAACGGCACGATCCAACCCCATGTCAGGTGCTCTGGCACGGAGCCCTGCTGGTTCGGCGGTCGCTACGCGTCCTCTCGGTTCAGAACCCCATCACCTTGGCCACTACATCGGTTTCAGGCGCCAGGCCTGTATGGAATTTCGAGTCGTTGTTTTCAATCGCCGTGGTTGGATCCTTGAGGCCGTTGCCGGTGAGCACACACACCACCGTGGCGCCAGCTGGCACCTCCTGATGCCGCTTGAGCAGGCCGGCCACCGAGGCGGCACTGGCCGGTTCGCAGAACACGCCTTCGCCGCTTCCCAGCAGCTTGTAGGCGTCAATGATTTCGGCATCGGTGACAGCCATGAAGCCTCCCTTGCTTTCGGCTTCCACCTTGAGGGCTTTCTCCCGGTTCACCGGATTGCCGATCCGGATCGCCGTGGCGATGGTGTCCGGGTGCTCAACCGTGTGTCCCAGCACCATCGGTGCCGAACCGGCGGCCTGGAAGCCCATCATGCGCGGCAATCGGCGGCAGTGGCCAGCGGCCTGGTACTCCTGAAAACCCATCCAGTAGGCGCTGATGTTGCCGGCGTTGCCCACCGGGATGCAGAGCCAGTCCGGGGCGTCACCCAGGGCATCCACCACTTCGAAGGCGGCGGTTTTCTGGCCCTGCAGCCGATAGGGATTGACGGAGTTGACCAGGGTGACTGGATAGCGATCCGCCACATCCCGCACAATCGCCAGGGCCCGGTCGAAGTTGCCCTGAACCGCCAGCACTTCGGCGCCATAGAGCAGGGCTTGGGCCAGTTTCCCCTGGGCCACGTAGCCATCGGGAATCAAGACGAAAGCCCGCATGCCGCCCCGACGGGCGTAGGCAGCTGCCGCGGCCGAGGTGTTGCCGGTACTGGCGCAGATCACGGCTTCCGAGCCGGCTTCGCGCGCCTTGCTGATCGCCATCGTCATGCCCCGGTCCTTGAAGGAGCCGGTGGGGTTGAGGCCGTCGTATTTGAGAAACACCTTCACGCCGCGGCCGATGCGTTCGGCGATCACGGGGGCGGGGATCAGGGGCGTGGCCCCTTCCCGCAGGGTGATCACCGGGGTGGCGGCGGTCACCGGCAGCCAGGAGCGGTAGGCCTCGATCAAGCCCGGCCAGTCCTGCATCGTGGGCCTGTGGCCCAGGCGCTGCAGAGCACGAAGCAGGGGCACGGGCGGTGATTGCGGGGCTGGAGTCAATCTACGCCGCCACTTCCTGGCCACCGGGGCAGCTGGCCTGGGGGTTAGGGAGCCTTGCTGCTGCTGGTCTTGTCGCCGCGCAGGCCATCGAGGGGGGAATCAGAGAAGAAGCGCACCAGATCGGCGATGGAGCTCGTCTTGCTCATCAATCCCATCAGGGCGGGCAGGCTCACCGCCAGTTCCTGGGTGGGATAGGCCTGCAGGAAGGAGATGGCAGACAGTCCCTTCTTGTTGTCCGCAAGGCCCAGGATCACGGCCGAACGCAGGGCAGGCAGACCCACCTGGGATGCCTTGAGCGGGAAGACGATCTGGGCCAGGCGATTCAGCAGCGCTTCACCGATACGGGTATTGAGCAGACGGCTCACCAGCACCACCGGCAGGGCCACCGATTGGTTGAGCAGTTTGGCCACCGCCTCCGGTTGCTGATGGCTCAACTTCAGAACATCAACCAGCAGACCACGGGCTTCCCCGGTGACGGCCAGATGTTCGAGATCGGCCACGGCGATGGAGCGACGGAAGGCGCCACTCACAAACACCACGTTTTCAGCTGCCATGGCGGCAGGGGAGGCGCAGCACAGGCCAAGGCCGAGCAGTGCTGCCAGGAGCCGTTGCCGTTTGCGCAAGCCGATCACCAGAAAATCAGCTTTGAATCTAAGGCGACCAGCCCGGTGGCCTCGATGATCAGCGTGCGGCCAGTTCGACGGTCTTCCGCACATCCGGGGTCACCAGTAAATCCCGCAGCAGGTGCACCACCCCCCGCTCTGCCAGCCCGCGGGCCAGATCCACCCCCATGCGCCGCAGGTCCGGTTCTCCCAACACCCTGGGCAGACGGCGCAGCAGCAGTTTCGGTTCGAATCCAGGCAAATCCTGGAGGATCGCCGCCAATTGCCGCAGCGGTTCGAGATCGAGCAGTGGCCCGTTGCTGCTGGTCGTGTCCAGCAGGTTGCGCTGACGCAGTCCCGGCGGTTGCAGGGAGCGAGGCAGGCGCTGACCCAGCCGCAGGGTGGTGCGCCAGGCCAGGTTGTCCATCCGTTCCACCGCCGCATCCACCAGCTGCTGGCGCAGCAGGCCGCCGTTGGCGGAGAACAGGAAATCCAGCACCTGATCCAGCAGGCCTTCGATGTCCAGTTCGGCCTGGAGCGAAGCACTGCTGATCAGATTTTCCAACCGTTGCCAGCGGAATTCCTCGCCGTCGAACAGCATTTCCCGCAGGCTGCGCCGCAACGAGGGATCGGGGTCCTCCATCAGTCGGCGGGCGAAGTAGGGATAGGCGGCGCCGAGGATCTTGAAGCTGGGGTCCACGCTCAAGGCAATCCCTTCCAGGGTGACCAACGAGCGGATGATCAAGGCGTAATAGGGAGGCACCCGGAATGGGAAGCGATACATCACACCCGAGAGGTCATCGGTGACGACCTTGAAATCCATGCGGCTCACCCCCATTTCCAGCGCCTGGCCGAACACCCCTTCAAAGGCGGGAACAATCGGTTCCAGATCCACTTCTTCGCCCAGGAAACCCAGGGAGACGAAATCTTTGGAAAGGGCGCCGAAGTTGCGATTCACCAGATGCACCACGGCCTGGATCAGGCCGGTGCGCGATTCGCGGGTCACTTCGCTCATCATGCCGAAGTCGAGATAGGCCAGCCGGCCATCGGCAAGGGCCAGCAGATTGCCTGGATGGGGATCGGCGTGGAAGAAACCGTGCTCGAGCAATTGCTGCAGGCTGCAGTTGACACCCACCTGCACCATGTCGTCGGGATCGACGCCGATGGCGCGAACCGCTTCGAGGTTGGTGAGTTTGACACCTTCGATCCACTCCATCGTCAGCACCCGCCGGCTGGTGGCCTCGTGGAAGATGCGCGGTACGGCGATGCGGGCATTGTGGCGATGCAGTGCGGCAAAGCGCTCGGCGTTGGCGGCTTCATTGAGATAGTCCATCTCCTCGAATACCCGCTTGCCGAGTTCATCGATGAGGGCCACCAAGTCACTGCGGATCAAGCCCACATTGGTGTTCATCCAGGCGGCGATGTTGCGCACGATGTAGAGATCGAGCGTGATCTGCTCTCTCAGGCCCGGGCGCTGCACCTTCACCGCCACCCGCTCGCCGTTGTGCAGGGTGCCGCGATGCACCTGCCCCAGGGAGGCGGCTGAGATCGGTTCGCGGTCCAGCTGGCTGAAGATCTCGTCCACCGGAGCCCCGAGATCTTCCTCGATGCAGGCCATGGCCAGGGCGCTGTCAAAACCAGGCAGTTGGTCCTGCAATTGGGCCAGTTCTTCCAGTAAGACCGGCGGCACGATGTCCGGCCGGGTGGAGAGGGCCTGGCCGGCCTTGATGAAGGCGGGGCCGAGTTCGGCCAGCAGTTCAGCGCATTCCCGGGCGCGGCTGCGGGCTCGCTCCTTGAGCTTCAGGGCGCCGCTGGCCCAATCGAACCCCACGCCCAGCAGATAGAGACCAATCGGCACCAGGGTTTGCCACAACCGCCGGATCAGCCGTTGGGGATGGCCGGCGTAGATGCGGGTGATGGCGTTGGGGTCATAGCTCAGCAGGCCAGCGGCCTCAATGAAGTCGCCCAGGTCCAGGGGGGTTGGCGTTGCGGGGCCTGGCTGTTGGCCCGTTTCCTTGTGAGCCGTGTCCAGGCTGTTTGGGCTGCTCTGGGGGGCTGGAGGCGAGCTGACCATGGCGGTGGGGTGCCATGCCACGCGGGGGCGGACGGCGCGAATCAAAACAGTCCACCCCTTCTAAACGAAAGCTGCAGCCGCTACGGTCGGAGCTCACACCGACGGCGCTGCGGAGGCTGGCGTGCTCACGGCCCTGAGCCTGGAGAACATCGCCTTGATCGAACGCCTTGAGTTGACATTCGAGGCAGGCTTCACGGTGCTCACCGGTGAAACCGGTGCAGGTAAATCGATCCTGCTGGATGCCCTGGATGCCCTGCTTGGCGGCGCCCAGGGGGCCCAGGGGGCCCGTTTGCTGCGGCGGGGTTGTGAACGGGGTCGGATTGAAGCCTGCTTCCAGCTCTCGCCACCGGTGCGTGTCTGGCTGGAAAGCCAGAAGTTGGAGCTGGAGGAGGAGCTGGTGCTGAGCCGGGATTGGCGGCTGCAGGACGAGCGCCTCAGCAGTCGTCATCGCTTGAACGGCATCGTCGTGAGCCGCGCCCAGGTGCTGGATCTGCGCCCCCTGCTGCTCGATCTCACGGTTCAGGGGCAGACCCAGCAATTGGCCCGTCCCGGCCAGCAGCGCCGCTGGCTCGATCGCTTTGCCGGCGAGGAGCAGGTGCCCTTGCTGGAGGCGGCCCGCATCGCGTTCCGGCGTTGGCGAGTGGCGGCGGCGGCCCTGGCCGCCGGCCTGGCCGATCGCGAGCGGCTGCAGCAGCAGCGCCAGCAGCAGGAGCAGCTGCTGGAGGATCTGGAAGCCGCCGGTCTGGATGATCCGCTCGAGGCGCACCAGCTGCAGATCGAGCAGGACCGCCTGGCCCACGGGGTGCGCCTGCAGCAGGGGGTGATGACCCTGTTGGCTCGGCTGGTGGAGGGGGCGGAGGCGGCCCCGGCGGCGCTGGATCACCTGGCCGCCTGCGAGCAGGAACTGCAGCAGATGGAGAGCCTCGACGCCAGCGTGGCGCTGCTGCGGGAACGCTGCACCGATGGCTTGGTGGCTCTGCAGGATCTGGCCCGGGAGCTGGATCGCTACGGGGCCTGTCTGGAGAGTGATCCCGAGCGGCTGGCGGAGCTGCAGGAGCGACTGGCCCTGCTCAAGGCACTGGAGCGCCGCCACGGCAAGGGGCTGGCTGAGTTGATTCAATGGCGCGATCAGCTGCGGCAACGCCTGGCTCCCGGTTCCGCGGAGGCCTCCCTGGCGGTCTTGCAGCAGGGCGAGCAGATGGCCCTGCAGGCGAGGGATCGGCGGGCGGCAGCCCT
>CAMBZX010000163.1 GCA_945872185.1 Synechococcus sp. UW140 | reverse complement strand
GAACGGCGTGGAAACAGGCGCCAGTCGCCACAGGCCCGCCTGCAGAGCAGAATGGAGCCACACTTTGGGCCTGGCAGGTGAAAGAAATCAGTGCTCTGGAGATGGTGGTGAAATCTGTCGGCCGCTTTGCTGCCGTCTCCGGTGTGATCGGCCTGCTGATCTGGATCACCTGGGTGATGCTCGACATCAAGAACCTGCAGTCGGGCTTCACGCTGCCCTAGGGGTGGCGTCCCCCCTTGGCTGAAGCCAGGCCCGGCTGATGCAGCTCTCCCGCCGGCAGCTTCCCTGGCCCGCCGCTCAGCCGCCTTGGTGATCACCGCCGACTCAGGCCCGAGATCAGCTGTCTCCGGATCGCGCCCCCTGGCTCCAGCGTCCCGTTCGCCAGGATTTCGGAGACCCTGCCTAGAGTTTGCACCCGATTGAGGCGACCCATGGGAGCGAGCGCTACGGCCAGCGGCACCACTGCATCCGCGCCCCCGCGCCTCTCGCTGCAGTGCGAAACGATTGGCCCTGACACCACCACGATCCGCTCGCTGGACTGGGATCGCAGCCGCTTCGACATCGAGTTCGGCCTGCGCAACGGCACCACCTACAACGCCTTCCTGGTGCGGGGCGAACGCACGGCCCTGATCGACACCAGCCATCTCAAGTTCGAGGGCACCTGGCTGCCGCTGTTGCTGGAGCAGATCGATCCGCTGGCGATCGACCATCTGATCGTCTCCCACACCGAACCGGACCACTCCGGCCTGATCGGCCATCTGATCGACCTCAACCCCGAGATCGAAATTGTGGGATCGAAGGTGGCGATCCAGTTCCTGGAGAACCAGGTGCACCGGCCCTTCAAGAGCCGGGCGGTGAAAAGCGGCGAAGAGCTGGATCTGGGCACCAACCCCGACAGCGGCGTGCCGCACCGCTTCGAGTTTCTCAGTGCCCCCAACCTGCACTGGCCGGACACGATCTTCTCTTTCGACCACGGCACCGGCATCCTCTACACCTGCGATGCCTTCGGATTGCACTACTGCAGCGAGGAGCTGTTCGACAGCGATCCCGGCGCCATCGCCCCGGACTTTCGCTTCTACTACGACTGCCTGATGGGCCCCAATGCCCGCAGCGTGCTGCAGGCGCTCAAACGCATGGAGGCCCTGCCGCCGATCACCACGGTGGCGGTGGGTCATGGCCCGCTGCTGCGCCATCACCTCAGCCTCTGGCTGGGGGACTACGGCGACTGGAGCCGCGCTCGCAGCAAGGGCGAGGCCTATGCCGCCGTTTGCTACGTGAGCCAGTACGGCTTCTGTGACCGGCTCAGCCAGGCAATCGCCCGCGGCATCGGCAAGGCCGAGGCCCAGGTGCAGTTGGTGGATCTGCGCGCCACCGATGCCCAGGAGCTGGCCGCCCTGATCGGCGAGGCGGCGGCGGTGGTGGTGCCCACCTGGCCCGCCCAGCCCGATACCGAGCTCCAGAGCGCCATCGGCACCCTGCTGGCGGCCCTGCAGCCCAAGCAGTGGGTGGGCTGCTACGACGCCTTCGGCGGCAACGACGAGGCGATCGACACCGTGGCCAGCCAGCTGCGCAGCCTGGGCCAGAAGAGCGCCTTCGAACCGCTGCGCATCCGTCAGGTGCCGGGGGCGGCCGATTACCAGCTCTGCGAAGAGGCGGGCACCGATCTGGGCCAACTGCTCACGCGGGAGAAGACGATCGCCGCAATGAAGTCCCTCGACGGCGATCTCGACCGGGCCCTGGGCCGCCTCGCCGGCGGGCTGTATGTGGTCACCGCCCGCCAGAGCGACGGCGACGCCGAGCGCAGCAGCGCCATGGTGGCCAGCTGGGTGAGCCAGGCCAGCTTCGAGCCGCCGGGCCTCACCGTGGCCGTGGCCAAGGACCGGGCGATCGAGGCCCTGCTGCAGGTGGGCGACCGCTTCGTGCTCAACGTGCTGCGGGAAGACAACCACCAGCAATTGCTACGGCACTTCCTGCGGCGCTTCCCGCCCGGCGCCGACCGCTTCGCCGGCGTCAACGTGCTCGAGGGGGTGGCCGCCGGCGGTCCGGTACTGGGCGATGCCCTGGCCTACCTGGGCTGCCGCGTCGCCCAGCGGCTGGAAGGCCCCGACCACTGGATCATTTATGCCGTGGTCGAGGAGGGCAACGTTGCCGACACCCAGGCCAGCACCGCCGTGCACCACCGCAAAGTGGGCAACCACTACTGAGCGGCGTCTATTCGATCACGAACACACCCTCGTCGTTGACGTCCAGGATGTAGATGGGGAGCTCTAGGCGATTGCCGGTGATCGGGTCGATGCTGATCGTTCCGGTCTGGCCCAAATAGTCCCGGGTCTCGCGCAGCGCCTGCAGTACCGGGCCATAGGCCACCGTCTTGAATCGATCCACGTCCTGGGCCCAGAGCTTGAGAGAGTCGTAGCCGAAGGTGCCCCAGACACCGGGCTGCTCGCTGTAGCGGGTGATGTAATCCTCGACGTAGTCAGTGGCCGTGGGCAGCTGGCTGGGATCGGGCACACCGCAGAACGCACCGATTTGACTGGCCGCCAGACCCGCCTGCTCCACGAAGGCGGCATCGACATTGGCCAGGCCGAACAGCACCGGCAAACCGGTCTGCAGGGCCTCCAGATCCTTGGCGATACTCGCTCCCTCGGGGTAGTAGGTGCTCACGTACACCACGTCCGGCTGGGTCGCCAGGGCTTGGCTCACGACATCGCTGTAATCGCTGAGCCCCTCGCGAACTTCAAACCTCAGCACCTCCACGCCGTCAGCCTCGAGGGACTGCTGATTGCGGTCCGCCATGCCGGTGGTGTAGTCGGACGGGTCAACCAGCATGGCCACCCGACTGGGCTGGAAGGACTCGATGTAGGCGACCTCCGGCGGCGAGATCTGATTGTTCTTGGGCTGGATCGTCACCCCCTCGCCATCGGTCTCGTTGCTGGAGGTGAGGTGCAGGGGAACCACCCTCAGCTTTTCGTAGAGCGGCAGGTTGAGAACGCCCACCCCAGAGTTGTAAGGGCCGACCACCGCCACGGCGCCGCGGGCGGCGGCCCGTTTCGCCACCGGCAGAGCCAGCGCCGGATTGGCTTGGTCATCGGCCGCCAGCAGCTGGATCAACTTCCCATCGACACCGCCTGCCAGGTTGATCTGCTCGGCCGCCAGCCGGGTGCCGCGCCAGATGTCCTGGCCGTTGTTGGCTTGGGAACCGGTGAGGGGCGCTTCGACGGCCACCTTGATCCGTTCGCGCAACAGGGCGGGTCCAAACGTGTCCAGGGCGCTCCTCCAGTTCCACGATCCGGAGGCCTCAAAGCCGTAGGGGGACTCGAAGGGGTCGGAATGGTGCTCCGAATAGCCGGGCGTCAGCTCGGGGTGGCGAGACACATAGAGAGCGACAACCTCAATGCTGAACATTCCGAGATGATTGGCAATTCTTGCCGCGAGCTTATGTGAGGAACTCGCGCCAAGAGCTACACGGGCCATGACCAACGCGGGCCACTTCCATCGACGGATCGCCGCCACAGCGGCGGCCCACAACATGTCCTGCCGGCCCGGGATCTGAACTGGACCTTCTTAAAGTCGTCTTTCCGCAGATCCCAGGCTGATGGCCCCGTCCGGACAAGACCGCCGCGTCATCCGCCTGCCGATCGATCCGGGGCTCACCTGCCTGCGCTGCCTCAGCCCACGGCGACTGCGCTTCGAGGTGGAGTACGGCCTGGAACGGGGCACCAGCGCCAACAGTTTCCTGTTCGACGCCGGCAGCACCGACGGCGGCCAGAGCGTGCCACCGGTGCTGGTGCACCCGCCTGGCGCCTCCTTCGCTGCGCCCTTCCTGGAGCAGCTGGGCGCCCTGGTGAGCGCCGATGCGGCCTTGAAGGTGGTGGTGGGCCACGTCAACCCCAACCGGGTGGCCCTGCTGCGCGAGCTGGCCCGGCGCTGGCCGGCCCTGATGCTGGTGGCCTCCAACGCCGGCGCCCGGCTGATCGAGGAGCTCTGGGACCAGCAGCAGCCGGGCCGGTCGCCGGCAGCGGGCACGGCTGAGGCGAGCGGTGCGGGCAAGAGCAAAGCCGTCCAGCCAGCCAGCTCCGAGCCAACCGCCCCCCAGCGGCCCGCGCCCCCGCTGCCCGCCATCGATATCGTCAAGCAGGAGGCCTGCCGCGAACTGGCCGGCGGCCACCGGCTCTGCCTGCTGCCGGTGCCGACGCCCCGCTGGCCCGGGGCGCTGATGGCCTTCGAGGAACGCACCGGCCTGCTGATGAGCGGCAAGTTCTTCGCCGCCCACCTCTGCAGCGAAAGCTTCGCCGAAGCCAATCGCGACAGCACCGAGGAAGATCGCCGCTACTTCTACGACTGCCTGATGGCGCCGATGGCCCGCCAGGTGGAAAGCGTGGTGGACCGGCTCGATGAGCTGCCGATCCGCACGATCGCGCCGGGCCACGGGCCGGCGATTGCCGAAAGCTGGCGCAGCCTGCTGGCCGACTACCGCCGCTGGGGGGCGGCCCAGGGACGGGCCAACCTGTCCGTGGGGCTCCTTTATGCCAGTGCCTACGGCAACACCGCCGCCATCGCCGATGCCCTCGCCCAGGGGGTCTCGCGCACCGGGGTGAGAGTGGAGAGCCTCAACTGTGAGTTCGCCTCAGCCGACCAGCTGCTGGCCACGATCCGCAGCTGCGATGCCCTGCTGATCGGCTCGCCCACCCTGGGGGGCCATGCACCCACCCCGATCGTGTCAGCCCTCGGCACGCTGCTGGCCGAAGGCGACCGGAGCAAACCCGTGGGCGTGTTCGGCAGCTTCGGCTGGAGCGGCGAAGCGATCGATCTGCTGGAGAGCAAGTTGCGCGATGGCGGCTTCAGCTTCGCCTTCGAGCCGATCCGGGTGAAGTTCAGCCCCGATCTGGCCACCCTGCGCGCCCTGGAGGAAACGGGCACCGCCCTCGGCCGGCAGCTGGAAACCGAACGCCGCCGCAGCCAGCTGCGCCGCACCGGCGGCGGCCTCAACGAAAGCCGCAGCAATCCTGCAATCCAGGCCCTCGGCCGGGTGGTGGGGTCGCTCTGCGTGCTCACCGCCCGCAAAGGAGAGGCAGAGCAGAGCCAGAGCGGCGCGATGGTGGCCAGCTGGGTGAGCCAGGCCAGCTTCTCCCCCCCCGGCTTCACCGTGGCGGTAGCCAAGGACCGCTCCGTGGAAACCCTGCTGCACGTGGGCGATCGTTTCGCTCTCAACGTGCTGGCCGCCGGGCGGGAACGGGAGCCGATGAAACGCTTCCTGCGGCCCTTCCCCCCCGGCGCCGACCGCTTTGCCGGCCTCGAGACCCAGGTCAGTCCGGGCGGCCAGCCGCTGCTGCCGGAGGCCGTGGCCTGGCTGGAAGCGACCGTAAAGCAGCGGATGGAATGCGGCGACCACTGGGTGATCTATGCCGAGGTGGGCCACGGCGGCCTGCTCGATGCCAAAGCCACCACGGCCGTGCACCAGCGCCGCAACGGCGGCAGCTACTGAGCGGGCCGGCAGGGGACCCAATGCAGCTGGTGCTCCCTTGGGAGAACCCGCCGGCATCCATCCCCACCATCCCCACCACCAGGGAAGCGGGCGCTCGCGGCTGCCGCGGCGGAACCGGAGCCGGCTCTGGGCCACCCCAGGAGCTTGTTGCGCAGCGAACGCCCGATAGCACTCAAAGGCTTCTCCACGGCAAAGGGGGACCAGGTCGAAATCATGCCGAGAATGCAGCTAATCACTCTTTTCAACTTGATGCGCCAAAACCCTGAAGACCGCCCCACATCATCAATACCGCAATCAATCTCAAACGCCAGACATCACTGAAGCGA
>CAMBZX010000162.1 GCA_945872185.1 Synechococcus sp. UW140 | reverse complement strand
CGCACACTCCAGCCCTGCAGGCTGAAGGCCTCCAGCAGGCGCCGATAACTGAGCTGGGGGGTGGCGGCGAGGTAGCTGCCGCCGATGAACTCCAGCCGGTCGGCACGGCCGGGGGCCCGGAGGTCAGCGTTGGGCGGTTCAAGACACCAGAGCGGACCCCGTTGAAACCAGTCCGTGGTTTCAGCCATCCGTACCCGCTTCATCCCGCAGCTGCCGCAGCACCGCCAGGGCCTCGCGGCGATGGGCCGGCCCATCCAGCAGGTTGTTGAACACATGGCGAATCACGCCGGCGCCGTCGATCACATAGGTGACCCGTCCGGGCAGCAGCCCGAGCACACTGGGCACACCGAAGGCCTTGCGCAGGCCGTTGCCCTTGTCCACCAGCAGCGGAAAGGGCAGCTGGTGCTTGCTGGCGAAGCGGCGATGGCTGGCGGCGTCATCACCGCTCACCCCCCACACCTCGGCCCCCAGGGTCTGGAGATCGCTGTAGCTGTCGCGGAAGGCGCAGGCCTCCATCGTGCAGCCGGGGGTGTCGTCCTTGGGATAGAAGAACAGCACCAGGGCCTTGCCGGCGAGGGCCTCGCTGCGTCGCTCCACCCCAGTGGCATCGACCAGGGCAATCTGGGGGGCGCGATCACCGCTGGCCAGGGAGCTGGGCATGGATCCAGAAGCAGAAGCTCAACCCTAAGAAGAGGGCGGCGCCGACGCTTTGTCATTTGCGTCAGCTGGGACGATGGGAGGTGTCGAGCGGTGGGCCATGGCGGAGCAAGCTAGCTTCTGGGAACAACCTGATCTACTGGCCCTGATCAACGCGGCCAGCCCCGAAAGCGATCAGGGCCAGGGCCCGCCGGCCGAGCGACCGCGGCCTCCAGCCGCTGAACCATCGCCGCCGCCCGGCCCGGCCCAGGCCCAGGCCCAGGAGCTGCCCTCGCAGCCTTTGCCCCCAGCGGAGCGCCCGGCGCTCGACACCGACTCCCCGGAGAGCACCGCAGCGGATTGCGAGCCAGCGGCCTCGCTTCGATCCGCCGCCGTGCCAGCCACAGCTGAGTCATCCCAAGCCGAGTCATCCAAGGCTGAGTCATCCAAGCCAGTGACCCCGGCCTCAGTGGAGCCGCCACGGGCCGAATCCCCGCCCGTGGCCTCCAGGCCTTCCGCTCCTCAGCCCCTGGCCGCCGTGGTAGCGACAGCCACGGCCCTGGTCAAGGGAGCGGTGGATCACAGAGTGGATCAAAGATCCGAGGATCACAGATCCGTGGATCACAGATCCGTGGATCAAAGATCCCTGGATCGCGGTTGCGGAGCTAGCGCCCCGCTGCAATCCGTTCCTGCCCCTGATCCATCCCTTTCGCTTCAGCCCCCGGAGCCGGCAGCTGAGCCCCCAGCCCGGCGTGGGGGCCGCTCCCAGACCGCAACCGCAGCCGCACCAACAACTGCCGCATCGCCTTCCGCGCCGATGCTGGCCGTACCGGTGCTGGCTGTCACCCCGCTGGCGGCGGCCCCAGGGCGTTCCCTGCCCAGCTGCCCGGAACGGTTGCTGGTGCTGGACACCGAAACCACGGCCCTCAGCCGCGACCAAGGTCAATGCATCGAGGTGGGGGCCGTGCTGTTTCATGTGCCCAGCCGGGCGGTGCTGATGCAGGTGTCGTTCCTGCTGCCCTGCCCCAGCAATCCGGCGGAAGCGATCAATGGCATCGCCGCTGAGGTGAGTCGGCTGAACCAGCCCTGGCAGGCCGGCCTGACCTGTTTCGAGGCCATGGTGGCGGCAGCCGATGCCGTGGTCGCCCACAACGTCAGCTTCGATCGCCAGTGGTTCGGTCACGGCCCCTTGCCGCCCTTGGCCAAACCCTGGATCTGCTCGATGGAGGACATCCGCTGGCCCGCCGAGCGCCACTTGCGGGCCACCCCGTCGGTGCGGGATCTGGCCCTGGCCTATGGCGTCCCGGTCTGGGCGGCCCATCGGGCCCTCACCGACTGCATTTATCTGATCCAGGTGTTTGAACGATCCCCCGACCTGGAGCTGCTACTGCAAATGGCCCTGGAGCCCCGCCGCCTCTATCGCGCCTGTCTCGGCTACGCCGAGCGCCATCGGGCCAAGGAGGCTGGCTTCCGCTGGAATGAGCCGGTGCGTGGTGCCTGGTGCCGGCGCTTGAGCGAGCGGGAAGTGGAATCTCTCTCCTTTGTTGTCGAACCCGTGGATCCATTGGACGGGGTGCTGCCGCGCACAGCCTGAACATCACCCACGGCCAGGCACTCGCTCGCCAACCACGCAGGGAGCCAGACCAGGGAGCCAGACCGTGAGCAAGCCAGAATGTGGCTGCCACCAACCAGAATGTAGCTGCCACCAAGGCGAAGTCTGGCCAAGCTGGGGCAGATCACCGGGTTTTCAGACCCATGCTCCCCAGGCCACCAGCCCGTTCGATGCCGCCGGGGTGCTCCCTGGGCCCGGGCCTGCGCCGCTGGCAGGCTGCCCGCAGCTGGGCGCGACTGATTCGCGAAGCGGAGGTGCTCTGGTCGGTGGATGTGCGCTGCCTGCATCGGCTGGCGGCGCGGGAGCTGGGCCAACTGGTGCAGGAGGTGCCACCGCGGCTGCGGCGACGGGTCAACCAATGGCTGAAGCGCTTCCGCGTGTTGACGCGCCTGCAGTGAAAGCAGGCCATGGGCTGGACCCGGGTCCAGCAGGAGCAGGGCGCCCCCAGTCGCCGAACCAGGACTGGGCCTGACGCCGCTGCGTGGGGTGAATCAAGACAGGGGGGGTCGTCCAACACGGCAAGGCGCCTGGCCTGACACGACCCCAGAAGCAGCCGGCAATCGAGATCGGGGCTCGAGATCGGCGATCGAGATCGGCGAACAGATGCGGCGCTGAGGTCCTGGGTGGAACTGGGACGAGATGCTGGGCCTGGGTGGAGCGCAGACCCAAAAAAAAAGCGAGGGGGCCAACCCTCGCTATGTACTCCCTTGCCCGACCCTGTGAAAGGTCGCCTCGTCATTGTGAACAGCGAGGTTGGTGCGAAGTGTTGTCGTTGACACCAGCCGTGCCCTTGATGGGCAATGGCTGACAGTCCGCCCAGCGACCAGGCCAGCGGCAGGGTTACGCCTGGGCCAAGGCCGCAGCGGCGGCGGCACAGGCGCGCCAGGTCACGGCCATCTCCGTCAGCGTCGGACTCTGCCAACCGGCACTCGGCCAGCAGGCACCGTCGGTGACCAGCACATTGCGGGCGCCCCAGCAGCGGTTCCAGGCATCGACGACGCCGCCATCGGGAGTGCCTGCCATGCGGGCTCCGCCCAACTCATGGATGTAGTAGCCAGGTGGAGGCACCTCCGGCCGCACCGCGGCACTGCGCAAAATCAGCGGTTCCAGCAACGGCAGTCTGAACAGGTCTGCCAGCGGCCGGATCGTGCCGCCGGCTGCCGCCACCACGGCCTCCATGCGCCCATGCATGTGGGCCACCATGGCGCTCTCATTGCTGCCCCAGCGGCAGCTGATGTGGGGCACCGGCAGGCCCCAGGCATCCCGCACCTCGGGATCAAGGCTGATGCGATTGCTGGCCTCGGGCAGCACCTCGCCATGGGCAATCAGGAAGCCAGTGGCGTCCTGCGGGCGGCGTTGCAGGGGCCGCGGTGGATCGAAGCGCTGCAGCGCGGTCCAGATCCCGTAGCCCCGCTGAAAGCCAAGCCCGTCATTGCCCTGCAGATTGACCGTATTGGGGATGAAGCAGCTGCCGGCTCCGGAAAGCTCCACGGGCCCTTCGGGTTTGGCGAGGTCAGGGATCGAAAAGAAGCGGCAGGTGGAAATGTGATCCATCAGGTAGTGGCCCAGGCAACCGGAGGGATCGATCAGGCCGCCGCTCTGCTGGCCCTCCTGCGAGTTCAGCAGGATGCGCACCGACTCGATCGTGGAGGCACAGAGCACCACCAACGGGGCCGCCACCCGCTCCATCTGACCGCTGCTGGTATCGATCAGCACCACGGCCTCAGCCCGGTCTTCGCCGGCCTTCATCTGCAGATGGCTCACCAGCGCGTTGGGCCGCAACCGCACCCTGCCTGTCGCTAAAGCCCTGGCCAGCGTCACCCCCTGGGCACTGGAGCGGGGCCACGGTTGGCTGGCCGTGGGCCGGGACAGTGCAAAACCCCGGGAATGGATCAGCGGCAGATCCAGCTCCCGGCCGATGGCCCGCCGTAGATGCGCTTCACCGGGGGTGAGGGGCAGGGGCGGCAGGAACTCCCCGTCCGGCAGCTGGGGCAGTCCATCGGCATGGCCATGGATGCCGAGCAGGCGTTCAAGGCGGCCATAGAACGGGGCCAGCTCGGCACTGCCGATGGGCCAGCAAGGACCATGGCCGTCCCGTTCAGCGGCGCGGAACTCCGTCGGTGAGAGCCGCAGGGTGATGCCACCCCAGGTGAGGCTTTTGCCGCCCACCTGGCGGCCGCGGGTCCACAGAAACGGCTGGTCTGGAGGCGTGGTGTAGGGATGGAGCCGTTCATCGATGAACAGCTCCGGATTGTGCTTCCAGTAACCGGGATGGTTGGCCTGGTTGCGATGGCGGCCGCTGGCGAGATGGGCAAGGCGTCGCAGGCTGTCCAGTGGTTCGTTGCTGCGGGCCTGGCCCGGCGTCAACGCAGGCCCCGCCTCCAGCAGCAGCACGCGCAGCCCCGCTTCGGCCAGCACCATGGCAGCCACCGAGCCGTTGGCGCCAGCGCCGACGACAACCGCATCAAAAGTCATGGTGTCAGGGGACGGGGCAACCAAAGGAGCTGGATCCAGAGGAGCAGGGGGTGTCGATCTCAGCGGGGGCAGTCAGGAGCGCTCAGCAGGGACCAGAACCGAGGTGCGATGGCTGGCGAGCGTGGAGATCGGACGGTACCGGGCCCGGGCAGAGTATCGGTTCATCGTGGAGCCGGGTGGCTGCAAGCAGCTCAGGCAAGAGCAGCCGCAGCCAGACCATGCAACGCCGGGCCATGGACAAGCGGGGCTTGAGGTGGCGCAGCCAACGGAAGCCTGCAACCGGGCTGATCGATCGCCAGCAAGAGCGCCTCGGGCCAGGGCGTGGAAGGGGGCATCGGCCTCGCTCAGGGAGACGGCCACGACGAGCGCCGTTTTCCACCTCCATGGCCTGTCCGGCAACTCCGGTGTGTTCGGCCTTAGAAACCGCTGAACACCTGTCTCGGCCACGGTTGAACGCTTTAATGCCACCTGCCCATTCAGGATTCAGCTACAGCGTGTGGTTGGCAACAGGGCCAGAGGTTGACCCGCCTTGGACTGCCTAGCGGTGAGCTCCAGCAGATCGAGGCTGGGTTTGAACGGAGTTGGAGCCGGCCACGCTGCCTTTGGATCCAAAGTTCAACCAACGTCTGCGCAGCGATCGCTAGCGACATGGGTTCTCCTGCGAAAGACTGCGATGATCGAGGCGCTCTGCCGGCGCCTCTGCCTCCCCCTGCCCCGATGGCTCCGCTGCGCTGTCACCTGCTGATCGGTCCGCCCGCCAGCGGCAAGACCACCCTGGCTCGGGCGCTGGCGCCCCTGCTCAGCGGCCCCGGTGAACCGCCGGCGCTGGTGCTCTCCACCGATGGGATCCGCGCCGAGGTGTTCGGTGATGCGGCCGTGCAGGGCCCCTGGCCCGACATCCAGCAGCGACTGCAACAGCGTTTGCTGGAAGCCATGACTGAGGGGCGGCCGGTGATCGTCGATGCCACCCACGCCAAACGGGCCTGGCGGCTGGCGATCATCCAGGCGTTGCCGTTGCCGCGCCCGGTGGAGTGGATCGGCTGGTGGCTCTACACGCCCCTGCCCACCTGCCTGGAGTGGAACTGCACCCGCGATCGCCAGGTGCCGGTAGCGGTGATTCAGGAGATGGCCGCTGCCCTGGCCGATCCCCACTTCGG
>CAMBZX010000161.1 GCA_945872185.1 Synechococcus sp. UW140 | reverse complement strand
CCGTGTCGTAAGCCTCGAGGTCGGCGCGGCGCAGCATGCGCCGGTAGCGGATGGTGCCGTGCGGCCAGTTGTTGGTGATAGTGCCGTCGGCGAGTTTGTACCAGCTCTGCTTGTCGGCCGACCATACGGACTTCGCGAGGTCGCGCTGCAGGCCCCTGTTGTACTCGTCCATGACCTCGCGCCTGACGTCGATGCGCCGGAGCCCGCGCGCATCCATCTGGCGGATGGCGTCGAGGATGTAGCTCACCTGCACCTCGATCATCACGAGGATGCTGTTGTGGCCGAGGTTGGTGTTCGGGCCGTACAGCATGAAGAGGTTCGGGAAGCCGCTTACGGTCACGCCGAGGTAGGCGTGCGCGCCGGCGCGCCACTCCTCGCGAAGTTCGCGCCCGCGCACTCCGGTGATCGCCATGGGCGCGAGGAAGTCGGTGGCGTGGAATCCCGTCGCGAACACGATCACATCGACGGGCACGAGCTCGCCGTCGTACGTGCGCACTCCGTCGGGCTCGATTTGTTCGATCGATCTCGTCACCAGCCGGACGTTGTCGCGGCCGAGCGTGGGGTAGTAGTCGTCGTTGAACAGCACGCGCTTGGCGCCGATCGGGTAGTCGGGCACCAGCTTTGCTCGCAGCGCGGGGTCGCGAACCTGCCGCCGCAGGTGCCCCAAGGACTTGTACGTCGCCAGCCACTGCATGATCCGCGCTTGCTTCATCAGCGGCGTGAGCTGCAGCTCGCCGATGAAGAACCACTGGGCCTTGTGGTGCAGCCGGGCGAGCCACCGCCAGCGGTTGCGACGGCGCTGTTCACCGGGCGTGTAGAGGCGGTCCTTGCGCGGCAGGAGCCAGTTGGCCGAGCGCTGGAAGATCGTGAGCTCGGCTGCGAGCGGTGCGATCTGCGGCACGAACTGCACCGCGCTCGCCGCGTTGCCGATCACGGCGATGCGCTTACCGTCGAGGTCCACGCTGTGATCCCAGCGCGCCGAGTGGAATTGCGAGCCCTTGAAGCCGGCGACCCCGGCGATCGCCGGGGTCGCCGGCCGGTGCAGCTGGCCGACGCCCGTGACCAGGAACTGCGCCTCGACCACCTCGCCGCCGGCCAGCTCGACTCGCCAGAGACTGCGGTTCTCGTCGAAGCGCGCGGCCACGACCTCGGCCTTGAACCGCATGTGTGGCAGCAGGCCGGAGCGCACCGCGCACTCGACCGCATAGGCGAGCAGCTCCGGCTGCCAGGCGAAGCGGCGGCTCCAGTCGCCCTTCTGGTTGAAGGAAAAGCTGTACAGGTAGGAGGGCGCGTCGCATGAAGCGCCGGGATAGGTGTTGTCGCGCCAGGTGCCGCCAAGCGTGGCCCCCTTCTCGAGGATCACGAAATCGTCGATCCCGGCGCGCTTGAGCTGCATGCCCATGCAGAGCCCGGAGTGCCCGGCGCCGATGACGGCAATGCGTATGGTCGTGGTCATGAAGTCTCCGCATTCCGAGCTAGATCTTTCAACGCCATCCTGACAGGTAAGCCGAGGGTGCCGAGCGCCGCCATCTGCCGCTCGATTCAGGCCTGCCGCTTGCGCTTATCGGCCCCCGGGGCATCGACGCGGTAGCGTTTCGCCAACTGCAAGAGTGCCGCCAGCATAACGGCTGCCAGCAGAACGGCCGTCTTGCATGCCCGAAGTTCCGCGGCCGATCTGGCCTTGCATTATCGCCAAGGAAGTATTTCTTGATGCCCGCCAATTTTCGGCCGCCAGATGTCGGGGGGGGAGAGCCACTGATCAAGATCCGAGGGGGATCCAACGATAAGCCTGGTCAGCCTTGCTTGCTAATCTGCATTCTGATCAAGTCCGTCAATCATTGATCAAAACGTCCTCATCCCAGGGTGAGGGTCTGTGATAACTCTAGCATCTCCAGATTCCAGCATCGCTATTAAAAAGTCCAGGAAAAACCGTGGAAGCCCAGGCCAGCAGCTTCCTTGCCGATTATTGGGCACCAGGTTTGCCTGGTGTGGCATTGGCTCCCTCTCCGTTACCCCTGAACCGTATCAGCCCCGCCAGCGGCACCTTCCCCAACTCCTCCTCCGGGTCGGTCGCATAAGAATTGGGCAGGTGATGAACCAGGCAACGAGAATCAATCCGTTGGCAGGTCACGTCATAGCCCACCATGGTGCGGGATTGATAGCCCGGGGGGACGTTCCAGAAGGTGAGGTATTGGTTCGCTTTTTCGCGGAGTCCCCAAATGCTCTTGTCGATTTCTTTGTCTGGCATCTGCAGGTATTCCTCCATCAGCTCCCGATCCAGTAAGGCCAGGCCTTGGTAGGGGTAGTTGAGGTTGAGGAAAGCGTAGCTGCCATCTTTGAGAACCAGTTTGCTGGTGTCTTCGTAAATGGCTGGGGCAATCACATCGCTGCTGTAGAGCACCTCAGTTGCAGGATGCACTTCATAACGCAAAAGGCCTGGATAGAATCCGTATTGATGGAGTCGCTGGCGCGCACGCAGCCACCAGATTACGTTAGTCTGAGTGATGTGAATGTCATCTTCCAGATAGAGGAAGTGGCTGATGCTGGGGTCGGAGTTGAAGAGTTCTCTGGCCTTGGCGAGATGGCACCATGTCAACAGGTAGGGATGACCTAAAAGGGTTGGGCTGAGGATCTCGATATCCAGTTCATAGCACTGGATGGCTGCCTCAATTGTAGCGTGCTGCAGGATATCGTTGGTGAAGATGTAGACTTTGACTGACTCCCCCAGGCTTGCGAACTCCTGGCAGATCGTCTGCAGGTAGGGCAGCCGCGTCTCGGCAAAGTGAAAGGTGACGAAGATCGCCAGCTTGCTCGGCAATTGCATGGAGATTCGAGGCCGTATTAGACCGTTCCAAGGAGCATAGAAAACCAAAAGCCCTGCCGGAGCGGGGGTGGGAAGGAGAGGCGACCAGATCGTGGCTGCGCCCCTGTGAATGAATCCAGCGGGATCAGCAGACTGCTGAAGGGTCGCGGCAGCCTCTAGCCGATCGGCTCAGGCCAGGCTGTGCAGCAGAGCCTCCCAGTGGCGCACCCAGCTGGCGGTGTCGAACAGGGGCAGGTTGGCGTCCGGATCAAGCAGGCGCTGGCGCCGCTGCTGCAGCTGCTCAGGATCGCGGCCCAGCTCAATCGCTTTGTCCACGTAGGCCTCGGGGCTCGCACAGATCAGATCGCCCATGCCGACGGCGGCGCAAAGGCTGGCCCCCATGCGGGACACGAAGGCCTCAGCGGGGCAGGTGAGCAGGGGCAGGCCCGCCTGCAGAGCCATGGCACCGGTGGCGCCGGCACCGTAGTGGGCGGTGTCGAGAAAGAGATCGGCGAGGCGGCAGAGCGCCGGGAACTGGGCGGCGGGGGTCTTGGCGGCGAAGATCAGCCGGCCGGGCTCGACGCCGCAGCTCTGGGCCCGTTCCTGCAGCCGCCGCTGGACAGCGGGATGGCCCACCACCAGCAGCAGCACGCTGCCGGACACCCCCCGCAGCACCGCCATCCAGGCGTCGAAACGTTGGGGGTCGAACTTGTCGGGGCGGTTGAAGCAGGCGAACACCATCTGGTTGGGCTCCAGCCCGAGGGCGGCGCGGCTGGGATTGGGCGGCAGCGGCTCACCTGGATCCGCTGGCAGGGGCGCTGAACACACAAAGCCCCAGGGCAGGCGCAGCACCGGTTCGCTGTAGCCGCGCTCCAGCTCCGGAGGGATCAACCAGGCATCGGCAACGATGCCGTCGAGGAACGGGGCACCGGAGGAGCCGGGATAACCGAGATAGAGCAGCTGCCGTGGCGCCGGCCGCAGGGCCAGGGCCGAGGGGCGACCCTGGTGGGTGTAGCCCATCAGATCGACCAGCACATCAATGCCGTCGGCTTCGATCTGCTGGGCCAGCGCCTCGCTGCCGAGTTGGCTGACATCGCGCAGGCGCTCGCAGCCGCGGGCCACGGAGTGGGTGAAGCGATCGCGGTTGGCGGCGAGCATGTAGCCGATCGGCAGACAACGGCGACGGTCGTGCTGCGCGAACAGGCCGTGGATCAGGCCGCCCATGGCGTGACAACGGAAATCGGCCGAGAGATAGCCGATGCGCAACGGCCTGCTCGTGCCGGCTGCGCCGGCAGGTGCCTTGGGGATGGCCGGCTGGAGCGGCCCTGGCGGCTCGGAGCGATCACGCACCAAAGGCGCCATGGAGGCGGCGATCGCCTTGGCGTGACAGGCCGCCACCTGGCGCGGCAGTTCCAGGGGCAAGGGGAAGCTGAGCAGCCGCATCGGCACCGCCATCGGCACGGGATCGCCGGCGTCGAGCCGTTGCGCCAGGCGCTCGCCCAACAGCTGCATGCGCCCGTCGAAGTCCTCCCAGAGGCAGAGCCCCAGCCGCATGCTCTCGGCCATCGTGAGCAGGTTGAGCTCGTCCGGGGCGTGCTCCAGACCGCGGCAGTAGGTGGCCAGGGCGGCCTCGGCATCGCCGCCGGCCTCCTGGCACTGGCCAAGCCCAAAGAGGGCGGCGCCATGGTCCGGCTGCTGGCGGAGCACCCGCTGGAAGGCGGCAAGGGCCAAGGAGAACTGCTCGGCCTCCATCAGCAGCCCACCCAGATCGAGCAGGGCCTGGATGTGCAGGCGGTCGTGGCGCAGTAGCTGCCGCAGGGTTGCGATCGCCTCGAGGTGGCGGTGCTGCCGTGCCAGCAGGGCGGCGAAGCGATAGAGGAGATCGGTGTCGTCGGGGCGGTGGGCCAGGGCGGCGCCCAGGGCCGCTTCAGCGCCGGCGGGATCGTCCAGCACCTGCAGCAGGCTGGCGCGGTTGGCCAGGGCGGTGGCGTTGGCCGGATCGAGAACCAGGACCGCATCGAGGCTGGCGAGGGCCTCGCTATGGCGTTGAAGCTGGTGCAACACCAGGCTCTGCTGCACCAGGGCGCGGACGTGGTGGGGATCCAGGCTCAGCACGGCTTCATAGCCGGCCAGGGCCTGGGACCATTGCTCCAGCAGCTGGTGGGCGCGGGCTTCGGCGTAGAGGGCCACCAGGGCGGAGCCGGCGGCGCCAGCGACGCTGGGGGTGATGGGCTCCCACTTGCGGCGGTAGAAGAACAACGCCGCCTTCCAGCTGGGGGTGAAGGCGGCACCGGCACTGGCGTGGATCAGATCCAGTGGCCACACGCCCAGGCGCAGTCCCGCCTGTTCGGCGCTGCGGCAAAGGTCGAGATCGTAGAAGTGAAAGGGGAACTGGGGATCAAAACGCAGGCCGGCGCGGCGCAGTACGGCGACCCGGCCAGCGAGGAACACGCCATCCAGGAGCGCGGCCGCCGCCGGGCTGGGGCCGTAGGGCTGCCGTTCAGCCGCCTCCGGGCTGCCGTGGCGCAGAGCACCGACGAGGTTGGGACCATCCCAGCTACTGCCATCGGCCTGCAGCCACCAGCCCTGCTGGCCATCGAAACGACGTCGGTTGCCAGCCACCCCGACTAGATCAAAGCGCTGCAGTGCCAGATCGAGCGCCTGGGTCAGCGACTCCTCCCCCAGCCAGACATCGTCGTGGCAAAACACCACGATGGCCTCGTCCGGAGCCTGCTCGAGGACGCGGTTGTAGGCAAGGGCGAGGGCGCTGCGGTTGGCGGTGGTGATGCAGCGGCCGTAGCCGGCGTGGACGGGCCGGACCAGGGAGCGTCCCAACAGGGAATCGCGCCAGAAGGCGTCCTCGTCCAGGCGGGTGGCGGCCACCAGCAGCAACGGCGGTGGGTTGGTCATGCTGGGGAGCTGGTCATGGCGATGGGTGCTGGCTGGCCGCCAGGGGATTGAGGGCAGCGGCAGCGGCGTCCCAGTGAGCGGCGCGGCGGCGGTGCAGAGCCGCCAGGGCACGCCGGGGCCGGGAGCAGAGCGGGTCAAGGGCGGTGGCCCGCTCGTAGGCCTGCTGGGCCAGGCCGGGGCGATCGAGGCGCTCCAGGGCCTGGCCGAGGAACACCAG
>CAMBZX010000160.1 GCA_945872185.1 Synechococcus sp. UW140 | reverse complement strand
GTGAGTTCGGCCTCATCGGCACCGAGGGCAGCGCCGTGCACGCCGGCGGTGTTGGCCTTGTTGGGGGAGCCGTAGCCGATGGTGGTGGTCACCTTGATCAGGCTGGGCTTGTCGCTGACGGCCTTGGCCGCCTCGATCGCCTTGGTGATCGCGTCCACATCGGTGTTGCCATCGGCTACATGCTGCACATGCCAGCCGTAGGCTTCATAGCGCTTGAGCACGTCCTCGGTGAAGGACACGGCCGTGTTGCCGTCGATGGTGATGTGATTGTCGTCGTACAGGGCGATCAGCTTGCCCAGGCCCAGGTGGCCGGCCAGGGAGGCGGCTTCGGAGGACACCCCTTCCTGGTTGCAGCCATCACCCATCAGCACATAGGTGTAGTGATCCACCAGGGTGGCGCCGGGGCGGTTGAACTTGGCCGCCAGGTGGGCTTCGGCGATCGCCAGACCCACGGCATTGGAGATCCCTTGGCCGAGCGGGCCGGTGGTGACTTCGACGCCCGGAGTTTCGAAGGTTTCGGGGTGACCCGGTGTGCGCGATTCCCACTGGCGGAATTGTTTGATGTCGTCAATCGTGACGCTGTCGTAGCCGCTCAGGTGCAATAGCGCATACAGCAACATGCAGCCGTGGCCGGCCGAGAGCACGAAGCGGTCGCGGTTGAACCATTTCGGGTTCTTGGGGTTGTGGCGCAGCACCTTGTCCCAGAGGGAGAAGGCCATGGGAGCGCAGCCCATCGGCAGCCCCGGGTGGCCGGAGTTCGACTTGTTGATCGCGTCGACCGCCAGGAAGCGGATGCTGTTGATGCACAGGCTTTCGACGGACGTGGAGGGGGCGACGACCATGGCTGGGCTTGGCTAAGGGGTAAAGGTGCTGGGATTCCAGGGGATGGGGCGGATCTCGGCGCGAATCGCGGCGATTTCAGGTCATCCGACGGAAGGCAAGGCAGACGTTGTGGCCGCCGAACCCGAAAGAGTTGGAGAGCACCACGTTCACGCGGTGTTCCCGGGCCTCGTTGGGCACGACATCCAGATCACAGGCCGGATCGGGATTGCTGTAGTTGATCGTAGGCGGTACGAGGTTATGGCCAATCGCCAATACCGCTGCCACGGCTTCAATGCCGCCGCTGCCGCCCAGGAGGTGACCGGTCATCGACTTGGTGGAGCTCACCGGAATCCGGTAGGCGTGATCGCCCAGGGCGGATTTGATCGCGGCGGTCTCGTTGCTGTCGTTGGCCTGGGTGCTGGTGCCGTGGGCGTTGACATAGTCCACGGCTTCCGGCTCCAGGCGCGCATCAACCAGGGCCAGGCGCATCGCTTCGGCACCGCCCACCCCGCCAGGGGATGGTGAGGTGATGTGGTGGGCATCGCAGGTGGTGCCGTAGCCGACAATCTCGGCCAGGATCGTGGCGCCGCGGGCCTGGGCATGCTCCAGGCTCTCGATCACCAGCACGCCGGCGCCCTCGCCGATCACGAAGCCGTTGCGCTCGGCATCAAAGGGGCGGCTGGCAGTGGTCGGGTCGTCGTTGCGGAAGGAGAGGGCCTTGGCACTGGCGAAACCGGCCACCCCCAGGGGGGTGATTGCAGATTCGGCGCCACCGCAGACCATCACGTCGGCCAGGCCGAGCTGGATCTGGCGGTAGGCATCACCGATGGCGTTGGAGCCGGCGGCACAGGCCGTGGCGACGGCGCTGCTCGGTCCCTTGGCGCCGAGGGCGATCGCCGCCAGGCCCGTGGCCATGTTGGGGATCATCATCGGCACGCAGAACGGGCTGACCCGGTCGGGTCCGCGGTCGGCCAGGACGTGGGCCTGGGTTTCCATCATCAGCAAGCCGCCGACGCCGGAGCCGATGGCGACGCCCACCCGCTTCTGGTTGCTGGCATCAATGCTGAGGCCGGCAGCCGCCACGGCCTGCTTGGCGGCGACGACGCCGAATTGACAGAAGCGATCCCAGCGTTTGGCCTCTTTCGGCTCCAGCCAACCGGCTGGGTTGAAGCCCTTCACCTCCGCCGCAAAGCGGCAGGCATGGCGCGCCGCATCGAACAGGGTGATGGGAGCGACGCCATTGCGCCCTCCACTCAACCCTTCCCAATAGGTGTCGACATCGTTGCCGATCGGTGTGACCGCGCCCAGGCCAGTGACGACGACGCGGCGGAGTCCCTCCACCATGGGCGCCTCAGGCCTGCTTTTCTAGGATGTACTTGACAGCATCGCCGACGGTGATGATGCCTTCGGCGGCCTCGTCGGGAATCTCGATGTCGAAGGCCTCCTCAAGGGCCATCACCAGCTCAACGGTGTCGAGGGAGTCAGCGCCGAGGTCATTCTGGAAGTTGGATTCCGGCTTGACTTCGCCTGCATCAACGCTGAGCTGCTCGGCAACGATCGAGCGCACTTTCTCGAAGATCGCTTCCTGGGACATGGCCGCTTTGTCAGAGGCCGCATCCTACGGGTCCGCCTTGACCGGCTTCCGTCGCCGCGGCCTGGGTCGTATGAACAAGGGTGACGGGCTGGCGACGGCCGGGTTGGCCTGCCGGCCGCCTTGGGTACCTTGGGCTCCACGCCGTGCGCGTTCACGCACCCCGTCACTCAAACGAGGACCATGTCCCACGCCGTCAAGATCTACGACACCTGCATCGGCTGCACCCAGTGTGTCCGTGCCTGCCCCCTCGATGTGCTCGAGATGGTGCCTTGGGATGGTTGCAAGGCCGGACAGATCGCCTCCTCCCCCCGCACCGAAGATTGCGTGGGCTGCAAGCGCTGCGAAACCGCCTGCCCCACCGATTTCCTCAGCATCCGGGTCTATCTCGGTGACGAGACCAGTCGCTCCATGGGTCTGTCCTACTGAGCGTTCCGCTGCCTCTGGCCGGCGCTGCGCCGCTGGTGTGGGGCTCCCATAAGCTCAAGCCCGGCCCTGCCGGGCTTTTTTGTGGCCACCCTCCGCTGACCCGTCCCTATGTGCGGCATCGTTGCCCTGATCGGTTCGCGTGAGGCGGCGCCCCAGCTGCTGGAGGGCTTGCGGCAGCTTGAATACCGCGGCTACGACTCGGCGGGTATCGCCACGGTGGATGCCGCCGGGCTCCATTGCCTCAAGGCGGAAGGCAAGCTGATCAACCTCACGGCTCGTTATGAGCAGCACGGGGCTCCGGGCCACTGCGGCATCGGCCATACGCGCTGGGCCACCCATGGCAAGCCGGAGGAGCGCAATGCCCACCCCCATCTCGACGGCAGTGGCCGGCTGGCGGTGGTGCAGAACGGCATCATCGAAAACCATCGCAGCCTGCGCGAGCAGCTGCAGGCGGAGGGCGTGCACTTTCTCTCCGAGACCGATACGGAGGTGATTCCGCATCTGCTGGCCCGTCGGCTGGCGCAACTGCAGGCGGAGGGCATGCGCGCTGATGCGGCCTTGCTGTTGCGGGGGGTGCAGGAGGTGCTGCCGCTGCTGCACGGGGCCTATGCCCTGGCGGTGGTCTGGGCCGAGGTGCCCGGCGCCCTGGTGGTGGCTCGCCGTCAGGCACCGCTGTTGATCGGCCTGGGGGAGGGAGAGTTTCTCTGCGCCAGCGACACCCCGGCCCTGGCCGGCTTCACCCGCACGATCCTGCCGCTGGAGGACGGCGAGGTGGCCCTGCTCACTCCCCTCGGCATCGAGCTCTATGGCGGCGATGGCCTGCGGGTGCAGCGCACCCCCAGCCTGCTGAGCGGCACCGAGCACGTGGCCGACAAGCGCAGCTTCCGCCACTTCATGCTCAAGGAGATCCACGAGCAGCCGGAAACGGCGGCCCTGTGGGTGGCCCGCCATCTGCCGGAGCTGCGCCCGCCCGATTCCCCTGATCTGCCCTCTTCCGAGGGGCTGGCGCTGGTGGCGCTGCCCCTCGATGAGGCGGTTTACGAGGGGGTGGAGCGCATCCAGATCCTGGCCTGTGGCACCAGCCGCCATGCGGCCCTGGTGGGCGCTTACCTGCTGGAGCAGCTGGCCGGCATCCCCACCAACGTTTTCTACGCCAGCGAATTCCGCTATGCGCCGCCGCCGCTGGTGCCCCACATGCTCACCATCGGCGTCACCCAGTCCGGTGAAACCGCCGACACCCTGGCGGCCCTGGCGATGGAGCAGGAGCGGCGCCAGCTGATCGCCGACCCGGCCTTCGCCCCCCGTTCGCTGGGCATCACCAACCGGCCCGAGAGTTCCCTCGGCCGGCTGGTGCCCCACCTTCTCGATATCGGTGCCGGCATCGAGGTGGGGGTGGCGGCCACCAAGACCTTCCTCGGCCAGTTGCTGGCCTTCTACGGACTGGCGCTGGCCTTCGCCGAGCGGCGCGGTCACCGGCCCGGCGGGCCCGATCCGGCGCGGCTGCGGGCCCTGGTGGAGCAGTTGCGGCTGGTGCCGGCCCTGCTGCAGAGCCTGGTGGAAGATCACGATCGCCGTTGCGCCGAGCTGGCCCACCTGTTCGCCGACACCCAGGACATGATCTTCCTGGGCCGGGGCATCAACTATCCGATCGCTCTGGAGGGGGCCCTCAAGCTCAAGGAGATCAGCTACATCCACGCTGAGGGCTATCCCGCCGGCGAGATGAAGCACGGCCCGATCGCCCTGCTCGATGCCCGGGTGCCCGTGGTGTCGATCGCCATGCCCGGCACCGTGTTCGAGAAGGTGCTCTCCAACGCCCAGGAGGCCAAGGCCCGCGATGCCCAATTGATCGGTGTGGCGCCGGAGGGCCCGGATACGGAGTTGTTCGACGTGCTGCTGCCGGTGCCGGCGGTGGATGAACTGCTCAGCCCCCTGCTCACCGTGATTCCGATGCAGCTGCTCAGCTACCACATCGCCGCCCATCGCGGTCTCGATGTCGATCAGCCCCGCAACCTGGCCAAGAGCGTCACGGTGGAGTGAGGGCCGCTGCCGCTCAGCCGGGCGTCGCCGACGATCAGTCGTAGGCCGAGTCGTGATCGGGATGGAGCGAGAGGAAGCGCAGCCAGTCGCCATCCCGCCAGGCCACGGCCCTGCAGCTGCGGCTGATCCTGAGGGAAAACAGCCGCTGCCCCTGAGGCCCCTGCCGGCTCTGGATCAGTTCCCAGTGGAGGCCTTTGCTGCTTTGGAGCTGACGCCAATCGATCGTCTGCAGCAGGCGCAGGGTTTTGAGCACGGCCCAGGCCTTCTGCTTCTGGAGGGCGAGCAGGTTGGCCTGAAATTCGCGGTTGTTGAGATCCAGGCGAATCACGCCAGCGCGCCGAGGTGGCGTTCCAGTGCGTCGAGGTCGGTATCGGCGGCCGGCTGATCGATGGCGCTCAGGGCGCGATCCAGGCGTGCAGCCGCTTCGGGTTGATGGAGCCAGAGTTCCCCATCCGGGATGGTGTGGGCTGTCTTGATCAGCCAGACCCCGGGTTCGGTGGAGTCCACCAGCACGGTTCGCCCGGCGAATTCCTTGCCCAGCGAGATCTGGCCGCTGGCCCCCACCCGCTTCACTGTCGCCATCGTGCCAAGTCCGGAATCATGCGTTCAGGCTATGGGCTCCTCCCGCCGCCAGGGCTGAGCCGCTCCAGCTTGGCTTCCTGTGGTGGCTGAGTCAGGCCCATCCGCACAGGCGCCCTCGGAACTTCGGTCGTCGACCAGCTCCGAATGCCTTGGGAGCCGGCTTCAGCCGGGCGTGTTGGTCAGGCGGTCGCTGCGGCCGTAGCGGTCTTCGAAGCGCACGATGTCGTCCTCGCCGAGGTAGGGGCCGCTCTGCACCTCGATCAACTCGACCGGAATCTTGCCCGGGTTGCTGAGGCGGTGCCTGGAGCCCAGCGGGATGTAGGTGCTCTGGTTCTCGCCCACCAGCTCCTCGACGCCGTCCTTTTCGACCACGGCGGTGCCTTTGACCACGATCCAGTGCTCGGCGCGGTGATGGTGCTTCTGCAGCGACAGGCAGCCGCCGGGGTTGACGACGATCTTCTTCACCTGCCAGCGATCGCCTTCGGTGATGCCGTCGTAGGAACCCCAGGGGCGGTAGATGCGCCGGTG
>CAMBZX010000159.1 GCA_945872185.1 Synechococcus sp. UW140 | reverse complement strand
AAGAAAACTCAGTGCTGATCAGACTTCTGGCAGCGGGGTGGCTCAGTTTTCGTGTCGCCGCCCCCAGGTTGTCGCCGGCGACAACCTGGGGGCCCTCACCGGCCAACTTGGTTGTCGCAAAACGGCCAAGGGGGTTGACGCGGGACAGGCGCCCCAGTTACATAGCGGCAAACGCGCCCAGACGACGAGTCAGCAGGTAGTCGACACCACCGCCGATCACACCGCCGAGCACGGGGATGGAACTCTCCAGGCGCAGCAGCCCCCGCTCGCCAAAGCGACTGACCAGCTGGAAACCAACGGCCCGATTAATCGCCTGCAGCGTGGCGGCCGGCAAGCGATGCAACTGGGCCTGGGCCAGGCGCTGTCCGGCCTTCACCCCCAGCTGCTTGAGCAGTTGCCCGGCCTCCTCCCCCAGCAGGGTGAGCAGAATCTGGGTGCGAACTGCCTGGTGCTCCAGGTCATAACCATGCAGATGGGCGATGGCGCCCACCATGCGGGTCTGAATCACCCAGGTGGCGGTGACGGCCGCCGGCAACTGCAGCGGCAGCAAAGCAAAGCCCCCCCACCCCGCTGTGGAAGGCGGGCTCATCGCTGAGCGGATTGGGGAGCGGTGCGCCATCAAGACCCCAGTGCACCATCGCCGTCACCAGGTCCAAAGCCCGCGCCTGGGGATCGCGCTCAGGGGCCATGGCCGGGATCTCGGCAAAACCCGATCACGCTAGGCAGCGTCGCTCTGGCCCTCAAGCTGCTCCCCCAGCCCAGACGAACGGATCACCGTCGGTGGCACCCCATGCAGCTCGAGAGCCAAGCGCTGGCGATCCAGGCGACAGCCCAGCTGGGCCGCGATCACCTCCAGATCCCGTTCGGCATTGCCGAGGCAGCAGGTGCCGCCCGGGGAGGGGGTGACGTTGAAGATCAGCCTGGGGATCGCCGGGATGCTCACCTCCCCGAGCATTAGGCGGCGGTTGCGCTTGTCGATCAGCTGGGGCCGCACACCGCCATAGCCCTTGGCGAAGCGCAGATCCTCCAGCTGCATGCCGGGCACAATCTTGCGGGCATCGGCCAGAAACAGGCGGCGGCCCAGCCAGGGCAGCTCGAACAGCAGGTTGCGCAGGATGTAGCCGCGGATATCGGCCACGCTGAACAACTGCCAGAACGCGGCCAGCACGGCCCAATCCAGCCGCAGCACCTGCAGGAACTGCCAGAACGACGCCGGGCGGTAGCGCTCCAACAACGGCAACAGCAGCGCCGTGGGGCCGAAGCGGGTCTTGCCGGGGGCCCGCACATCCGGATCGCCGTGGATCGCGGCAAAGGGCAGCTTGTCGTTCTGCACGGTGTAGACCTTGCCGCGCAGCAGATCGGGCGTGAAGTAAAAACTGCCCGCCACCGGCAGGCAGGAGTACTGCAGACCGAAACCCAGCCGCTGGGCCAGCAACAGGCTGTGGGCGCCGGCGTTGACCACCACATGGCGGGCCCGCAACGTGTAAGGCCCCTCGGGGCCCCGCAGCTCCACCCGGATGGCATCGGCCTCCGGCACGAGGCGCTCAGCCTCTGTACCCAGCTGCAGATTCAGCTGACGCTCGCTGCCGGCCAGCGCCAGGCGCGCCTGCTGCACGAACGACTCGGCCAGGGCCTCGTAATCCACCGCTGTGGGCGAGTTGCGAATGCCGATCGCCACGAGCTCCTCCGGCCGCAGGACCCCATCCACCAGGGCCACGGCCGGCTCCCACTCGGCGATCTGGGCTTTCTCCAGCAGCTCCATCGCCGGGAAATGGGGCGAGAAGAGGGCAAAGCGCTGGCGCAGGAAGGCACATTCCCGCTCCCCCACCGCCAGCACCAGCTTGGGGGTGCGAAACACACAGCGACTGGCCTGCTCCGGCGCCAGCAGCTCGGCATAGCGGCCGATCATCTCGGCGGTGCGCTTCACCGCGCGGGCCTTCTCCAGGCTGTAGTTGGTCTCGATGTCGCCGCAGTGGATCGTCTGGCTGTTGTTGGTGGCGCGGGAGTTGACCTGGGCCAGCTGGTCGTAGCGCTCCACCAGGGTGAGGTGGCCGAGATCCGTGTAGCGGGCCAGCTCGAACAGCAGGGCGGTGCCACACACCCCGCCGCCGATGATCAGCACATCGGTTTCAGCCGGAGTGGGGGCCGCGGCCGGGGTGACATCGGATGGGATGGCGGCAGGTGGGATGGCGGCGGACTCGGACACCAGCAGTGGCAAGCGGCCACCCATGCTGAACGATCAACGTCCCGGCAGGGGCTCCGCAAGCGAAGAGACAGGACCCAGCCGTGATCTATGCTGCCTCAAGAGCCACAGGCCAAATCCTGGTGGCTTCACATGGGCGATTAGCACAGCGGTAGCGCACTTCCTTCACACGGAAGGGGTCACTGGTTCGAATCCAGTATCGCCCATACATGATCAACAGATTTGATCATCACTCTTTAAAATCGCGCCATTGGGGATCTTCACACCCTGATCATTACGTTGTTTTTGCTGAATGCATCCCGATAGGGCACAGCAAGCCTTGATTCAAGCATCAGCACTGTCATTCAGCGGGCCACTACTCAACGGGTCCGGGCGCTTCCCCTCGCCTGGAGTCAGAAGACATCAGATTCACTGGAACGGCGCCCAGCCGGAGGGAAGCCTGCGGCATCAGCAAGCCGCCGAATCCCCAACCGCTTCAGCCGAGCACCGTCGCCGTCGCGGCCCCGGGCTCGGTCATGCCGGCGGCGATCGGCGTCATCCCCGGGGCAGAACCGGCCGGCACCCGCATCTGCAGCCCCGTGGCCTCCTTGACGACATCGGTGCAGCCCTGCAGGCTCCAGCACTCCAGGCTCAGATCCGGCGTGGCCTGGCCTTCGGCGCTCGGTAGCGGCTGCAGGCTCACCCGGAAGCCGCTGGGGTTGCTGCGCGGCCCTTCGGGATGGACCTGGATCGCAGCGATCACGCCCTCCGGCCGGCGATCAAGGGCCGCGGCCAGGCGCAGCAGCAGGGAAAGGCTGGCCACCGTGCGCCGCTCCTGACGCCCTTCGATCAGCTGCCAGGACTCGTGCCGTTTCTTGGGTAGGCCGCGGCGGTGATAGCGGGCCATCGCCGCCACCATCAGATGCTCGCTCTCGGAGTAGCCCAGCAACTCCCCGTGCCGAATCAGATACCAGGTGTGCTTGTGATAAGCGGCGATGTTCACGTGCTTGCCACAGGTATGCAGCTGGGCCGCCGCCCAGAGCAGCAGCCGCCCCTCCCCCTCGTCGTGGTGCAGCAGGCCGTAGGTCTGGTCATAGAGGCTCAGGGCATGGGTCGCCACCCGATCCGCCCGCCCCGCATCAACGCCGTAGTTGCGTGCCAGATGCAGCACCGTGCGTTCCCGGATCGTGCTCTGGAAGGCGAAGCGATCGCCGAGCAGATCGTTGCGCAGCATCCAGTCCACGATCAGCCCCTCGCGCAGGGCCCGCTCGCACACCACCAGCTCCTTCGCCCCCAACATCGTCATCGCCGTCTGCAGGATCAACGATCCCGGCACGATGATTTCGGCGCGGCGATCATTGATCGGCGCCAGGGCACGGCGCTGCTCGGGCGTGAGCAGCAACAGCCGCTCCACCAGCTGATCAATCCGTTCGCGGCTGAGGCGATAGCCGCCCAACTTGAGCGGCGGCTTGGGATCCTCGGCCGCGGCCAGAGACGCCAGAGCCATGGCGGTGCCGCTGGTGCCCACCATCACCGGGCATTCGCCACTTTTGAGGGCCCGCTTCACCTGGGCCACGGCCGGATCCAGCGCTCCCTGGATGTAGGCCTGCAGAAACGTGCGCCGCTGCTCGCTCAGGGGTTCCTGCTGGCAGAACTCCCGCTGCAAGCGCACCGCGCCGATACGGGTGCTGGTGAGGGCGCGGGCATCGCGGCCATCGGCGAGCACCAGTTCCGTGGAGCCGCCGCCGATATCCAGGATCCAGTGGGGGGTGTCCCCGAAGGCCATCCCCGACACCACACCGAGATAGATCAGGCGGGCTTCCTCCGGCCCACTCACCAGATCCACATCCAGGTCGAGTTGCTCCTGCAGGGCCAGCAGGAAATCGCGGCCGTTGGGGGCTTCGCGCACCGCACTGGTGGCCGCCGTCACGATCTGCTCAACGCCATGGCTGGCGGCCAGATCCCGGCAATGGCGCAGGGTGCGGAAGGCCCGCTCGATCGCATCAGCACTGAGATCGCCCGTATCCGGATCCCGTTCGCCCAGGCGCGTCGTCGACTTTTCAGCCAGCACCACACTGAAGCTGTGCAGGGCTGGATCGATCGCCGCGATCAGCAGATGAATCGAGTTGGTGCCGATGTCGATCGCCGCCACCCGACGTTCAGCCACAGGCCTGACCACGGCAGAGGACTGGACCATGGGGCAGGGCCGGCGGCCGGAGACGGCGTCACTTTGCCATTGAAAGCGCTCCCGGACAGAGCTCAACGCGGGGTGACCAGGAAAACCTGGTAGAAAGCAAGCCGCTTCCTGGGCAACCGGTTATCTGGGCAACCAGCTGTCTGCGCAGCTGTCTGCGCAACCGTGTTGGCTGAAGCCGGCCCACTCCTCCCGCGCCCCGCTGGAGACTGGGAGGGCGCCACCGCAGCTGGCACAGCGCACCGAGCAACATCCAGGGGCTGCTGGCCCTGCTGCCACTGCCCCTCAGATCGCAGCGGCAGCTGGTGGCCCCAGGGTTGGGCCGCTTCACAGGGGCGGAGCCGGAGGGTGCACAACGACAACAGCCAGCGGGACTCTCGGTGCCCCACCCGGCTGACTGCCGCCGCCTCCAGGCTCGCTCTTAACCTGGTCCGGTTGAGCCGGATTTGATGACGGAAGCCAGGGCCCAGTCCGCCGGCTCGCTCCGCGCCGGCCTGCGGGCCTCGCTGGAGCTGGTGCGCTGGCACAAGCCGAGTGGGCGCCTGATCCTGCTGATCCCCGCCGGCTGGGCCCTGTGGCTCCAGCCCCTGGCCCCGCCGCCGCCGCCGTTGGTGGGCTGGATCGTGCTGGGCGGGCTGGCCGTGAGCGCCGCCGGCTGCATCGCCAACGACCTCTGGGACCGGCGCATTGATCCGCTGGTGGAACGCACCCGCCATCGCCCCCTGGCCGACGGCCGCCTGGGCGTCAGCACCGCCGTTATCCTGCTGCTGCTCTGCCTGCTCGCCGCCCTGCTGGTGGTGCTGGCCCTGCCCGCCGGCCCGCGCAGCCTCTGCCTGCTGCTGGCCCTGGCCGCCCTGCCGCCGGTGCTGCTCTATCCCTCGGCCAAACGCTGGTTCGGCTTCCCCCAGCTGGTGCTCGCCATCTGCTGGGGCTTCGCGGTGCTGATTCCCTGGGCAGCGGCCAGCGGCACGCTGCAGGGCTGGCCCCTGGCCCTCACCTGGCTGGCCACGCTCACCTGGACCTTCGGCTTCGACACCGTCTATGCCATGGCCGACCGGGACGACGACCAGGTGGTGGGGGTGCGCAGCAGCGCCCTCAGCCTCGGCGCATGGGCACCCCAGGCTGTCGCCCTCTGCTACGGCTTCACCGCCGCGGCGCTGGCGTTGGCGGCCCATCTCCAGGGGATCACGGGGATGCTGTTCTGGCTGCCCTGGGCCCTGGCCAGTGCTGGCATGCTGCGCGAAGCCCTGCTGTTGCAGCGCCCACATCTGCCCCGCAGCGCCTATGGCCACCACTTCAGCAACCAGGTGAAGCTCGGCGGCCTGCTGCTGCTGGCCCTGATCCTGTCCCAGCGCTGATGGCCGCCCCCATCACGCCCCTGCCTCCCGCTCTGCGCCGCGGCGATCGGGTGCGATTGGTGGCCGCCAGCTCGGCCCTTGAGGACACCAGCCGCCTGCAGGCGGGCCTGGTGATCCTGGAGCGTTGGGGTCTGCAGGTGGTCGGTGACCCCTTGGCCTATGGCGAGCGCCGCTGGGGCTACCTGGCCGGCCGCGATCCAGAACGGTTGGCCGATCTGATGGCGCCGGGCCCAACCGCCGAGCCCCAGGCCGCCCTGCTGGCCTGCGTCCGTGGCGGCTG
>CAMBZX010000158.1 GCA_945872185.1 Synechococcus sp. UW140 | reverse complement strand
AACAGGTGGTAACTGGCCTGATCGTCGTCCCTGGGGTGGGGGGTGGCGAAGTGACGCACCGTGTCGGCGGCGGTGAGCACGGTTTCATGCAACACGATCAGCTGGGGCCGGTGCGGCACCTCCCGGCCGAAGGCATCACGGGCCTGGCGTTGGCCGAAGTTGCTGGGATCGGCGGGGCGAGCCAGCTCGGGAGGCAATCGCAAGGCCGTGGCGCAAGCGGCCAGCCTGGCTGCGGGCAGGGGTTTCAGGCCGGCATCAGCCAGGGTCTGCACCGGGAAGGGGGCCTTGGCGGCCCTGGGTCCGCAGGCGCTCAGCAGCAGGAGCAGGGATACCAGGGGCAGCAGGCTTCGGCCCGGACCGCCCAGCCGGGACTGCACCTGGGTGGCGCCGGGCTGCCGCTTGGCGGCGGCAGCGCCTACCAGGCTTGCGTGGGGCTCTGACTGGACGCTCAAGCGGGGCGACCGGGGCAACAGAAGCCAAGTCTGCCGATCGACAGGGAACCCGACAGGAACAGCAGCGAAGCCGCTCACGTACCAGGTCCAGCCAAACCCGGGAACGGCCCTGGGCCATGGGGCCAGCGGAGGCCATGGTGCCAACCGAGTGCGCAACAGACAGGCTGCCCCCATCACTGCCTCCGGACCAGCGTCCCCAGGGCCGCCCGCATGCCGCCTGGGGGAGGAGGAGCAGCAGGGGAAGCAGGGCACAACATCTCCGCGCAACGCCAAGGCCCGCGTTGGATCGGTCCA
This sequence comes from Synechococcus sp. UW140, assembly GCA_945872185.1. GTDB lineage: Bacteria > Cyanobacteriota > Cyanobacteriia > PCC-6307 > Cyanobiaceae > Cyanobium. The sequence goes on along the minus strand of CAMBZX010000158.1, from coordinate 5,289 downwards.
CTGCCATCGAGCGCCTGCGAATGCCCTCAGTCAGGGGCAGCGGGAGCCTGTCGTCAACAACCACCACCCCACGTCGTCTATCCGAATCACAGGGGGGAGGGGTGATGCGGAAGTCGGTGGTCTGCAGCTTGGCAAACGGAGCCCGAGCGGAGTGAAACCAGCTCGGCCAGCAGGCGAATCCCCAGCAACACCCAGATCAGGCTCTGCACCAAGGCACTTCCTGGCAGGGCATCGAGCAGCCGCTGGGGGGTCCAGACGCTCAGGGCCATCAAGCCCGTGAGCAGTGCCTCCAGCATCCTGGGTCTCTGCAGGGTGAGCCGCCAGGAGGCCAACAGGGCAGAGACGAGCATCACGTTGTCGAGGTTGCGGTGATAGAAGCCCACAGCCCCCACCACGGCGCAGAGGCCGGCCACGGCTGAAGGGTTCTGCCTCCAGAGCCGGTCGAGGTGGCGTAAGCCCCACCGCCATGGGTTGGCTCTTGGGTTCGCTTTCGGGAGCACCACCATGCCCGATGCGGAGTCCAGATCCAGCAGCGCCTTTCCAGTCTGCGGCCTCAGCCACCACCAAAGCGCCCCCAGGCTGCAAGCTACCCCCGCGACGGCAAGGTTTCCCCGGGCGCCCAGGCCGGGGCTGGAAGCCGCCTGGGCGAGATCCAATAATCCAGCCGCCGCATTCACGTTGCCGGCTCCGATGAATCCAGGCAACATCGCCAGCCAGCTGGTCAGGTAGGCCAGCGGATCGGTTTGGGTGTGGAGCAGGGCCACGGCAGAAAGGCTCGCCAACAGGATCAGCCCCAGGGCCAGCCCTCGCCGTTGGCGCTGGACCAGCAGCGGCAGGGCGAACACCGCCGCGATCTGGGGTTTCACCATCGCCAGTGCCCAGCAGATCCCCGCTGGCAGGGGGCGATCTCGCAGGAGCAGCAATCCCTGCAGACCCACCAGCCCCATGCACACGATTGAGAACTGCCCTTGGGCAATGGCATTGCTGTTGGCCGCGATCGCCAGGGGCGCCAGGGCCCCGAGCCAGGCGGCGGCGCGACCCCAGGCCCGCAGGCTGTGCCAGCCAATCGCGGCGAGCAGCGCTAAGGAAAGCAAGCTCAGGCCCTGAATCAGCCAGAAGCCCTGGATGGACCCTCCCCAGGCAAAAGGGCACCGAACAGCGGCAGGGCCCAGGGCAAATACACGCTTGTGCGGAAATGGGGCAGGGCTCGCTGCTTCAGGCTTGCCAGCTGGTGGGGAGGGATAGATCCCCTGCGCAAAAAGGCGCCACTCGTCAAGCCGCTCGTAGAGGTCGGTATCGGAGTAGCGCCAGCCCAGGATCAGCCCCTTAGTAGTGGCAGCAAGCCCCAGCAGCGCAAGCAGAACGAGCCCGGCGACCACAAGGATGCGCCGCAGACCTGGACTGGCCGCCAGTCAGACGGGCTGTCGCAGCGGAGTGCCGGCAACCTGGGCCAGGGCCATCAGGATGTAAGTGAGGCTGGAATAGGCCAGATACATCCCATGGAGCCCCACGGCAGCACAGGCCTCGAGGGGACCGCCGCAGCGCAGCAACAACGCATAAAAAGACCAGTTGAGCAGCAGCAGCAGCCCCAAGCAGCCCACGGAGGTCGCCAAGGCCAAGGCCCGCAGGCCGGGCAGCGCCAACCCCACCAGGGCGAGCGGCAGCAGCAGGCTGGCGGCGGCACTGAGCCGCGCCGCCGTGGTGAGATTGAGGGTGGTGGGCAGCTCGCGTCGCTCCAGCAGCAGGCGGCTCCAGGGGATGGCCCGCTGGCGGATGTCGGTGGCCACCATCGAGCGGAGGGTCCAGCGCTTGTGGTGGGTGCCCTGAATGGAGGGATCCAGCTCTATCCGCCCGCCGGCGTCGCTGAGGCGCAGGCCGAATTCGATGTCCTCAATGCAAGGGCGGTCGTAGGCCGCCGCGTCAAAACCGCCAAGGGCCAGGAACGACTGCCGCCGCACGGCACCGCAGCCGGCCCAGAAGGTGGAGACTGGGCCAGGATGGCTGCTATGGGTGTGGTGGTGCAACAGGTTGCGGAAGCGGCTCACGACCCCCGGGGCGGCGGGGCGGTCGTCGTAGCTGCCGAATAGCGCTGACAGGGTTGAATTGGCGCAGAAACAGGCTCGGATGCGTTCGATCGCGTCGGGGTGCAGTTCCACGTCGGCATCCACAAACAGGAGGATCACGCCGTGGGCCGATCGGGCAGCAAGGTTGCGGGCCGCGGCAGGCCCCTGCCGCAGGCCGGTGTTTAGAAGTAGGGCACCGCTCTCCAGCAGCCAGGTGGGAGCCGGTGGCGGCATCCCGTCGAAAACCACCAGGGCTTCGTCGCCGGGCTCCAGCCCGGCAAGGGCTGCCCGGGCGCAGCGACAGAAGGTGTCATCCCAGCCGATGGTGGGCATCACCAGGGTGAGGGAGGGTGAGCGCATGGAGTGGTTGGAGAGTCGGACGGGTTCGGTGAATCGGCGCCATGTTCAAAGTGATGGGGAACAGTTCAACCCTTGCACTTCACTGGGTTGGCTGGATTGATGGGCCTGGCGATTCCAAAGTGAGGTATAGAAACCATCCAGGGGCATCAGCTCGGCATGGTGGCCCTCTCCTCACAACGGCTGACGAGTGATGGATGGCAAGCCGGACCTCGGGCACGGGCCGCATAGGGAAGTATTACAAATGCAGACTGACTGGCAAACCCAGAATAGCATGACAATATGACGAAAACTTATGCGAGACAGTTGGGCCGCAAATTAACTCTAAAAGCTTCTATTATCATAGCAGCCTACCGAGATAAAAACACCATCTTCGCCTGCCTGAAGGCTTCCATATTGCGATCCATGGCTTTAATCACGAACTGAGCCATTGGCCAGAAGCACGCGTGATCCTCTCTCCAACCTGTCTTTCAGCAGGGGAAGCTCACAACCTGGGTGCCCGCCATGCCCTGGCGGTGGGGAGGGGTCTTCCGCGGCGGTGGATTCTGGCAGGATCACCGCTGGCCGTGGCGGTGACGGGATCCCACGGCGGCAGCGGGGCGCGACTCACAGGCCTTCTCCCGGGGAGAAGGTTCGCTGGCATGACGGCGCCAGAGCTCGGCATAAAAGCCATCCAGCGCCTTCAGTTCGGCAAGGCTGCCTCGCTCCACCACACGGCGTTGCTCCAGCACTATGCCCTTATCAGCCTCGCGTATTGAGCTGAGTCGGTGCGCCACGGCAAGAACAGTGAGGCCACCGGCGGAGCCGGCTTTTACTATTATAAGTAGCAAGCGCTTTTCTGAGCGAGCAGCAACAAAGGAATGTAGATCGCATGTTGGCCTGCCGCTCGGCTGCTTGATCGCTGATCATGTCGATCCCTGCAAATCGGCGCATCATCGGTGCCTCGATCAGCCCATCCTCCATCGGTGGATCGCTGAGGTCGTACCACTGCTGCAAAAGATAGATGCGCAGCATGGTTGTCAGCGGATAGGGCGGACGATCACCGTTGGAGCTGATCTTGGGATAGTGGGGCTCGATCAGATTAATCAGTGCTTTCCACGGCACAACATTTTCCATCTCGCCCAGAAATCGTTCTCAGCTGGTGCGCTTTTTGGCAGTGGCTTGCTCGTAATCAACGAATCCGAGCTGCTTGCTGCCCATGAACCCTATCCGTACCTGCGATTACTCGGGTACTTTCGCGCGGATGGCTCGGGTTTTCCAGAGCCTCCTTAGGCGACCCACATCGTTGATTGGAGCCTCCAGCTTGTAATTCTGCGCAGATTCCAAAGATACTAATGTCATAGTACAGGAGCTAATTCAATAAGCCCAATAGCTTTTGCGTGACGCGCTCAAGAATAGTCAGCTTTCTCTTTGGCGAAATATTTGCATATGAATATTGAGAGAAAGTCAATAGAGACTTGGCTTTTTCGAGATCTTGCATGAAGATACGCGAAGCGTCGCCCCACACCACACAGTGCTGGTCAGCATAAAGACTAGTATGAATAGTTACTAATTCAAGATTATCCTTTGGCAGGCCTGAGAAGTGGAGAATCACTACATTTCTCTCATCAAAGAAATACTCATAGTTCGTAGTGCCACTCGTAAGTTTGCCTTGCCACAAGTTCCAATGGCCGAGATTGTGGCAAGGGTCACTGCTTATATACGTACTTGACGAGAAGTATAATGGAAGTAAGTTCAACCAAAGCTGATCCACGAAAAAACAATCATCTTTGCGATCTAATCCTTCAGCAATTCTAGCTCTTGACGCTTCACTGTAGTGCTCAAGTCGACTTGCCAACCAAGATAGCGCTAAAGTCGTCTCGTTAGAGCGGCGAAAGCCAACGACTCCACCATTGTATAAACCGTTCACAAGAAGATTTTTCTCAAATGGAATAGCGTCATCTAGAGCGACTGGCAGCGAGCAATGTGCAGTCAGAAATATGCTGGTATTCTCGAGAATGGCTATAGTGCTTTCAAGCGAATAGACTATTGCAGTGTCAAGGTCAAGCATGAGCCATGCTTCATATGAAGTGGCATCATTTATGAATTGATGGCAAATACCGCGAACCGCGCAAGAAACCTCAAAGGGAGTGTAGTTAGCAACGTAACGAGCAAGAGACGTGGGGCTTAGAATATCCTCAATCTTCACAATTGTTAGACTGGGGCATTGACTCTTGAGATATAAATAGTCTGAAGCGTGTATATCACCGAGCGTAAAAAGTGTGAATGCAACGCCTGGATTGCTTCTCTGCAGAGACGTATAAAACGCTAGCGCATAATGCAGATAGTTGTTAGTGGCAACAGAGCATACAGTGAAATGGTTAATCACGGGTTAACCACTAGACCGCAGGGTGCGTAACATTATCGTTGAGAGATTGCAGGAGTCGTACCAGGTAGCGGATCAATGTATGGATGCACTAATGGTGCCCCACCATGCGGCCACTGTAGACCAAGAACAGTGTTTGATCGTAGCAGCTGGAGTGAGGCGTTGCGTTAATCATGGGAATTAGGGACTCGGCGACGCACCAATAATCGGGGTCGACGGTATGCATGGTGAAGAACCAGGCCAGGCACTGGGGCTGGAACCAATCAGGTGGCATACCAAGCGATCAACCGGTAGAGCATGGTCTGGAGTACGTCATCAGCCAAGCGTCTCATCAACCAGACAGCGCATGGTAGCCGCCTGACTGCCCGACACAAGTCTGAGAACCCTTGCGACAGAATGGGTCTCAGTCAATGGGGTGGGCAGGGAGCCATGGGAGCTTGGGGCTGCGAAACCAATCCAATCTCCCGTGGATCCCCAGACCCGGCTCCATCGTGAGCTGATCGG
>CAMBZX010000157.1 GCA_945872185.1 Synechococcus sp. UW140 | reverse complement strand
TCGCTGGGCACGTAGGCCAGGGCGATCGCTTCACCCAGCGTCGGCGACCAGGTGCCACTGGTGACTTCTCCCACCACCTGGCCGTGCCGCAGCACCGGGTAGCCGTGGCGGGCAATGGCCCGGCCCTGCAACTTCAGGCCCACCAATTTGCGGTTCACCCCCTCAGCACTCTGGCGTTCGAGGGCGGCGCGGCCGATGAAATCAGCGGGCATCTCCAGGTGCACCAGCCAACCCAGCGAGGCCTCCAGAGGTGTGGTGCTGGCATCCATGTCGTTGCCATAGAGATGCATGGCGGCTTCCAGTCGCAAGGTGTCCCGGGCTCCCAGGCCACAGGGGCTGACCCCCTCCGCCAGCAGCTGCTCCCAGAGGGCCAGCCCGGCCGCCTGGTCGAGCAGCACCTCGAAACCGTCTTCGCCGGTGTAGCCGGTGCGGCCCACGAACACCGAGGCCCCGGCCGCAGCGCCGCCGGCATGGCCCGCCAACAGCAGCTGCCGGTGTCCGAAGCGGGGCAGGCCGGCGAGATCAGTGCCGCTGAGGGCCTCCAGCCGGGCCGCGGCCTCGGGCCCCTGCAGGGCCAGCAGCACGCCATCACCCTTGCGATCGGCGATGGCGATCGCCGCTGGTTCCAGCTGGCTGCGGATCCAGGCGGTGTCGGTGGTGGCGCAGGCGGCATTGATCACCAGCACCAGTTCATCCTGCTCCTCGCCATCGAGGCTGACGCGGCCCCGGTCGTAGACGATCAGATCGTCGCGGATGCCGCCCTGCTCGTTGAGCAATACCGAGTAACAGGCCTCGCCGGGGCCGATACGAAACAGATCGCTGGGCACCAGGCGCTGCATCGCCTCCTTGACACCCTCGCCCCGCAGCCGCAGCACCCCCATGTGGGAGATGTCGAAGACGCCGCAGCCGTGGCGCACGGCCTGGTGCTCCTGCACCAGGCCACCAAACTGCACGGCCAGCTCCCAACCGGCGAAAGGCACCATGCGGCCGCCAGCGCTGCGCGCAGCCGCGGCCAAAGGGGTGCGCTGCAGGGGCGCGGCAGGATCGCTTGCCGGGTCGGCCATGGGGCGCAGGGTGGGGGGAGCTGCTGGGATCCTATGGAGCGGAGACCGGATCAAGGGTGGGCGGGCTGGGCCACGCCGGTGTTCGGTTTTCCTGCAGAAAGTGGGAGAAACCCGGTGATTTGGGTGACCCCACAACTCATAACGGTTTCGACTGACTAACTTGAGCTAACTCCCTTTGCAGGATTCCGCGGAATGGGCAATCGCCCCAGCTGCCGCAGTTGCCGCCATTGCACGCCGCCCAACGGCGCGGAACTGGGCTGGTGCCAGCTGCGCCAGCTGCCGATCCACCAGGAACTGGTGGCAGATCTCTGCTGTCACCACTGGACGGGCCGCCAGCCCCGACTGCCGGTGCTCTCCGGTTGCGGACCAGAGCAGGGCCCGGCCAGCGGCGGCAATCAACAATTGAGCCTGGGCGCCATGCTGCCCCCAATCCTGAGCAAATTGTGAAGAGTGGTGCTGCGAAGTAGCGAACTGTGGCGGATGCGACCCCGAAAGGTTTCGTAAGGATCTAAGACTGGTTCTCATGGCCTGTCCCCATGGCTTGCTTCACCCCGGAGGTGACTGATCTTGGTAGCCACTCCTGCAACGACCTCGCCCATCGACCTGATGGTCCATCAGGTGGACAGCGAAACATTCACGCTTCCCACCGGCGCCCAGGTGTTCACCTGTGGCAGCAACGCCAACGCGATTTACGCGGTGCGCCGCGGCATCATTGAGCTCCAGGGTGAAAAGGGTGAAAAAACCTGCTACCGCCCTGGTGAGCTGTTCAGTTACCGCGACATCGTCTGGCGCGCAGGGGTGCATCGCAGCGATGCCGTGGCCCTCACACCGGTGGAGGTGGTTCGCCTCGATCGCCTGCGCTTCCTCAACCTGCTGCACAATCACCCCACCCTGGCGATCCTGCTGATTGCCCAGCAGCACGACCGGCTGCGCGAACAGCGCTCCAGCGGCGCCTGCTGCTACTGAGGCCGCTGGCGCTTCCGCGCCGGTGCTTCGCGGCTGGTTGTGGCGATGCTCGCGCCAGCTGCCACTGGCACCCTGTGTGTGGATCGAGCTGGGGGTCATACGGTCCCCGGCTCAGGCGGTAGCGTTCAGGCGGCAGCGCCCAAGAGCAGCAGCAGGCTGCGGGTCACCTTGGCCGCCAGCACACTGCTCACCCCACTGGGATCGAGCTGGGGAGCCAGCTCGACGATGTCGGCGCCGACCAGCCGATGGTGGCGCAGTTCAGCCACCAACTCAGCGAAATCAGCCCAGAGGAAGCCGCCGGGTTCCGGTGTGCCTGTGCCAGGCAGCACGGCTGGATCGAACCAATCGAGATCCACTGTGAGATAGAGCGGCTGGCCCCTCAGGGCCTGCAGCGCCGCCACCATCTGGGGGCGGGGCACCAGCCGCCGCTGCTGACGCAGCTCCTCAAACTCCACCCGGGTGCCGCTGCGGATGGCGATCTGCAGCAAGGCGCCGCTGGGCAGCACCTCCAGGCAGCGGCGCATGGCGCAGGCGTGGCTGTGCTGATTGCCCAGCCAGGTCTGACGCAGGTCGGCGTGGGCATCGAGCTGTACCAACACGAGATCGGCATGGCGCTCGGCCACGGCCGCCACCGCCCCGCTGCTGATCGAATGCTCGCCGCCCAGCATCAAGGGCGCCAGGCCCAGATCCAGGACCGCCGTTGTGGCGGAGCGCACGGCAGCCACCACCGGCTCGGGGGCGCCAAACGGAATCTCAACGGCCCCCAGATCGGCGAAGGCCAGCTCCTCCAGATCCAGGTTCAGCTGGGGGCAATAGGTTTCCAGCCCACTGCTCACCTCGCGGATGGCGGCAGGCCCGAAGCGGGTACCGGGGCGAAACGAGGTGGTGCCGTCATACGGCACACCGAAAAGGCCGACGCGACAGCCAGCCGGATCACGGCGGGCGCCCATGTAGATGGCACCGTCCGTGTCGAACGTGTGCCCCGGACTGGCTGGGTTGGCGGCGGTCACGATTGCAACAAAGAAGGTTGAGAGGGGTCGCAGCTCAGCCGCCCTGGCAAGGCGGCGCCAGCTGGGGCTGGCAGGCGAGCCTGGGAGCAGAGCTGAATCCTGCCAGATGGATCCGCCGAGGGCGCCCTGGCCCCAGGGAGGGCACGGACCCCACCACAGGCGCCAGCACCGGGGGCCCCTGGGCATGGGTCGACCTGCCGCGCCTCGCCACGGAGTGGCAGCCGGGTCGATCACCGCCACGACAAGACACTGGTTCAGGCCCGGATCGCCAGACTGGGCCGCTCGGGCTTCGGGCTGTTTCGGGACACCTCCATCTGGGTGGAACTAAGGAGAGAACCTCGATCCACGCCAGCAGAATGATGGGCTGGGAGCACTTGGAGTTCAGGACTGCAGGCTCAAAGGGCGTGGGCGCCCACGCCCATGGCGGCTGGCCACCCATGAGCAGCGCCGCGCTCCATTCAGCCGCAGACCCAGCCGCCGCTGAGATGGGCCAGCAGGGGTTCATCAGGGGACAGGATTCAGTACCTTTTGCCACAAGTAGAGCCAGGGAACGATCGGTCGCCCATCGTCAGCCAAAGATGCGGGCACCCAGAACAAGATGGAGGGGCAGTAGGCTGGAGATTCGCCTTGTTGCGCTACGCACATGCGGACGCGCCAGCCCCTTCAATCTATTTTGAAAAGCATGATTTTCCGTTTTTTGAGTCAAACCAAGAACGGTAAATACATTCTTCGGCTTCGCCTAATTTGGGGCATCACGCGTAGCCTTCAGTTTCGAATTGCCTGGGGCGCCATTCTGGCTGTTGCGCTCTCGTCTTTGACAGCCGATACCGTCATCTATCTGACCACTGCTCAGCAGGTGCGCGACCGCACGATTGCATCGCTCACCCGTTCCAATTACCTACTGTCGTTTGCTGTGGCCCATTGGCGCCAGGAAATCTTCAAAAGCCTTGAACTCCTGTCGCTCGATCAATCATTTCGCAATCTGAATACTGAAGCCATGGCAGATACACTTAAGGCTCTACGCCTCAGCGAACCAAATCGCCAGATCAGCGTCTGGTCGCCCGATGGCCGCCTGATCATCAGTGGCGGCACGGAGCCAGGAAAAGGATTGCGCAATGGGCATGTTTTCCGGAATCCGGCTTTCCAGGAGGCCTTGAAAGGAAATACTACACTGCAAGTTCTGGGAGCAGATGGCGCAACAAAGTCCTGCCTTTTTGCGGCTAGCGCCATTTATCCAGAAGGCGTGATTGATAAGACGGAAATTACGGCACCAAAGGCGATAGTAACACTTTGCGCACCCTTCTTCCTAGCCGAAGATGATGCAGGGCTGGCCTACTCCATCGAAAAAACTGACTCCCCCGAGCCAGGAGCCAAGCAACAAGAGCTGATTTCCATGGAGAGCCAAAACTATAACGGCAGCGAATTTATGATGGTCCGAAACAATGGATACGTCGTATTTCCGCTCACGAGTATCAATGATTGGATCTCGAGCCTGTCGCCCGCGGAGATTCGCCGTAGCCCCTGGGGCCCCTTTGTCGATTTTGCACTCTCGGGCAAACCTGACAACCAAGGACTTGAGCTTGTAGCAAGTGGCAAAACGTTCATCGTCGTCAAGCGCTGGCTTCCTAATCGTCACTGGGTCGTCCTCAGCATTGTCAGTCGTGATACAGCCTTGCGAGGACTCAATCTTGCCCTCAGGAAACTGCGTGCCTTCCAAGTGGTAACGATGCTGATTGTCGCCTTGGTGCTCATTCGCATATCCGGCGAGATTGTGAAGCCAATTCGCAAAGCGAGTCAGGCCATCCGCAAGATCAGCCAAGGTGATTTCAAAATTCACGTCGAAGACCAGCGCGACGATGAAATTGGCGAGCTTTATAAAGACATCAACGCAACAGGGAACTTACTAAGCTCTTTTGTGGCCAGGGAAAAGGGTCATGCCGTTGCCGAGCAGCAGATTGCCACAGCTCAGCAAATTCAGCAGAGCTTCCTGCTGAAGAGCTTGCCCGAATCTGATTTCTTTGAGATTGCGGCCGACTCCCTACCGGCCTATGAAGTGGGCGCTGACTGGTACGACTCCCTAAAAGTTGGCCACTTTCTTTATGTTATTGTTGCCGATGTTTGCGACAAGGGGGTGCCTTCGGCCCTGTTCATGTCCGTCTTTCGCTCCCTACTACGCAGCAACATCCTGACCCAGGCCAGGGAGGCCGGACTTGGTCAGCCGGCCGATCTTGCCCATGTGACGAGACTTGTCAATGAGTACATGTCCGAGAATCATGGCAGCACCTGCATGTTTGCAACGATCTTTGCCGCCTGCTATGACACCCAGACAGGCCAGTTGACTTATGTGAATGCCGGGCACGAATCGCCACTGGTGTTGCGAAATCTGGACACTGAGGCAAAACTCGAGAGCCTGGATCCAACGGGTCCGGCTGTCGGTCTGTTCCCAGGTGCGCAATTCCTCAACAGCACCACAACACTGGCCCCAGGCGACCTGCTGTTCACCTTCACCGACGGACTCACGGATGCCCGATCCCCCGCTGAGCAGGGATGGGGGATTCAGCGACTCCAGGACTTCTTACTACAGCTTCAGTCCGACGCCAGGCATCCCGCGGCCGTGCTCCAGCAAGTGTTCAAGCTGATCGAAAACCACCAGGGCAGTGCTGAACGCTTTGACGACCTGACCGTGCTGCTACTTCGCGTCACAGCGACCGAGCCGGTGGCAGCCGACACGACCATCGACAAGAAGGCCTGAACAGCCGACACGCCGGGTGGATCACTGCTGCAGGCCAGGGCTGAGCTCTCCGCTTGTCAGCAGTCGCTCCATCGCGGCCGGCACCGCCTCAAATCCCCCTCGCTGCCAACGGGGACTCCAGATTTCGCAGCCAGCGGACACGGCCGCAGCCCGGACTGGATCCGGCGCGAGATAGCGGCGGCCATCGGTGGCGGCAAAGGTCCAGCTCCACCAGCCACTGGGATACATCGGCACCCAGCCGTACATCGGATCGGCATGGCCGAACACCTGGCGCAGCAGCCGCACGA
>CAMBZX010000156.1 GCA_945872185.1 Synechococcus sp. UW140 | reverse complement strand
TGAGAACCAGCGGCGGCATCGGGCGGCCAACTGCCATGGAACGACTCCCCCAGGAGACAATCCTTATTTTAGCGGTTATTTACGGGACTGTACACTAGCAGGCAGGCCCAGAAGTGCCTGGATCTTTTTGGTCTGGAGTTGCAGCGGGTCGATGGTGAGTGGTGTCTCGCCGGTGATGATTCTGTCTTGCGTCTTGAGCGTCGTGTGCATCAGACTGCAAGATGGATGGGAGCAAGACCCCTCAGGCTGGAGGCCACGTACTGGTCGGGCCCCCTGCTGTGCACCCCCACGCCAGATCGGTGGATCCTGGGTCTTGCGAACATTGTCGGCGTGGTTAGGAACTTTCAGCTGGTCAGGGATCGAATCGTTGATGTCTGTATTGCTGCGCTGCCCGATAGACCAGCGGCAGAAGACGATGAGTTGGCCTCCTTGGTGCTGTCGTCGATGCCCGTGGCCTTCGTTGTCAATCCTGGGCATCCATTGATCGGTAAAGCCAGCCTTTCATTTGCCGACATTGCCAGATATCCCACGCTGGCGCTGCCTGCTGGTTCGTATCCCAAGGTGGAGGCGTCGCTTCAATCGATTGGATTATGGAACGATGAAGTTCGTATGACGCGTTATCGACGTGATGCCTGGGAAGGCAAGAGTGAGGCCGAGCTCACGATTGGCTATGGCACGGCCTTGAGTCTGGAGATCAGTGGTGGCAGCCTCGTCAAACTGCCCTTGGATCTTCCCTTCGCTTCTGGCGAGGTGGTTGTTGTCCGTCGGGAGTTTGCCGCCCATCCCGAGCTGCAGGTGTTGTGTGATTTGATTTTGTCGCGCCTGCAAGTTTTTGCGGCTCGGTTTGCGGATATCAGGCTTCTTCCGGGCGGCTGCTGGTCGTGAGTCATGAAGCTATCCTGCGCTTGTTTGCGTTAATGCGTGTCGCTACAGACGACTGCCTTCTGCATGTGTTATCGGAGAATTGGTAGGGGTAGGGGTAGGGGTAGGAATTGCCTCTGTATTTGCGCAGCGCCGTCAGGAAAGTGCAAGAATTCTGCGTCTTATTGATAAATGCTAATTCTGTGAGAAACTTGAAATCCTGCTTTTTGCAAGGCGTGGTTGAGATTGGATGCCTTGCCTCAATGGATTGTCTGATTTGGTTGCGGACTGGAAGTCGGGTGGCTGCGAGAACTACTGTAAGCCAGTCTACTATTAGCAGGAATGCCAGAAAATGCGCGGATGTATTTTCCGTTTCCTTGGTGCGAAGGCAGGCTGAGTGGTATTTAAAAGGTGATCTTACGCTGCTCAAGCTGCAGCGCCATGTCCATCAGCTTGTGAGATGGCGGCATGATCAGTCCCTGCGGCTGGAGGCGCAGCACTGGTCTGCCCCTTTCTTGTGTCCGCCGCTCCCCGATGGCTGGATTGCCGGAAACCTTGACTTTCTGGAATTCCACCGGCCGCTGCAGCTTTTAAAAGATCATGTCATTGACGCCTGGGTCACCTCGTATCCAGATGTTCCTGATGATGATCCAGATCTCGTTTCCATCCGTCTGAGTCGGATGCCGATGATGCTGGTGGTCAACGATGGGCATCCTCTGCTTGAGCTTGGCGATCGCGTCTCTTTTGAAGATATAGCTTATTATCCAATTCTGCCGCTGCCCGATGGCGCCTTCCCTTGGTTCCAGCAGGTTCTGGTGGACTGTGGCTTGTGGGACACTTCCGCCAAGGGCAGCTCCGCAGAGCGGCCATCCTGGCGGGGGCAAAGTGGCGCTGAAGATCTGATGGTTGGTTTCTCTACCCCGCTCACCTTGTCTCTGTATGGGGATTCGATTCGGCCGCTTCCCCTCAGGTTGCCTGTAGCAGTTGGAGATGCCCTTGTTGTCGCCCGCGAGTTTGCGGATTATCCGCAAACGCATCAGCTTGCTTCCGTGCTGCGCACGCGTCTCAGAACCTTGGCCGCCACGTTGGCGGAGCTTGAGATCCTCGAGAGTGGCGTGGCTGTCGCGGCGGTCAGCCCGGCGATCCAGTCCATGGTTCCGGCTGGGCTGCCCTGATCGCGGCCCGTTGGCTGCCTTGGTACGAGCCAGGGACCGCGGCCTGTGCTGGGCTCTCAGGGAGCGGCCAGATTGCGGAAGCGGGTGTACTGGGGTTCAAACAGCAACTTGCAGACGCCCACCGGTCCGTTGCGGTGCTTGGTGACGATCACTTCGGTGATGCCCCGATCAGCGGTTTCGGGGTTGTAGTACTCATCGCGATAGATCATCAGCACCAGGTCGGCGTCCTGCTCGATCGAGCCTGATTCGCGCAGATCGCTCAGCATCGGCCGCTTGTTGGTGCGGGCCTCCACGCCCCGGCTCAGCTGGGAGAGGGCCACCACCGGCACATTCAGTTCGCGGGCCATCTGCTTGAGGCCGCGGGTGATGCGGGAGAGTTCCTGCACGCGGTTGTCGGAACCGGAGCCCTCCATCAGCTGCAGATAGTCGATCACGATCAGGCCCAGCTCCTTGCCCGATTCCGCCATCAGGCGCCGGCAGAGGGAGCGCATCTCCAGCACGCCGGAGTTGGGCTTGTCATCGATGAAGATCGGCAGCTGGCCGAGGCTGTTGATCCCCTGGCCCAGCAGGGGCCATTCCTCCTGCTGCAGCCTGCCGGTGCGCAGCCGGCTGCTCTCGATGCCCACCTCCATCGCCAGCAGTCGGTAGGTGAGCTGCTCCTTGCTCATCTCCAGCGAGAACACGCACACCGGCAGGCCATGGAGCTGGGCCACGTTCTTGGCGATGTTGAGCGTGATCGCCGTTTTGCCCATGGCGGGACGGCCGGCAATGATGATCAGGTCGCTGCGCTGCAGCCCCTGGGTCATGGCATCGAGGTCGTAGAAGTTCACCGGGATGCCCGCCACCGCCATGCCGAGGGAGCGGCTCTCAATCTCCTCGAAGGTGCTGGTGAGAATCTCGGCGGTGGGGGTGAGGCCCTTGCTGGGTTTTTCCTGGCTGATGGCGAAGATCGCCTGCTCGGCTTCATCGAGCACCTGATCCATCGGCTTGCCCTGATCAAAACCCAGCCGGATCACCTCGTTGCCGGAGCGGATCAGCCGGCGCCGCAGGTATTTGTCCATCACCAGGCGGGCCACCTGCTCGATCGAGGCGGTGGAGAGGGTGCGTTCCACCAACTCCATCAGCCGAGTCGAGCCGCCCACCTTCTCCAGCTGGCCCGTATCCGCCAGCCAGGCGCCCATCGCCGTCAGGTCGGTGGGTTTGCCCTGGCTGTGCAGCATCAGGGCGGTGCGATAGATCTCCCTGTGGGCCCCCAGGTAAAAGGCGTCCGGCTGCAGCACATCAGCCACCCGGCTGATCGCATCCGGATCCAGCAGGATGCCTCCCAGCACCGCCTCCTCGGCCTCGAGGTTCTGGGGCGGCAGTGAATCGGGCAGCACCTCGAACTCCCCATCGCCACCCTGGCGCCGGCGGCGGCCCTGGCCCTGCTGTGCTCGCGCCAGGGCTGGCTCCAGGTCTGGTTCGGCTGCCTGGGCGGGATCTCCCAGCGGCACAGTCACCATGATGTGGTCTCCAGTGGGGGCACGCGATGGGTTGCCGCTGGCACCGCTCGGCTGGGGCCAGAGCCGCCGGCGACGCGGTCAGCCGCAGGTATGGAACAGCATCCTGACCTGGGGGGGCCGTTTTGGCCAGTCCACCGACCCCCTACCGGTAGTGCAAAAGCCCTGGACATCCCACCAGATGGGGTGTCCAGGGCCGCAGGAGAAGCTCTAGGGGGAGCAGCTTCAGAAACTGGCGACTTCCAGATTGATCTCGGCCACCACCTCGGGATGCAGCTTCACCTGCACCTTGTAGGACCCGGTGCGGTGGATCTCCGGCACGGTGATGTCGCGGCGGTCGATCTCCTTCTTGGTGGCGGCTTCGATCGCCTCGGCCACATCGCCGTTGGTGACGGTGCCGAACAGCACGTCGTCGCCGCCCGTCTGCTTCTTCACCGTGAATCGGCCGATCGTGTCCAGGGCGGTGCGCAAGGCCAGAGCCGCCTCTTTGAGGGCAGCCTGGCGCTGGGCTTCCTTGGCCCGGCGATGCTCCACCTGGCGCAGCACGGCGGCGGTGACAGGCACCGCCTTGCCGAGGGGCACGAGGAAGTTGCGGGCGTAGCCAGGGGCGACCTCCACCAGATCACCGTCCTTACCGAGGCTCAGCACGTCTTCGCTGAGTACCACCTGAACACGCTTGGCCATGACTTACCCGTTGCGGTCGCCCGTCTGAAATCCGATTGGTCAACTTACGACACGGCCTGGGAATGGTTGCCGCGGGCCGCGGCCCGGGGCAGGCGCACGTCCTTGGCCAGGCCGAGGGCGCGCAGCAGCCGGATGTGCTGCCATGTGATGTCCAGCTGGCCAGGACCGAAGCCGTGGCGCGCCGAATGGGGATAGGCGTGGTGGTTGTTGTGCCAGCCCTCGCCGAAGGTGAACATGGCAACCCAGGGGTTGTTCTTGGAGTTGTCGCCGCTGTCATGAACGGCGGAACCCCAGCAGTGGGTGGCGGAGTTCACCAACCAGGTGATGTGATACACGATCACCAGGCGTAGGGGGATGCCCCACAGCACCAGGGCCCAGCCGCCGGCTCCGGTCACCGTACCGATCCAGAAGAGCAGGCCCGCCAGGGGCAGCTGCAGCATCAGGAACCAGCGGTTCAGCCAGCGATGGTAAGGATCGACGGCCAGGTCGCCGGTGAGGCGTGGAACGGCAGCCATCGCCGGCACGCCTTCCAGCATCCAGCCCATGTGGCTCCACCAGAAGCCCTTGTTGCTGTCGTGGTGATCCGCTTCCGTATCGGAGAATTTGTGGTGGTGTCGGTGCAGGCCCACCCAGTCGATCGGGCCGTGCTGGCAGCTGAGGGCGCCGCAGGTGGCGAAGAAGCGCTCCAGCCAGCGGGGCACGCGGAAGGAGCGATGGCTCAGCAGGCGGTGATAGCCGATGGTGACGCCGAGGCAGGCGGTGACCCAGTAGAGGATCAGCAGGGTGGCGATGGCCGTCCAGCTCCAGAACTGGGGCAGCAGGGCCACCACCGCGAGCAGGTGGATGGCGGCCATGAACAGGATCACGGTCCAGTTCTTGCCGTTACTGGCGGCGGCGAGGTGATCCCCGTCGCGGTTGGTGTGCAGGGCCCGGGCGCGGCGCATCGCATCAGTGCCGCCGGTGATCGTGGCCGATCGGCGGGTGTGCTGGGCCTGGGGGCTGGAACGGCGGACTGGCCGGGAGGAACGCGTGGCGGTCATGTAGGACCGACTCCGTATCGAACAGTAAGATCGTAGCAATACGGATCCCGATCACTTGGGCTACGGAGGCGAAATCGAATCAGGCCGAGTGGCCTTCGCCCATCTGGTCCGGGTGTGGCATGCCCGCAACGGCTGGTCCCATCGCGTGTTGCCGGCTCTGGCGGAGGCCCTCCGGCTGGGTCGGGTCCACAATTCGCAGCTGTCAATGCTGCGCAACGGCAAGTTGGCTTCGCCCGGCCCGGAGGTGTTCCTGGCCCTGGGCGGGATCAATCGCTGGTTGGTGGAACAGGCCCCCAGCGGCCGTTTGCCGCGGGAGCGGGCCGAGCTGTTGCTGGCGGGTCAGCCCGAGCTGGTGGAGGCGTTGGTGGCCTCGGCCCTGCCGGTGCGCGAGGGCGAGCAGCGCGAGCTCGGGCCAGGCGATCTGCTGGAGGTGTTTGTCGGACTGCGTCCGCCCCCAGCCGCGTTCGATCTGCGCATCGACGATGCCGAGGCGGCAGCCCTCTCCACCGCCCTGGCCACCCTGTTCACGGCCAGTCGGCCCTGGCGCCAGTGCCGTGAACAGCTGCTGGCGGCCTATCCGGTTGCCCGGCGTCAGCGGCGCGAGCGCTTCGCGGCCGTGATGGCGGGCCAGAGCGATTACACCGCCACCGATCTCGATTTCGAGTTGCCCGATCTGCGCCGCACCCTGGCCGCCCTGGGGGCAGCCGGCGAGCAGGAACTCTCGCCCGATCAGTTCCTGGATCTGCTGCGCAAGCGGGCCCGGCGCCTTGGCTTCCATGGCGAGCAGCCCCTGCCCGATCTGGCGGCCGCGATCCGCCGCGAACTGGTGGAACCTGGCTCCTGACCTCGGAGCGGC
>CAMBZX010000155.1 GCA_945872185.1 Synechococcus sp. UW140 | reverse complement strand
AGGTGATGAAAATAGTGACCATCCTGACCGGAATCGTTACTCCGCTCACCTTCATTACCGGCATCGATGGCATGAACTTCGAGCCCATGCCCGAACTTCGAGGGCACGATGGCTTTGCCTTGATCCTGGCGGCCATGCTGCTGGTGGATGCGCTCCAGGCTTGGTGGCTGTGGCGACGGGGTTGGTTGGAAGACGGGGCGACACCACGCTGCAGCAGAAGAGCGAAACCATGACCCGCTTTCAACCCAGTGGAGTCATCGTGCCTGCCTCCAGTCTCCAGAGACAGGGTTGCCCCTCAGACCGGCGTGGCGTCGCGCACGCTCTCAAATAGATCGATGTCCCAGGCCACCAGATCGCGGCGGATGGCATCGGCCTGAGAGCGGGGCAGCAGCCGCGCCAGATCCTCCCCGGTGACCACTCCGGCCAGTTCGCCGCCCTCTTCCCGCACGAACGCCAGGGCATGCCAGGCCAGAATGGCCGCTCCCACGCCCGTGGGATAGGAGATGTAGGTGGCGCCGGCATAGGGGCTGCCCAGCAGTCCCCGGTACCGGAGATAGCTGAGACCGACGGTCTCGATCGTGACCTGGCGGTCGTTGCGCACGTTCTCGGTGTAGCGAATCTCGGCGGCTGCGGCAAAGTGGGCGCGGCGGATCACGCCATTGCGCAGATACTCCTCGATCCGGCGCGGTTTGTTCATGCCTGGCAGAATCGCCCGTACCATCGCCTCCACCGTGAGCTCGCTCTGCTGGGGGAGGGTGCGCTTGGAGAGCAGGTTGAGTTTGAACAGCGCCTTCACCAGCTCAACCTCGGAGCCACCGGTGTAGACACCGATCGATTCGATCTCGGGGAAGGAGCGATGCAGCGACAGCAGCTCCTCCTGATAGAGGGGATACTGGCGGGTCGGCTCCACCTCGCCCGGAAACTGATGCTCGCGGGCGGCGCTGAAGGGATCAAGCACCTGGATGCGGCCGTCCCGCAGCAGCCGGGGCCGCTCCGCCAGCTCCTCGAGCGCCACCAGCGGCGACCAGGAGAACACGATCTCATCGGCGTCGATGTCTTCCAGCAGATAGAGATCCACGCTTTTGATTTCCAGATCGCGGCGGCGGGAACCACGCAACTGATGCAGGCGCAGGCCGATCAGGAAATTGGTGACCCCAGGGGAGATGCCGAGATTGATCAGGGCGCTGCGGCCGCGGGCGCGGTAGGCCTGATCGAAGGAGTACTGGGAAAAGGTGAGACTGCGCTCGGTCTCGGTGTCGTACATGTCCGAGGCGAGATCCACTACATGGGCATCGAGGCTGAGGCCGAGCTCCAGCAGGGGCTGGTTGAAGCCGGGCTGGGCGGCGTTCACCAGCACCTGGACATCGGCCAGCCGCTCCAGCTCCGGTGCACTGCCATCGAACAGCGGAGCGAAATCGGGCAGTCCGACGAAGTCGATCCGGTCGAACAGACGCTCGGCGTGGAACAGGGCATCGCGGGCCAGATCGACATTGAGTACCACCACCACAAAGCGGAGCGGCACGTCGTCACGATCTGCCAGCTCCGAAAGGCAGATCAACATCGAGGAGCCCACGGCGCCCAGACCGAAAAAGGCGATGGTGAGCTGCCCGGGAGGATGACTGGAAATGGTGGCAGGGGCGTCCATGCGGTGCCGTGGGTGGATGCACCCTTCCTAACGGTGCTCTGCACGCTGGGGCACCATGGCGATGCTGTTTTTCGTCAGCCACTGACTCTTTTGCTGTCAGCCAACGTGGCAGGCGCGGATCCGATACCACTGAATGGACTGGGTTGATGTGTGCCAGCGAGCACGGTGCTGTGACGGAGGCCAGTCGCGCTTGGCGGCCTCTTGACCCCGCTGTTTCTAGGATGTATGGAGCAGTATGCAGCAGGATTTGGGCATTGCCGCGACGTCAGTTTAAGGATCTCCAGCCAGCTGGTCTCAGGAGCGACGATCTGCATGATCGGATCACTGAGCATCTGTTCTTCCCCCTCGGTCGCAGCGCGACATCAGCCACACCCAACGATCGGTACCGGAGATTGTGCTAGATCTGAATCTACGCTGACTACCATCTAACGAAACTAGTTCGTTCTTTCTGATTCCACTGCGTCTACGCTATGAACATCAACAAGAATCTTGAGCTGAACACCATCGCGGCGTTGGCGGGTGACCGTGTTTCCAGTCGTGTGAATCAAGGCGACGTGATTTTCCGAGCGGGCGATATTGGCGACAAGCTCTACGGTGTTGTGTCAGGACAAGTGCAGCTCAGTTGGGGTGGTGATCGTGTTGAGACGATCGGACCGGGAAGCTGCTTCGGAGTCGGAGCCTTGGTGGATCCGGAGCACCGCCGCTTTGGCACCGCCGTTGCCCTCTGCGATAGTGAGCTACTGGAAATGAATCGTGATGAGTTCCTGTTTGCCATGCAGGAACTGCCCATGTTCGGCCTGGAGATGCTGCATGACCTGGAGCAGCGCCTGCAGACATTGAAGGAGCACATGGGTGAGCGCTGATCGTTGAGGTCGCTCTTCAGGTCATGTCACGAGTGGAGCGCCAGTATGGATCAAGACCCATGAACTCAGGATCGATGGCAAAGGCCCATCAAATCATCATTCCTTAAGCCGTCAATCATGATTGACGGGTTGACACGCAGTCCGCTTTCCACCCTCACTCAAACTAGTTGCCATGGCTTCTCCCAGACTGCCTCAGTTCTCATTCCGCTTGATTCAGATCGCGGTAATGTTCACCACCGCCTTGGTCATCTCACCACTGGCTTATTCGGAGACACTCGCCCAAGGAGCTGGCAGCAATGGTGCCACCATCAGGGTCGGCGGCTCCAGCACAGTATTCCCTATCATGATGGAGGCGATCAGGGCCTTCCGAGCGGCAGGTAACAACACCAAGATCGTTCTCAAGGAATCAGGGACGACCGATGGATTCAGGCGCTTCTGCGCCGGTCAACTTGAGATTGCCAATGCCTCGCGGCCGATCAACAGCAAGGAGCTCAAGGCCTGCGCCAGTAATCGAATCAGCTTCATTGAGCTACCGATTGCTTTCGATGCCCTGTCGATCGTGGTGCATCCTTCCAATAGCTGGGCCAGGCAGATTACCACCAAGGAATTGGCTCGCCTCTGGGGACGCCAGGCCGAGGGAAAAATCGACAGCTGGAATGATGTGAACCGTGACTGGCCTGAGCGACCCATCAAGCTCTGCGGCCCTGGCAAGGACTCGGGCACCTACGATTATTTCAACAAGGCCATTAATGGTAGCGCAGATAATTCGCGACAGGATTATGCCTCCAGTGAGAACGATAGCGTTATCGTAAAATGTGTGGCTCAGAATCCCAATGCTCTCGGCTATTTTGGCTTCAGCTACTATAAAGCTAATCAAAGTAAGCTCAGGGCTCTTGCTGTTGCCACGTCGTCAGGTCCAGTGAACCCATCAGTTGCCAATGTTCAGTCAGGCCGCTATCAGCCGCTGTCCAGGCCGCTGTTTATTTATATTAACGACAAGGCTCTTGCGAGCAAGCCTGATGTGCAGAAGTTTGCCACCTTCGCCGTTCGCAACGGCCTAAGCCTGGTTGGCGTGGCTGGCGACATCCCCCTCCCTGCCAGCACCTATCAACTTGTTGAATCGAAGCTCTACAAACGCATCACCGGTACCGCATTCTCTGGTGATCTGCCTGTGGGTCTCAGCATTGGCGAAGCGCTGCGACGAAGTTTTGATGCCAATAAACTGCCTCAATTCCGGTAGTTCTGATCCGATTATCTTCCAGATCAATGTAGGCACAGTAGATGCATTTTCGTAAGTCTTGGTCAGAAATGGGGCGAGGGTTGTCCCGTCGCTCGCTGCTCCTTCACTTGCTGGGGCTGAGTGCCGCCACCGCCGGCTCCGCCCTGGCTGGGGTGCTCCCCACTGGTTTGATGAAGTCGGTGCCGGCTGCGGGGAGGCGGCCGCAGACCCTGCCCTTTCAGCCCCTGCGCGGCCCTATTCCCCTGCCAGGCGATGGACTCAGTGCCGTTGAGCAGCAGCGCGCCTACTCCCGCATCGTCGTGAAGGATGAGCTGCTGGTGCCTGAGGGCTACCGCAGTGAGGTGCTGATGCAGTGGGGCGATCCCCTAGGGAGCGGGCGCTTCGGGTTCAACAACGACTTTCTCGCCTTCACCCCACTTGATCACGGTCGGGCGCTGTTGACCGTGAATTTCGAATACATCAGCCCCCGACCCTGGGTCGCAGGCTACGGGGAGGTGATGGGCAGGAAACTCCCGTTCGAAGCCTTGCGTCAGCTGCTGGCGGAGCGGGGTGGCAGCGTCGATGCGCCCAGCCTGGCGGCTGACGATCCCCTGCGCCGCCCGCTGCTGGAGGTGGCCACCGCCGCGATGGAAGATCTGGGCATCGGCGTGGTCGAGATTGAGCGCAGCGCTGATCAGGGCTGGCGCCGCCGCAGCGGCCGCTTTGACCGGCGTGTCGGCGGCCTGATGGGGCTGCAGCATGCCGACCAGCGGTTGCGCTGCAGCGGCCCTGCGGCCACGGTGTTTCGCCGGTCGCAGCGGCTCGGCCACGACGATGGACTCAGCGATCGGGTGATCGGCAGCTTCGCCAATTGCGCCGGCGGTCAGACCCCCTGGGGCACGGTGCTCTCAGCCGAGGAGAACTTTCAAAGTCAGGTGGTCGAGGCGGTGTACGCCGATGGCAGTTCGCCCTCGCCGGCGGAGCGGCCCTTCCGATTTGATAGCGAACGGCTGGAGGGCCTGGGCAATCCTTTCGGCCTTGTGGGCAACAAGTACGGCTGGATGGTGGAGATCGATCCCCGCCGGCCGGAGGACCCGCTTGTGAAACACACGGCTCTGGGCCGTTTCCGCCATGAGGCCGTGGCCGTCCGCGCCCGCGGGGGAGAGCCGTTGGTGGTGTATTCCGGCTGCGACCGCCATGGCGGCCATCTCTATCGATACGTCAGCGAGGCGATCGTGCGAGATCCCCGCGATCCGGCCAACTCCCGCCTGCTGGAGCGGGGCCGGCTGGAGGTGGCCCGGTTCCAGCCCGATGGCGGCGGCCGCTGGATTCACCTGGTGCCTCAGACGCTGGTGGAGCCTCTGGCACCTTCCCACTTCACCCGTTTTGACCTGCCGGCGATGCTGCCGGTACCGCACAGCGACCGGAGCAAGGCGGGCCCCGAGCTGCTGGTGAGCGAGGCCCAGCTGCAGGCCTACCGCCAGCGCTTCAGAACCCTGGCCGATCTTTACCCGGGCCGTGGTGACGAGCAGCTTGGAGCGATTCTGATCGATGCGCACCTGGCCGCCAATGCGGCCGGGGCCACCCCCACAGCAAGGCCGGAGGACACGGAACTCGATCCGCGCACGGGAGATCTGCTGATCACCTTCACCGCCGCTGGATCAGACGGAGAGGGACAGGCCGATCCCGCCATCTTCCGTGGGCCGGCCGGCGAAAGCAGCTGGCCCTACGGCTGGCTGATGCGCCTTGAAGATACCCCCGCCAGGCCGCAGCAACCGGGCGGGGCGTTTCGCTGGCGCATGCTCGCCACCGGCGGCACGCCCTGGCAGGGGGGGATGGGCTTCGCCAACCCGGACAACCTGGCGATTGACCGTGCCGGCAACATCTGGATGGTGACCGACCGGGCTGCGGTGAACGGCAGCGCCGACGTCTTCGGCAACAACGCCTGCTGGATCTTTCCCGCCACGGGAGCGGCAGGCACCGAGCCGCAGCTGTTCGCCACTGGCCCAATGGAGTGCGAGTTGACCGGGCCCTGTTTCGACAGCAGCGAATCCACCCTGTTCCTGTCAGTGCAGCACCCTGGCGAGGACAACGCCATCCACCGTCCTGGCGACGATGAGGTGCAGGCCTACAGCCTCAAGGACCGGGACGGTGGCAGTTTTGAGCAACTCAGGCAGGTGCCGCTGGGTTCCAACTGGCCCTCGGGTCAGCCTGGACAGATCCCCCGACCTGGCGTGGTGGCAATCCGCCGCCTGAATGGAGGGCCGCTGCTAGTGTACAGTCCCGTAAATAACCGCTAAAATAAGGATTGTCTCCTGGGGGAGTCGTTCCATGGCAGTTGGCCGCCCGATGCCGCCGCTGGTTCTCAGCGACGACGAGGTTCAGCAACTCCAGAGCATCGCTAACTCAAGGTCGT
>CAMBZX010000154.1 GCA_945872185.1 Synechococcus sp. UW140 | reverse complement strand
GCTAGCCAAGCTGCTGCCCCCAGCCCTCTGAGCTAATGCCCCGCGACCGGCTGGCCTGGCTGCCGCTGCTGCGCCACTGGACCCACTGCCTCGGGGAGGGCCCGGAGGTCATTGCCCGCATGGGCGATCTGGCGGCCCTGCCTGAGCTCAACATGGCGGCCCTGCTGCCGAACGGTCCGGGCTGGAGCAATGTGCAGCGCAACCTGCGCCACGACCCGGAGGGAGCCTTTCGGCTCCTTTATTACGGCCTGGCATTGCGGGGGCTGGAGGCGTTGCCGGCGCCGGCGCAGCTGGTGGCAGCAGCTAGGAGCCTGTCGCACATAGACCGTTCTGGGCAAAAAGACCTGACTCGCTCCACGCCAACGTCAAATTCGGTCTCAGGCAGATCTCGCAAGACACCGACCTCTGCCTGCGGGTGCGTCAGGCGGGGCGAGCGGTGTGGGTGCAACCAGCGGCGCGGGTGCTCCACCTGGAGGGCCTGAGCCACTCACGCAGCACCGAGCAGGGCCTCAAGACCCACCAGGTGCGCAACCTGGAGCAGCTCAAGCAGCAGTGGCCACACACCCTGGATACGGAGCAGCCACCGGCGGGCCACCCCTGGCTGCTGGCGGCAGATCGGCAGTTGCTGGGCCGGCCGCTGTTGCTGCTGCTACAACCCACAACTGAGGCGATCACCACCTGCCGGCAGCAGGGCTATAGAATGCTGGCGCTGGGAGAGAGCCCCCAGGCGGATGTGGTCAGCCTGCCGCTGGGGTGGCGGGACAGGCGGGATCTGGAGCGCTGGCTGCTGGAGCAGCTGCCGCAGGGTGGGCCGCAGGTGCTGCTGGTGGGCTCGCTGGAGGGCGCGGCCGGGGAGTTGGCCATACGGCTGCAGCATCTCCGGCCTGAGTGAGCGCTGGTGGAAAAGCCCACTGAGCTACTACCAAAACCGGAGGCGATGCGGCTGCCGGCACTACTGGGCTGGGACCGGCAGGAGCTGCGCATCCTGGCCAGCTCCTGCGGGCTGCATACCGATGGCTGGCTGGAAACGCCAAGCCGGTTGGTGATTAAGCTGTTGGGGGAAGGGGCTCGGGCCGGCGGGCTGCGTCTGGGGCTCTACCTACCGGAGGAAGGGCTGCAGGCGGGAGATCCCGCGGTGCTGATCCAGCTGGACTCCGCAGGAGAGGCCATCAGCCAGGTGCTCAAGCCTGGCCTGAATACCTTTGTGTTGCCGTGCTCTGCGTCACCGGCACAAAGCGTGGTGGTGCTGAATCTGAGTGGTGAGCCATTGGTGCAGCCGGCCAATGTGAGCGATCAACGAAGGCTGATGGCGGTGCTGGCGAAACTGGAGCCGGTCTGCAGCGGTGCTTTTTACTAGCAAATCGTTGACGGGACCTTGACGCTCTCAGCCCTGCTGCGGTCTGAGTTCCTCGATCAAGACTGCGAGGGCTTCACTTAGTTGGAGCCGGTTGCGGGAGGTGTCTGCGAGGAGGAATCGGCATTGAGCAACAAGGCATCCATTCGCGACTCGAGCTCGGCGAGTCGCTTGTTCTCGAGCTTCAGCTGCGCGATCTCGTTCTCGACCAACTTCGTACGCCTCTCGCTTTCGAGTTCTCTCTGCTCGATGTCGTAAACGGGACGCCAATTGAGCGTCGCCAGCAAGCGCCGCCAGGGCGGCAAGGTGGAGACCCACTCCGATCTGCTCAGAGATCTGGAGGGTGCCGAAGTGGAGGAAGTTGTCATCGCCGTAATTCGTGGTGAACGAAATCAGGAGGAGCAGGGCGCCAGCAATAAGGGTTGACCAGCCTTGGCGATCCAGCAGCCGGGGCGGGCTGGAACGGGGAATCCCTGGAAGCCTTTCAGCCTCTCCCATAACCGTAGCGACCCCGAATCAATAGCCACCCTGCATAGTACGGCAGTACTGTCAGGCAGTGTCTCGGTGGTTTCATGGGTTCCCGGCCAAGCGCCTGCGGCGGGTAACAGCTCCCCGGATCAACCCCCCCTCCCGGCGGGCAACGCCACCCCCAGCTGGATCAATCAGTCAAGAGCCGCTTCAATCCAGCGCAAGTCACCGGCCTGGCCGAGAGGAACACCAGGTCGGCAGCGGAATTGGGCGGGGCTCTGCTCGCAGCCTGAAGGTGCTGGTGCCTGCCGAGAGGGTTGAGGCCGCAGAAGCCACGATCCTGCTGAACCAGCGGGCGCCTCACGAACTGCAGCCCTGCCAGCGCTCGGACCTCAGCCCTTGTGCTCTTCCAGCCAAGCTGCCAGGTCGGCAGGTCCGCTGAAATCGAGCAGTGCCTCAGTCAGGGCCTCCAGCTGCTCCAGCGGCAGGGCTTGGATGCGGGCCGTGGTGGCGTCGCTCAGGGTCAGGGGGCCGCAGCGGCGGTTGAGCAGACGCAAGGTAACTGTTGCTTCTCCGAGCACACGGCCACTGGCCTCGCCTTGGGCTTCACCTTCCTGCCGGCCCCGATCCAGAAGGTCCTGGGCGGCGCGGGTGTGGAGTAGTTGGTCGGTGGGAATGCCTGCGATCACCATAGTCTCCTCACGAGTGAGTGTGGGAAACCGTTCCACCAACATAGGCAGAACGACTTAAAGCAGATCCGGCCGTAGAACCAGTGATCGGTTTTCAAGGATCACCAGCCTGCACAAAACAGCCTCCTGCCACATGGCAGCCCTCCAGGCCACAACTGCATAGTACGCCAGTACTGCTCCGAGACCCGCTGGCCTTCCGGGTACAGCTACGCCTCGGCCAGTAGCTGCTGCTTCTTGCCAGAGCGGATCTTCGCGGGCTTGCTGGCCAGGGAAGAGAAAGTGCTGATCTCGATGGCGCGGCCTGGGAACACCGCCCGGACCTCCAGGTCGCCGCCCATGGCCTGAACGAAGTTGCGCAAAGTGCTCATCAGCATGTCGGCTCGGTTCTCGATCTTGGAGATCTCGGCCTGCTTGACATTGAGGGTCCTGGCCAGGGTGGCCTGGGTGAGGGAAAAGGCCCGGCGCAGTTCGGCCAAGGTCATCTCCTGGCGCAGCTGCTCCTTGCGCTGCTCAATGCGCTCGCGGCGCTCCGGGCCGAGGTCCTTAGTGAGCGCAGAGAAGGAGCGGGTCATGGCTTGGGTTGGGCTTGCAGGGTCTTGAGGTGTTCGTCGTAGAGCGCGTCTGCCTTGGGGATCATCGTTTTGTAGAACCGCTTCTCCTGGCCAGTTTTGTTGCCGCCGATCAGCAGGATGGCGCTGCGGGTGGGATCGAAGGCGTAGAAGATCCGCAAGGGGTCGCCGTGGGACTGGATCCGCAGCTCACGCATGTGGCTGTGCCTGGAGGCCTCGATACCCGATGAGTAGGGGAAGGGCAGCTTGGGCCCCATCTCCTCGAGGAGCTCGACCATGGCCGTGACATCGTCTTGCTCCTGCTCACTGAGCTCAACCCACCACTCTTCGAAGACAGCGGTCTGACAGACATCCCACATCCATTATTCCCTCCGTGGAATACCTTAGCCGTTTGCTGGCCTCGGTCAAGCCCGTTGACCCACCCCGGCACCCTTCCATTGCCCAGTCCCCTGAGCTAATGCCCCGCGACCCGCTGGCCTGGCTGCCGCTGCTGCGCCACTGGACCCACTGCCTGGGGGAGGGCCTAGAGGCGATCGCTGCCATGGGTGATCTGGCCGCCCTGCCTGAGCTCAACCTGGCGGCGCTGCTGCCCGGCGGCCGCGGCTGGATGGATGTGCAGCGCAGCCTGCGCCACGATCCTGAGGCAGCCTTCCGGCTGCTGTATTACGGCCTGGCACTGCGAGGCCTGGAGGCACTGCCGCCGCCAGAGCAGCTGGTGAGCCCGGACAGCGAGGAACCACCGCTGATCAGTGTGCTGATCCCGGTGCACAACCACTGGCCGATCACGCTCAATGCGCTGCGCAGCCTGGTGGCGATGGCCAATGACTGCCGCTTTGAGGTGATCGTGGCCGACGACGCCTCCAGCGATGCCACCCAGCAGCTGGGGCGTCAGCTGCCCTGGCTGCGGATTTGGCGCAGCGAACACAACCAGGGCTTTCTCGACACCTGCAATGGCGCGGCAGAGCTGGCAAGAGGGGAGCTGCTGCTGCTGCTCAACAACGATGTGCTGGTGGGGGATCACTGTCTCGATCGCCTCGCGGACACGTTCGATCGCTATCCCGAGGCGGGGGTGGTAGGGGCGGCATCCTGGAGCGCCGATGGTCGGCCGCAGGAGGTGGGCGGCATCGTGTGGGCTGACGGGCAGGTGTGGAACCACGGCCGCAACGCTCTGCCCGAGCAAGGCTTTGCCCTGGCCTATGAACGGGAATGCGATTACGTGAGCGGCTGCGCACTGGCGATCCGGCGGGAGCTGTGGCAGCAGCTGGGGGGCTTCGACCGGCTCTACTGCCCCGCCTACTGCGAAGACACCGACCTCTGCCTGCGGGTGCGGCAGGCGGGGCGAGCGGTGTGGGTGCAACCAGCGGCGCGGGTGCTCCACCTGGAGGGCCTGAGCCACTCACGCAGCACCGAGCAGGGCCTCAAGACCCACCAGGTGCGCAACCTGGCCCAGCTCAAGCAACAGTGGCAGCCCACGCTGGATACAGAGCAACCACCGGCGGGCCATCCCTGGCTGCTGGCGGCGGATGATCGGAGGCTGCTGGGCCGACCGCTGGTGCTGTTGCTGCAGCCCAGCGCCGAGGCCATCGCCAACTGCCGGCAACAGGGCTATGGGGTGCTGGCGCTGGGGGAGAGCCCGCAGGCGGATGTGGTCAGCCTGCCGCTGGGGTGGCGGGATCTGGAGCGCTGGCTGCTGGAGCAGCTGCCGGAGGCCGGTGGACCTGAGGTGCTGCTGGTGGGAGCGCCGGAGGGCGCGGCGGGAGCGTTAGCAACGCGGCTGCAGCAGGCCCGGCCGAAGTGGCAGCTCATCGCCCGTGCGACAGGACTAACGCCACAACCGGGAGGGATACGTCTGCCAGCCCTACCGGGTTGGGACCGGCAGGATCTGCGGGTGCTGGCCAGCTCCATCGGGCTGCATGGCGATGGCTGGCTGGAGACGCCGAGCCGGCTGGTGATCCAGCTGCTGGGGGAAGGGGAGCGGGCTGACTCGCTGCGCCTGGGGCTCTACCTGCCGGAGGAGGGGCTGCAGGCGGGAGATCGCACGGAGTTGATTCAGCTGGACATGGCTGCCGAAACCATCAGCCAGGAGCTGAAGCCTGGCTTGAACCCTGTTGTGGTGTAGTGCCCCGTGCCATCGGTTCGAGGCAGGGTGGTGATCTCCTTAAGCAGTGCCCCACTGGTGCGGCCGGCCAATCCGAGCGACCAACGTCGGTTGATGGCGGTTCTGGTGGATCTGGAGCTGGGATTCAGCGGGGCTCCTATTGAGGCAGATCGGTGATGGTGCCTAACATATTGGCCGAGGTTGCCGGCGCCTTGGCGCTCTCAGCCTCGCTGGGGTCTGAGTTCTTCGATCAAGACCGCGAGGGCTTCACTTAGTTGGAGCCGGTTGCGGGAGGTGTCTGCGAGGAG
Organism: Synechococcus sp. UW140; assembly: GCA_945872185.1. Classification (GTDB taxonomy): domain Bacteria; phylum Cyanobacteriota; class Cyanobacteriia; order PCC-6307; family Cyanobiaceae; genus Cyanobium. Next base: position 686 of record CAMBZX010000154.1, on the reverse strand, counting down.
GAATCGACATTGAGCAACAAGGCATCCATTCTGGATTCGAGCTGCGCGAGCCGCCTGTTCTCGATGTCGAGCTGCTCGATCTCGCTCTCGAGATGCTTCAAGCGCTTGTCGCTCTCGAGAATCCGCTTCTCGCTTTCGAGAGATTCGATCCTCAGCCTCTCTGATTCTTGCTCGATGTCGTAGACGGGTCGCCAGTTGACCATCGCCAGCAAGCGCCGCCAGGGCGGCAAGGTGGAGACCCACTCCGATCTGCTCAGAGGTCTGGAAGGTGCCGAAGTGGAGGAGGTTGTCATCGCCGTAATTCGTGGTGAACGAAATCAGAAGGAGCAGGGCGCCAGCTACAAGGGTTGACCAGCCCTGTCGATCCAGCAGCCGGGGCCGCGGGAGCGGAGCAGGCAGCCCCGGAAGGCTTTCAACATCTCTCATTACCGTAGCGAGCCCAACTAGCGCCTATCACTGCATAGTGCGCCAGTACTGTCACGCAGTGTCTCAGTAGTTTCACGGGTCCCCGGACAGGCGCCTGCGGCGGGTATCACCTCCAAGAATCAAGCCCCCTCCCGGCGGGCACCGCCACCCCCAGCTGGATCAATCAGTCAAGAGCCGCTTCAATCCAGCGCAAGTCGCCGGCCTGGCCGAGAGGAACACCAGGTCGGCAGCGGCATTGGGCGGGGCTCTGCTCGCAGCCG
>CAMBZX010000153.1 GCA_945872185.1 Synechococcus sp. UW140 | reverse complement strand
AGATTTGTTGTGGTGAGATCACTATTGGCACATTCGTACTCAAGGACGGGCGATGTCTGAAATACTGCGCTTGATTTGGTATGGGAATTGTCCAGTGGGTAGGGCCCACTCTTCATTTTCCAGAACTTGGCGTAGCGCTTGATCCAGCTGAGATCCAGTGAGGTGGCCGCTTCAATCGAATTGCGATCGGCTGACTGGCGACCAATTATCAGCGATTCATTGAACAAGGGATACAGGATTGTGGCTGCCACGATGGCAATGACGGCGGCCATCATCACTTCCAGTATCGTGAACCCAGGTTGAGTTGACCCCTGCCTGTCGTCTCTTGTTCTCAGGTGGTTTGGCGAGGATTGAGATACTCTTAAGAGGGCTGACTTTGTCATGACTAGTAGGTAACTCCGTAGGCTCGGTAATTGGTGATATTGCTGGGGACGCCAGTGGGATTAAAGGTGTTATCGGGATTAATAGTATTGAACCTATTCGGGAAGATTGTTGCAAGACCAGCCACTGCATTGCTGGGGCCAATGATGTCTAAATTGGCGGAGTTCTTGGAGTCAAAGGCACAGACCCAGCGCACGCCATAGGGGCCATTGTTGCCACCGCCCCCGCCGGGACTTGGATAAATGACTTTGCCCGCTGGTATCCAGATGAACAGGCCATAGAGTTGTAAGACGCCAATCAGGATTGTCTGCTTCGAGCAGTCTGATCCATCACCATCTTTGCCAAATATTCTTAGTTTGGCCCAATTCAAGGGGATGAGATTGCTGAAGTCGCCGGTTTGTACGTCGATCGCGGTTCCCTCGCCTTTTACGAATACATTGACCGGAAGCCCTGCCGTATTAACTTTGATGTTGGGATTATTGATCGTCTTCACAACGCAGTTGATCGATGTGGAGGCTGAGGTGGTCTGGCTGTTGCGGGTACTGCCTGAATTGTCGGGTTGGGAGCTAATATTGTAATAGCAACCCTTCTCCAGTTGATTTTTGATGAATGTCGAGGAGGATGCTGTGCTTGCTGTGGGGCAACCAGTGGCACCAAAATAAGGGAAATTGCATAGGGTCGTATTGTAGGTAATGCTATCCTTGTCGCTTTCGTATTGTACGTCTGATCTCTTGTCCTGAAAGGAGGAAGGGGCTGCGGGGAAAGTCGGTAAGGGCAGGCCGTTGGCGTTCAGTGGCCCGATATTGGACGTTGGTGACACACACGTTGGGCTGCCCGAGCACACCACATAGGTGGTCTGGAGTCCCGGAGATGGACTGTTGCATTTGCGATTATTGGCCGTGATGCAGGCATCGGGGATCGAGGATAGTCCGAATTTCTTCTGGTCCATTTTTGTTACGTCGTTATTGCTACTTGCGCCCTTGCCCGTGATGATCAGTGGCGCATCAAAGGGCTCGCTGGATTCGGTGAATGGTCCGCGCACAAAAACAACTTTCTTCAGTCGGAACGAAGCTTGTTGCTTGCCACCCCTGCTGATGGTCCCCAAAACCGTGAAGGTGGCCGATCCACCGAAAAGATTGCCAAACTTGGTGCAAGTGGCTGGAGCGCTGGCGCTTGCGGGCGGAGTGTAGTTTTCTAGCTTGTAGGTTACAGTTGCGTTGTAGCCAGAAGTTTTGTAGAAGGAGGTGCTGCCTGGGTAGCCTGGAGGTGCGCCTGCCAGGGTCGTGGCCGGATGGTAGATATTACAACTGTTCAGGTCGGCGGCCGTCACGCTGCCGCTAGCCCAATTGGCAAAATTGGTGACGAGGAGGTAGCTTCTTTCGTCGGTATTCACGGCTGCCAAGATTTCGTTGAAGCCTGTTTCGGCGGCTTCCTTGGCTGTCTGAAGATCGGAGGCATCGGATGAGGCGTTCAATGAATTGATCCCCTTGCTCATCAAGGTGGCGCCGCCAATGATTGCAACCAGAATCACCACTAGTGTGGTAAGTAGGATAGAGCCATCATGGTTTTGATCGCTGTATTTGGTGCCAAGTCTGCTGGCTATTTTTAGTGTGAACTGAAGGCTGAATCGAGTCTTGCTCGTCATGGGCAAGGCCTCCTGTTCTGGTCGGCGCCGATTGCCAATTCATTGGCAATGCCTGCACCATGGCCCGTCCTTGGCCTCGCGGTCAGGATTGAAACGGCGGCGGGGTCACTGGCGATGGTCTGGCCAGGGAGGCCGAAGGCTGCGTCCTTGCCGACTGGGGTCAGCGCTTGCCGTGCCTGATCCCCTGGCCAGACAGGCTGGCGCATGCTGCTGGGCGGCGATGGCTTGGTTTCAGAAATGCGGTCCGGTTTATCGCCCCCTGCCTCTGTCATGCCACCAAGCCCCTAGGCCTCCTTCATTCAACACTAGGCTGAGTGCCATCCCTGGGACGTACAAAGGGGCCTGTCAAGCTGCATTACTGCGGCTAAGAAGGCGCGTCTTTTTGGCCCAGGCGTCCCTTGGCCGGCACAGTTGTGCTGCAGTGGATCCGTCATCTCCTTGTCTGCTGTTGCCTGGGATAAGGAGCAGCGGGCTGAGCTGCTGCTCTCCCATTCCGGTTCAGTCCCGATTTCAAGCCCGCTGGCGTGCGTTGACCGGCTTGCACCGGCGCACCCAGGGTCTGTCAGCAGGTCATGGTGAACTGACTGTAAAAACAGCGTTGGCTTTCTCACCCGATATCAACCTTTTCCTGGCGATCGATCGCCTGGGACTCTGCTAAGCAGTTGACACCGGGCAACAACGCTTGTGGTGCAAGGTCCGGTCCTGCGGGGTCTGGTCTGAGCCGTCGTGGCGGCCCCTGTTGGACCCAGAGGCCTCCGTGGGGCCACTCTCAAACATGTGCCTTGCTCTGGTCGGACTGTGCTGATCAGAATGTGCTGATGAGGCTTCGCGCTGTTTACGGGAGCATTGAGGTGCCTGATGGGTCATCCCGTGACGGCAGGTGCGGTCAAAAGGCTCCCGTGGAGGGCCGATCAGCAGCGCTGCCATCGGGACCATTCAGGGGCCTTCAATCCTGTCTGTGCCGAGATAGGGCACCAAGGCCTGCGGCAGCAGCACGCTGCCATTGGCTTGCTGACCATTTTCCAGCAGGGCGGCCATGGTGCGGCCCACGGCGAGGCCGCTGCCATTGAGGGTGTGGACCAGGCGCGTGCCTTTGTCGGCTTTCAGGCGGATGTTGGCGCGGCGTGCCTGGAAATCGCAGCAGGTGCTGCAGCTGGAGATTTCGCGATAGGTGCCGGCTCCTGCCAGCCAGACCTCCAGGTCGTAGGTGCGGGCCGCCGAGAAGCCGAGATCGCCGCTGCACAGTTCGATGCGGCGGTAGGGAAGATCCAGGGTTTCAAGCACCGCTTCGGCGTCGAGGGTGAGCTGCTCATGGGCTGCATCGGAGTCTTCGGGCAGGCAGAACCAGTAGAGCTCCACTTTGTTGAATTGGTGCAGGCGGATCAGGCCGCGGGTGTCCCGGCCGTAGGAGCCGGCCTCGCGTCGGAAGCAGGGGGTGTAGGCCGCGTAGCGCAGCGGCAGCTGGTCGGCCGGGATCACCTCATCGCGGTGGAAGGAAGTGATGGGCACTTCGGCGGTCGGGGTGAGCCAGAGATCGTCTTCGGCGCAGCGAAAGCTCTCTTCAGCGAATTTGGGCAGTTGACCGGAACCGGTGAGGCTGGCGCTGTTCACCAGGATCGGCGGCAGCAGTTCGGTGTACCCCCGCTTGGCATGCAGGTCGAGCATCAGGGCGATCAGGGCCCGCTCCAGGCGGGCACCCATACCCCGCAGGGTCACAAAACGGCTCTGGGCTATGCGCACCGAGCGTTCGCTGTCCACCAGGGCCAGCCGCTCGGCGATCTGCCAGTGCTCCTGCAGCTGCTCTCCTGGGCCTGCCAGGCGCGGTTCACCCCAGCGCTTCACCTCAACGTTGTCGGCCTCTGAACGGCCGTTTGGCGTCAGTTCGGAGGGCAGGTTCGGCAGGGCGAGCAGGTGGTCGCGCAGCTGGGTCTGCAGCGCCTTTTCGGTCTCCTCCAGGCCAGCCACTTGCTGCTTGATCTGGTTCCCCTGATCCCTGAGAGCCTGCACTTCGGCTCCCTGGGGGCTGGCTCCGGCCTTGATCTTCAGCCCTACGTCTTTACCGATGCGGTTGCCTTCGGCCTGGAGATTGCTGCGCTGTTCCTCCAGCTCCCGCTCCTGAAGCGCCATGCGCTGCAGGTCGGTGGGATCGAGTTGCAGGCCGCGGCGGGCCAGCTGCAGGCGGATGAGCTCGGGGTTATCGCGCAGGAGGCGCTGGTCGAGCACGGGAGTTCACATCGCTGGGGCGAAGCCTATCGGTTGGTCCGGGCCGGTTGGTCTGGGTCAGTTGGTCTGGACTGCCTGGTCTGGTGGCTGCGACATCGATAGGTTGACCCAAATGCTGTTCTCGTGCGAGGGCCGCTGGTGAATCGAGGCCAGCTCTGCTATGTAGCCGTGGGTCCATGCCGGAGCAGTCCAACCAACATGGCCCGTGCTCCGCTGGCTGCCGCTGGATGCAGGGTGGTTGCGACTGTTCTTTACAGCAGCCTCGGCACCAGCGCCGGGCATGCGACCACGCGTCTTGGTGAGGGGAGCGGCTGCCTGCGGCGGTCGCCACGTCCACATCTGTGTCAGTTGATTCAGTGGGCGCCCGGCTCCCAGCGCGACGAGCGGCTTGAGCCGGTACGCAGCGTTGGCTGCTTTCCCGTCGCGATGGGCCATCGGGCTCGCTTCCAACCTCGTTGGGTAGGACGGTGACGGACCTCCTGGGCCGAGCCGGCCAGTTGCTGCAGGTCGGTGACCTCGCTGCTGCTGAGGTCTGTGCCCAGGAGGCTCTGGCCCTGGATCCCCAGAATGTGGACGGCTGGTGTCGCCTCGGGGAGGTACTCAGGCAGGCCGGTCGTCTCGGCGATGCGGTGTCGGTCTATGGGGAGGCCGCCCAACTCGATCCCAGTCACGTGCCATGTCGTACCGCACTCGGCAACATCTTCCGCAACATGGCGTTGCCAGACGCCGCCATCCATTGGCATGGCGCCGCCTTGGCTTTGCGGCCAGACATCTTGATCCTGCATCTCAACCATCTGTTCGTGCTGCCGATTGTGGCGACTTCGGCTGAGCAGATTGAGGCGCTGCGCCAACGCTGCCTCGCTGGGCTAGGGCAGTTAGTTGAGGGGAGGCAAGATCTTGAGTTGGGTGATTATGCCATGAGTCACCATCCATTTTATCTGATTTATCACAACCGTGATGATCGGGCGGTTCTGGAGGCTTACGGCAAGCTGGTCAGTCGGCATCTGCAGGTTGTCGACACCCCAGTCCGCCTGCGGCGGCCGGCCGCAGGGAGGCGGCGTATCGGGTTCCTCTCCGGTTTTTTCTATTCCCACAGCAATAGTCGTGCTTTTGAGGGGCTGATTCGTAACCTGGATCGCCAACATTTTGAGGTGGTGGTGATCCATTTGCCCAGCTCCCAGCGGGATCGGGTGCGCGATCGGATCGATGCCTGTGCCGATCAGGCGGTGGTGCTGGTGGACAACTTTGAAGGCGCGGCGCGGCAGCTCGACAGCCTGGCTCTCGATCTGTTGTTCTTCACCGATATCGGCATGCATCCAATGGCGCTGATGCTGGCCTGTCGGCGCTCCGCGCCGGTGCAGGTCACGGGCTGGGGCGTGCCCCAGACCAGTGGCCTGGCGACGATCGATCACTACATCTCCGGTGCGCTGGTGGAGGGACCGGACACGGATGTTCAATATAGTGAAAATCTTGTCCGCTTACCGGGCCTGCCCTGTTGTTATCTGGCGGAAAATCTGGAGCCGGCAACCCACGGCCGCGATTATTTTTTCCTCCCCCAGGACATTCCGTTGTTCGGATACCTGCAGAGCTTCTCGAAACTGCATCCGGATTTCGATGATGTCCTGGAGCAGATCGCCAAGCGGCTGCCAACGGCCTGGTTCGTTTTTGTGGAGGCAGAGATCACGTCCTACACCCAGATCTTCTTGAACCGGATTGCGGTTTCTGCCCCCATCCTGGCCGAGCGCCTGATCCTGTTGAGCCGCATGGGCCGGCAAGAATTCATCAGCCTGGCCGGCTGCCTTGATGTGTTGCTGGATCCTCCTTACTTCGGCAGTGGCGTCACCCTCTACGAAACCATCCATACCGGCACTCCAATCGTCACCCTTGAGGGCGACTTTCTGCGCTCCCGCTTCGTGGCCGGTGCCTATCGGCTGATGGGTCTGGAGCAG
>CAMBZX010000152.1 GCA_945872185.1 Synechococcus sp. UW140 | reverse complement strand
GCCGCCGAACTGGCGATAGAGGAGCCGCTGGCGGCCTACGTGCCCCGCCTGGCCCAGCTGGCGGTGGCGGCCGGCATCGGTGGCGCCGTCTGCTCGCCGCTGGAGGTGGCGGCCTTGCGGGCGATCCACCCCGATCCTTATGTCTTGGTTACCCCGGGCATTCGCCCCGCCGGCTCCGAGCGGGGCGATCAGCAGCGGGTGATGACCCCAGCGGCTGCCATCGCTGCCGGTGCCAGTCGCCTGGTGATCGGCCGGCCGATCACTGCGGCCGCCGATCCGGCTGCGGCTTTTGCCGCCTGCTGTCAGGAGCTGGGCTGAACGTGGCGGTGGCGCGCCCGCCGGCCAGGTCCCGTCAGTCAAGGCCTACCGGCCAGGGCCCGCTGGCCCACGGCCCTGGCTAACTGCTCAGGCCAGTGGCCCTGCGCGACACGGTGCCCAGCCGATGGGGCTTTATAAGCATGCCAAGTCTGCCAATGCTTTAGATGGGCCCCTTGGATCGCCAGTACCGGCCAGTGGCTCCCCCCCGCCCAGGGGGGCGTCGGGTTCGGCGCTTGGGTTTCGCCCCAGGCTGCAGCCGCGCCGTGGGCGCCAGCCTCGCTGCTCTGCCCCTGCTGCTGGCGGGGGCTGCTGCGGCGGCAGATGCGGCGCCAGCCCCCATGCCCACGGAGGCGGCCGCGGCTGAGTTCCGAGCCGCCACCCCCATTTTGGCTGGGGCGACACCTGCTGCGGCCACCCCTGCTGCGGCGACCCCCGCTGTCGCTGAGGCTGGCGCAGCTGCTGCCAGCGGTGCTGCCGCCAGCGGTGCCAGTGCCAGCGGCGCAAGTGCCAGCGGCGCCGATCAACGCAGCGGCCCATATGTGCGCTTCGGCGGTGGTCTCGATTGGTCCGATCCCACCAGCTTCCGCGACCAGTCCTGCATCAGCATCACGCCGCCGGCCCTGTTCGGTTGCGGCACCGGTCAGAACGGCCGCTCGCTGCAGGCGGTGGGCTCCTTCTCCCAGACCCCCGTGCTGGATGGTGCTCTCGGCTATCGCTTCACCTCCTGGTTGCGGGCCGAGGCGCTGCTGAGCTGGCGGCCCCAGCTGGCCTTCCGCGGCCAGAGCAACTTCCTCGGTGCCGGCCCGTCTCAGCCGGTGAACGGCGCGGTGGAATCGCTGGCGGCCTTTGGGGTGGCCTATGTGGATCTGCCCCGGATCGCCGGGGTGCGCCCCTTCCTCGGGGCCGGCATCGGCGCTGCCCACAACCAGCTGGATGGGGTCACCTATCGCTTCCCTTCGATTGCGGCCAACGCCACCACCACCACCGCCAGCGGCAGCAGCAGTGGCTTCGCCTACCTGCTCACGGCCGGCGTGGCGGTGCCCCTGAGTGAGCGGCTCAGCCTTGATCTGGCCTACCGGTTCAGCGACCTCGGCCAGGTGCGCAGCCGCAGCGGTTCGGCCACCATCGTGCGGCCCCGCGGCACCCGCAGCCTCACGATCGCCGGCACCGAGGCCGCTCTCCAGACCCAGGGCCTGCAGCTGAGCCTGCGCTACGCCTTCTGATCACCCTCCCCGCCTCGGCCCTCTCCGCCCCATCCCTTACCACCCATGTTTCTGCTCCACACCTCCGTGGGCCAGGCGCCGCTGCTGGCGGCGGCGGTGGTCAGCGCCTGTCGCCTCAGCGGCGGCTGGGCCGATCCGCTGCAGCCCCGGCTGCTGCGAGTGCTGTTCGCCCAACTGCTCGGTTGGCAGGGGGATCTGGAGGCCCAGCCCGCCATCACGCCGGCGGCGGTGGCTCTCGCCCTGCCGCTGCCCGCCCAGCGCCGTGAACTGATCGAGTTGATGGTGGCCCTGGAGATGGTCTGCCGGCCGATTCCGCCGCCGTTGCAGGCTTCGGTGCAGCACTGGGCAGCCGTCCTGCAGGTGGATGGGCGCTCGCTGCGGTTGGCCCGCGATCTGGTGGGGCACTCCCAGGCCCTGGCCACCGCCGATTTCTACCGGCTCTGCTGGATCGGCGATGGCGAGCGCGATGACCCCCGGCTGCCGGAGCGGCTGCGGCACTACGGGCTGCGGGCCTTTGCGCTCACGGTGGAAGCCGATGCCGTCGTGCGTGAGCGCTGGCGTGCCCTGGCCCGTTGTCCCGAGGGCAGTCTCGGCAGCGCCATGGCCCGCTTCTACGCCGAGCGGGGCTTTCGTCTGCCGGGGGAAGTGGGCGGCGGCAATGAAGCCCTGGCCCAGCACGACTGGGTGCATGTCGTGGCCGGCTACGACACCACGCCGATCGGCGAGCTGGAGGTGACGGCCTTCATGGCCGCCGCCAGCCGCTCCCCCGGGGCGATGGTGGGGTTTCTCGGCGCGGTGAGCATCTACGAGACCGGCCTGCTGCGCAGCGTCGTCGTGGGCCCGGACTATGCCCACACGCTCGCAAGCCCGGGGGGCCCGGAGCGCGTGGCCGCCGCCATCGCCCGCGGCCGGCGCTGCCGGGTGGATCCGCTGCTGGAGGTGGCGTATTTCGCCCTCGCCGCCGAACCCCTGGTCCAGATCCGCCGCGATTGGGGCCTGCTGGATGACGCGGTCGCCAGCGGCCTGGCCAGCGGGGGGCAGCCCAGCTGAAGGACTGGCAGTCTCAGCCAGGGAACCAGCGCGATGACGTGGAAAAGTGTGGCCGTCTTCGCCCGACGGCCCGTGACCGAGACCAAGGCTGGCTCTCCTTCCGGTGCTGACTCCCTGGCCGCTGCGTCCCGCGCGGCTCAGGGCCAACCTCTCGATTCCCTGGTGGCGATCGCCGAGGCCTTCGCGCTGCCTGGTCCGGTGATCGCCATCACCCCCCTGGGCCAGGGCAATGTCAACGACACCTACCAGGTGAGCCTGCGCACTTCGGACGGCCAGGCCGATCAGCTGGTGCTGCAGCGGCTCAACACCCAGGTGTTTCCCCAGCCCGAGCTGGTGATGGCCAACATCCTGCGCCTGGCGGAGCACCTGCAGGGGCCGGCGGCCGCCGTCGTCGCCGGGCGCCGCTGGGAGGTGCCGCGGGCCGTCGCCTTGCGCGATCAGCCCGGTCGCTGCTGGCTGGAGCTGGAGGGTCAGTTCTGGCGCACCCTCACCTTCGTGGCGGGTTGCCGCCCCGGTGAGCGGCTCGAAGATCGCACCCAGGCGCGGGAGCTGGGGCGGGGACTGGGCACCTTCCATGCCCTGATCAGTGATCTACCAGTGGCCGAGCTCGCCGACACCCTGGCGGGCTTCCACATCACCCCGGGCTATCTCGCCCAGTTCGAGCGGGCCCTGCGCACCACCACCGTGGCGCTCACCCCCCAGGCCGCCCACTGCATCGCCTTCATCCGTGATCGCCAGCGCTTCGCCGGCGTGCTCGAGGACGCCAAGGTGGCGGGACTGTTGCCGCTACGGCCGATCCACGGCGATCCCAAGCTCAACAACGTGATGTTCGATCTCGCCACCGGCGAGGCCATTGCCCTGATCGATCTCGACACGATCAAGCCGGGCCTGGTGCACTACGACATCGGCGACTGCCTGCGTTCCGGCTGCAATCGCCTCGGTGAAGAAACGGCCGACTGGCGTTCCGTGCACTTCGATCTGGAGTTGTGCGAGGCGATCCTCGAGGGCTACATCAGCCAGGCCCAGGGCTTCCTGGCCGCCGCCGACTACGACTATCTCTATGAGGCCATGCGCTTGATCGCCTTTGAGCTGGGTCTGCGCTTCTTCAGCGATCACCTGGCCGGCAATCATTACTTCAAGACCACGCGCCCCGGCCATAATCTGCAGCGGGCGTTGGTGCAGTTCCGTCTCACCGAAAGCATCGAGACCCAGGAGGGCGCTATCCGCGCGATGGTGGAGCGGCTGCGGCTTGCCGCCTGAGTTGCCGGAGTTGCCATGCATACGGATCACTGCTTTGCGCTGCAGCCGTTCGAATCGCTGCCCCAGCTGGCCGATCTGGTGATCACCGGTGAGATCAGCCGCCGCGGCCAGCGCCTGCTGCTGCGCTATGCGCTGCAGGGCCCTCTGGACACGGTGCTGATTGCGCCGCCTGCCGAGCCGCCCCGCCGGCTGGATGAACTCTGGCAAGCCACCTGCTTTGAGCTGTTTCTGGCCTGCCCCGGCCAGGAGCCCTATTGGGAGTTCAACCTTTCGCCGGCGGGCCACTGGAATGTTTACCGGCTGGAGGGCTATCGCCGCGGCCTGGCGGCGGAACCGGCCTATGCCCAGCTCGCCCTGCAGGTGTTGCGCGATCCCGGGGAGCTGAGGTTGCTGCTGGAGGTCGATCTGCCGCCGGGTCTGGGGGCGGATCAACCGTTGGAGGCGGCGATCACCGCGGTGATTCAGCAACGCTCGGGCCTGGTGAGCTACTGGGCCCTGGCCCATGGCGGCAGCGAACCTGATTTCCATCGCCGCGATGGGTTCCAGCTCCGCCTCTGAGGTGCGGCATGGTTGCTGGTCAGGGTCAGTTCAGGGGTTGTTGTCGGTCACCGGGCAGACGGCATGGAGCTGGTGGTCTTCCAGGGGCGAGCGGGGTGATGGTCCGTCTCTGGACCGGCATGCTGTTCACCGGTAGGCCGGTCAGCGGCAGGCGGTTCAGCGGCAGGAGGCGGCCCGGGTGCTGGCCCGGCAGCGTCCAGAGCCCTAGTTCGGCTGGGTGGACCGGGTCGGTGCGCGCTCCTGGAGCCGGGGGCTGGGGCCGGCCATCGATTCGGGCGCGCCAACGGTGCCTGGAGCAGCAGGGGCGCCAGGGGCCCGACCCGATACGGCTGGCACGGCCGTTCCGGGCCCGCCGGGCATCACCTTGAACTGAGCCGCCAGCCAGTCGCGCCGGCAGAAGCTGCAATGGCCCCAGCGGGCCATCTCCCCTGCCGGGGCCGGCCGCCGGCAGGCGGGGCAGTCGGCCTGGCCATGCACGTCGATGCGGCTGGGATGGCAGGCCCAGATCTCGGCTTCCAGGCTGCTGCCGGCGGCCGGGATGGCGCTGGCGTGGTGTTGCTGCAGGCGCAGATCACGCACCGTGAAGCCGGCTCCGCGCAGGGCCCCGAGCAGCTGGTGGCGGTGGTATTGGAGGGCCTGCAGCCAGGGACCCGGCGCGGCTCCCACCGTGAGCAGGCCCCCCTGCAGCTGCAAAGGCCGGCAGTGGGCCGCCAGTTGGGCCCCGGCGATGCGGGGCCAGGCCTGCCAGAGGGCCGCCAGGTGGCCCTCCCGGCGCCAGTCCTGCTGCAGCGCCTCCAGGCAGCTGGCCACGGGGCTGGCGGGGGGCTTGGGCGCGGCCAGCAGCACCGAGAGGTTGCCGATGCGGCGGGTCTGCAGGAGCGGGGCCTTGGCCATGGCCCCAGGCTAGGCCGGGCTACTGGCTGGGAGTGCGGCAATCCGGTGTCCGTGCTGGCGGCTGCGATTCCCCGATGTCGCTACTGTCTGAAACTCGCCCCAGCTGCCAACTCATGGGCTTCTTCGATCGGCTCAGCCGCCTGCTTCGCGCCAACCTCAACGATCTGGTGAGCAAGGCGGAGGATCCGAGCAAGATCCTGGATCAGTCCGTTGCGGACATGCAGGCCGATCTGGTCAAGCTGCGCCAGGCCGTCGCCACCGCCATCGCCAGCCAGAAGCGCCTGCAGAACCAGGCCGAGCAGGCTTCCTCCCAGGATCGTTACTGGATGGGCAAGGCTGAGCTCGCGCTCAAGGAAAACCGCGAAGATCTGGCCCGCGAAGCCCTCACCCGCCGCAAGACCTACTCCGACACGGCCGCCGCCCTCAACACCCAGATCGCCAGCCAGTCCGGCCAGGTGGACACCCTCAAGAACAGCCTGCGGGCGCTTGAAGGCAAGATCGCCGAAGCCAAGACCAAAAAGGACATGCTCAAGGCCCGCCAGCAGGCGGCCCAGGCCCAGGAGCAGCTGCAGAACGCCGTCGGCAATCTGGGCACCAACAGCTCGATGGCCGCCTTCGATCAGATGGAGGAAAAGGTGCTGGCGATGGAGGCCCGCAGCCAGGCCGCTGCCGAGCTGGCCGGCGCCGATCTCGAAAGCCAGTTTGCTGCCCTGGAAGGCAGCAATGTCGATGAGGAGCTGGCTGCCTTGAAAAATCGCATGGAAGGAGGCAGCAACCCGATTTCCTTGCCGGCTGCCAATGGTGCGGTGCCCCAGCTGCAGCCGGTGCAGGTGGCGGAAGTGGATGCCGAGCTCGAACAGCTCAAGCGCTCCATCGACAAGCTCTGACTGGAAGCCCCCGAGGCCGCCGGGAGTGCCGATGCGGC
>CAMBZX010000151.1 GCA_945872185.1 Synechococcus sp. UW140 | reverse complement strand
GCTTCGATGCCGGTGGCTTGCAGCAGCTCGGCAAGCACGGCGGGCACTTCGCGCACCGCGAACTTGTAGACCTCCTGGCCGTTCATGTGGATCGGGGCAAAGCCCCCCACCTGGGCGGTCAGGCCAGCCACCAGGGGCCGATGTTCCGGCGTCTGGGCCAGGGTCAGGCAGGCGTTGCGGCTGCCGTCGGAGCGCATCCGGAAGGCCAGCAGACCGTCATCGGCCCCATCACAGGCCTGAAGCGCCACCGCCCCGGCCCCGTCACCGAACAGCACGCAGGTGCTGCGATCGTCCCAGTCGACCCAGCGGCTGAGCTGGTCCGCGCCGATCACCAGCACCCGCTCGAAGCTGCCGCTGCGGATGTACTGACTGGCGGTGATCAGGGCAAACAGAAAGCCGCTGCAGGCGGCGGTGAGATCAAAGGCCACGGCGGCGTGGGCGCCGATCGCCGCCTGCACCCGGGGGGCGGTGCCGAACAGGTCGTCCGGGCTGGAGGTGGCCAGCAGGATCAGGTCCACATCGGCCGGCTGCCAGCCGGCTTGCTCCAGGGCGGCGAGGGCGGCGGCGCTGGCCAGGCTGGTCACCGTTTCACCGGCTCCCGCCACCCGCCGGGAGCCGATGCCGGTGCGACTGCGGATCCAGTCATCGCTGGTTTCGACCCGTTGGCCCAGCAGGTCATTGCTGATGCTGGCGTCCGGCAGGGCACTGCCGCTGCCCACCAGCGCCATCCCCCGGTTGGACCTCTGGGAGTTGCCTGCGCCGCCTGACACGGGAATCCAGCCCCTGTTGCTTCGGCGTCAGTCAACCACAGGCAGCTGCGTTGCCGCTGTTGTCCTGGGCGCTGGCAGGGCTGTCGCCGCCCAGGGCGTGGAGGTCGTCCATCACGCCGTGGCTGGCTGCTGAATGGGCCAGTCGCAGGGCACTCACCACCGACAGCGCCTTGCTGCTGCCATGGCCGATCACGCAAATCCCATCGACGCCCAGCAGCAGGGCACCGCCATGCTCGGCATGGTCGAGGCGCTTCTTGATGCGCACCAGGTTGCTGCGCAGGAAGGCTGAGCCCACCTTGCCGCGGCGGCCGCGGGGCAGTTCGGCCCGCAGCACATCCAGCAACACGCTGCCCACCGATTCGAGGAACTTCAGCAGCACGTTGCCGCTGAAGCCGTCGCAGACCACCACGTCGAAATCGCCGGAGAGGATGTCGCGCCCTTCGCAGTTGCCGGAGAACAGGAAGCGGTCATCGCCGGCCAGCAGCGGGTAGGTCTTGAGGCAGAGCTCGTTGCCCTTGCACTCCTCCTCGCCGATGTTCACCAGACCGATACGGGGCTGGCGCACCTGCAGCACATCGCGGCTGTAGATGTTGCCCAGCAGGGCGAACTGGTGCAGCCATTCCGGCCGGCAGTCCATGTTGGCGCCGACGTCGAGCACCAGCACCTGCTGGTCGGGATCCTTGGTGGGGAACAGGGCGCCGATCGCCGGCCGGTCGATGCCCTTGAGCCGCCCCAGCCGGAAGATCGCCGCGGCCATCACGGCGCCGGAGTTGCCGGCGGAATACACGGCCGTGGCCTCACCCCGCTTCACCAGGTCCATGGCGAGGTTGATGCTGGCGTCGCGTTTGCGGCGCACCACCGTGGCCTCTTCGTGCATGCCCACCGAGGGGCCGCTCGCCACCAGGTGCAGCAGGCCGCGAGCCACGGCTTCATTGAGCTCTTCTTGCAGGCCCATGGCCTTGACCGCAGCCTGCAGGGGCTCGCTTTCAGCGACGAAGCGGATGCGCAGTGGCAGCAGTGCCACGGCCCGCAGGCAGCCCTCCAGGATCGGTCCGGGGGCGTGATCTCCGCCCATGCCATCCACCGCCACCCAAAGCCGCTGGCGATCGTCGATCGGTGCGTCTTTGCTGAGATCGCTGCCGCCCGCTCCCTGCTGCAGGCGCCGCAGGGGATCGAACACCAGGGGCTGCAGCACCGAGCCCGCGACGGAGCTGGCGGCCCCGGCCACGGAACTGGCGGCGCCCGCCACCGAGCCGGCGGCGTTGCCGGCCGCCCCCGCCATCGAGCCGGCCATGGAGGCGGTGGCATTGGCGGTGTCCACCAGGGCCGAGGCGGTGTCCACCAGCGTGGTGACCGCCGCGTTGCGGCGGTACCAGATCACCAGGCGGCGGATCGCCCGGCTCGGTTTGGCACGGACCGGCTTCGCCCGGTAGGGGGCGGCGGGCTGGTCGGTGGGGTCAGGCTCCTTCGTTGGCAACGGGTTCGACGCGGGGTTCGACGAGGCGCTGAAACAGATAACCAGTTCCCCTGGCTGTGAGGATCAGCTCGGGACTCGCCGGATCATCCTCCAGTTTGGAACGCAGGCGGGAAATATGAACATCCACCACCCGGGTGTCCACGTGACGCTCGGGGGTGTACCCCCACACCGCGCGCAGAATCTCGCTGCGGCTGATGGGCTTGCCGGAGCGACTCACCAGCAGCTCCAGCAGGCTGAACTCCATGCCGGTGAGCCGGATGCGCTCGTTGCCCGCGAACACCTGGCGCTTGTTGGTGTCGATGCGCAGGTTGCCGATCTCGATCACGCCGGAGTCGGGGAGCCCGGCCACCTGCTCCTTCTCCACCCGGCGCAGCACGCAGCGGATGCGGGCTTCCAGTTCCTTGGGGCTGAAGGGTTTGACCACGTAGTCGTCGGCCCCCAGTTCCAGGCCGGTGATGCGGTCGGCCACATCACCCAGGGCGGTGAGCATCACGATTGGCACGTCGGAATCCTTGCGCAGCTCCTGGCAGACGCCGTAGCCATCGAGCCTGGGCATCATCACGTCCAGCACCACCAGGTCTGGCAGGCGCTGGCGGAAGAGCTCCAGGGCCTCCTCGCCGTCGCAGGCGGTGATCACCTGGTAGCCGAGCATCGACAGCCGGGTTTCCAGGATGCGCCGGATGCTGGCCTCGTCGTCCACAACGAGAATCGTTTCCTTGGCCGGGGATGGCGCGGTGATGGGGGGAGTCGCGGTCATGCTGCAGCTGGAGCGCCGTTCTGGAGCGTCAGCAGGTTGGCGCCCACCATGGACACCACTGAAAAGCGCCCGGGGGTGCTTCATTACCGAACGCCAACTTTCTTCATAGTCCGTGCCCCGATCTGCCGCCCCCTTCGTCTGCCAGGCCTGCGGCGCCCGCACCCGCCAGTTCTTTGGGCGCTGCTCCGCCTGCGGCGGCTGGAACACGCTGGTGGAGCAGCGGGAAACCGCCGTCGATAGCCGCCGCAGGCGGCCCGTGGCGGCAGCCAGCGAAGCCGAAGCCCCCGGGCGTGCCCACCGTTCCGAGCCGATGGCCAGCGTCGCTGAACGGCCCCTGCAGCGGCTGGCCAGCGGCTATGGCGAGCTCGATCGGGTGCTGGGGGGAGGCCTGGTGCCGGGGTCCCTGGTGCTGCTGGGCGGCGATCCCGGCATTGGCAAGAGCACCCTGCTGCTGCAGAGCGCCCGGGCGATGGCTGAGCACCAGAGCGTGCTGTACGTGAGTGCGGAGGAATCGGCCCAGCAGGTGAGGCTGCGCTGGCGCCGCCTGGGGGAGGAGGGGGAGCGGTCTGGCCAGGCCTCAGCGGACTTCTCCCTCTCGCGCCTGCAGTTGCTGGCGGAAACCGATCTGGAGCTGGTGCTGCAGGAGTTGGAGGTGCTGCGACCGGCGGTGGCGATCATCGACAGCATCCAGGCCCTCCACGACGGTGAGCTGGCCAGTGCACCGGGCTCGGTGGCCCAGGTGCGCGAGTGTGCCGCTGCCCTGGCCCGCATCGCCAAGCGCCAGGAGACAGCCCTGGTGCTGGTGGGCCATGTGACCAAGGAGGGTCTGCTGGCCGGCCCCAAGGTGCTCGAACATCTCGTCGATGCGGTGCTCACCTTCGAGGGGGATCGCTTCGCCAGCCACCGGCTGCTGCGGGCGGTGAAGAATCGCTTCGGCGCCACCCATGAGCTGGGGGTGTTCGAGATGCGGGGCCAGGGGCTGGCGGAGGTGACCAATCCCAGTGAGCTCTTCCTCGGCCAGGAGGGGCCCTGCCCGGGTACCGCCACGATCGTGGCCTGTGAGGGCACCCGACCCCTGCTGGTGGAGCTGCAGGCCCTGGTGAGTCCCACCAGTTATGCCAGTCCGCGGCGGACGGCCACCGGCATTGCCGTCAACCGGCTGCATCAGATCCTGGCCGTGCTCGAGAAGCATCTGGGGCTGCCGCTGTCGCGCTTCGATTGCTATCTGGCCGTAGCTGGCGGCCTGGACGTGGAGGAGCCGGCAGCGGATCTGGGGGTGGCGGCCGCCGTGGTGGCCAGCTTCCGCGATCTGACCCTGCCGGCGGGCACGGTGCTGGTGGGGGAGCTGGGCCTGGGTGGCCAGCTGCGGCAGGTGTCCCAGCTGGAGCTGCGGTTGCAGGAGGCAGCCCGACTGGGCTTTGCGCGGGCGGTGGTGCCCCGCGGCAGTGGCCTCGGGGCTCAGGCCGCCTTCGGGCTACAGCTGCTGGAGGCCGGTTCGGTGGCCGAGGCGCTGGTGGCGGCGCTGGGGGTGGATCCGGCGGCGGAGTGAGGCTCAGAAGTAGACATCGACGGTGCTGCGGCCTGAGCTCTTCAGCCAGTTCTCGATGTCGAGGTAGCCGCCCGGATAGAGCTTCACCGCTTTGCCCCAGGTTTCGGCGGCCATGTCCAGCCAGCGGTCGGCGGTGTCCTGGTCGCCACTTTCGGCGGCGATGCGGCCCCATTTTTCGTAGATCAGCCCCATGTTCTTGAGGCAGGAGGGCGAGTTGGCATTGGCCTCCAGCGATTGGCCGTAGAAGTCGAGCGCCTTCTGCTCATCGCCGGTGCTCATGAAGATGATCGCCATGTTCTTGAGGATCTCGCCGCGGTCGATGGCGTTCTCCTCAAGCCGTAGCGCCTCGTCGTAGTTGTCCAGCGCCTCGGCGTAGTCGCCGTCGTTCTGGGCGGAGAGCCCATCGCGGTAGTACACGTAGGCCTCCTTGGCCTTGGCATCGATCGGCAGCAGCTTGACGATCAGGTCTGCCATCACCGTGAAGCTCTTGTCGATGAAGTTGTCGTTGCGCTGGGAGCGGGGCACGGCGGGCTGTCTGGATCTGCCCACCATCCTGCCCCGTTCCCCGGGGGAGTCGGCCTGAGGGGCTGGGGCTTCCTACCGTGGGGCCCCCTGGTTCCGATCCCTGCTGCCGTTGGCCCCTTCCGCTCCCCATCGGCCCAACCGCAGCGAGCTGTCTGCCAGCGTGCTGATGGCCAGTGATCAGCCCACCAAGGACCAGCTGGCTAAGGAGCCGCTGGCCACTGAGCCTCTGGCCACTGAGCAGCCCCCGACGCTGGTGCCTGCCCAGGAGCGATCGCGGCGTGAGATCCCCCCCAGTGTTGCGCTGCCGCCGCTGGGATCGCCCCTCCAGCCACCGCTGACGGTGCTGCTGGAGGTGGACGGCATGAAGTGTGGCGGCTGCGTGCGCGCCGTGGAACAGCGCCTGCAGCAGCAGCCCGGTGTGCGGGCCGCCAGTGTCAACCTGCTCACGCGCACCGCCTGGCTGGAATTGGAGCCCGGGGTTGGATCGGGCGTTCCCGCTCCACGCACGGTTGCCGTGTCACCGGTTGCAGTGTCACCGGCAGTCGTGTCACCGGCAGATGCGCCACCAGCGGTCGCTGCCGCCACAGCGGGTGAGCCCAGCTCAGAAGCTGTTCATACGGCTGTGGCTGCCCCGGGCTCGGGCAACGATCCGCTGGCCTCGGTGTTGGCCAGTCTGGCGGCCCTCGGTTTTCCGGCCCGGCTGCGCGATGGCGCCCAGATCCTGCCCAGCACGCTCCAGGAGCGCCGCCGGCAGCGGGACTGGTGGCAGCGCTGGCGCCAGCTGGTGGTGGCCCTGGTGTTGGTGCTGGTTTCGGGTTTCGGGCATCTGGCCGATGCCGGCCAGCTTCCCTGGCACGATCCCTGGGGGCTACTGGCCAGTCCCTGGCTGCATGGCCTGGTGGCCAGCGTGGCCCTGGCCGGGCCGGGGCGCTCGATCCTGCTGCAGGGGGCCCGCTCGGCCTTGGCCGGCATGCCGAGCATGGACACCCTGCTAGGCCTCGGAGTGGCCAGTGCCTGGCTGGCCAGCCTGGTGGGTCTGCTGTGGCCCCAGAGCGGCTGGCCCTGCTTCTTCAACGAGCCGGTGATGCTGCTGGGCTTTGTGCTGGCCGGTCGCTTCCTGGAGGAGCGTGCCCGCTGGCGTACCGGCCGGGC
>CAMBZX010000150.1 GCA_945872185.1 Synechococcus sp. UW140 | reverse complement strand
TACCACTCCTCGCCAGGCCTGATCTGCTCGAGATGGAGCAGCAGGGTCTGGGGTTCCAGTTGCGGCGCCTTCTCGAGCATCGGCACCAGCACGCTCTCCCACACCTCAGCCAGGGGATCAACGCGGGTGCGCCAGTGGCGACCCCGCTGCTGCTGTTGCCCCTCGGGCTGCAGCTCGCCCCGATCGATCCGCTGGGCACTGCGCACCGAGATCCCTACCGCATCAGCCGCCACCTGTTGGCTGAGCCCATCGACCCGTCTGGCCATGTACCGCTCCTTGATCCGCAACGACAGAGGGGCGGGCATCGCGGGACTCCTGACCGAAATCGGAGCCCTGTTGTCGCGTCCTGAGACCCGCCTATGTAGTTGCGCGGTCCCGCCTATCTAATCGTCGCCGAACACCCCTTTCGCACGCTTCTTTCCGGGCTTTGGTGCTCCAAAACCCTCGCCAGGCCCTGATGGCGGTGGCGGTGGATCATCCTCTCCGTCGATCCGCTCCAGCGAGGCATGCGACGCCCAGGCCTGCAGCAGGGTGCCATCGACTGAGAAGTGCTCGTCGCTGAGCAGCGGCTTGACCTCCGGCGCGCCCATCAGCTTCTCGAGGAAGCGCCCCATGACCTGCTCATTCAGCAACCGGTCGCGGTTCTTGGTGAACGTGGTGGGGTGCCAGATCGGATCATCCGGGCTCAGGCCCACAAACCAGCGGAACAGCAGGTTGTAGTGCAGTTGCTCCAGCAACAGCCGCTCCGATCGGATGCCGTAGAACGCCTGCAGCAACGAGGCCAGCAGCAGCTGCTCGGGCGGCACCGAGGGCCGGCCTTCTGCGGCGTACAGCTCACAGAAAGTGGGATTGAGCCGATCGAGGGCCTGATCCGCCAGTTTCCGGATCCGCCGCAGCGGATGGCTGGCCGGGATCCGCTCCTCGATCGACACGTAGGAGAACAGGGAGCCGCTGCGCTCCCGGTGACCTCGCATCTCTGGTGGGCAGTTGGCCCATTTTCGCGCAGGCTTGGTTTTTCAGCAAACTCTTGAGGGGTCTCGGCTGATTGGGTGGGCAGTGACAAATAGATAATTCTATACCGATCTAATCTCTTGCGGATCCCATGCTTGGCTCGAGAAAGCGGAACAGTTCCTGAGCGAATTCGGGGCAATCACGTTCTTAGTCGATCGCACTTTCCCACGCATGAAGGCAGGGTTGATTCAGGCTGCGCCCCTTGCAGAGGTGTAAATCCCGAGGCCCAATTGACCTGATTCAAGGGTGAACAGTGGTGAATCACAGGCTGTCATTAGCGATGCTGAGATGTGCCTCGTTGTTTCACGATGGATACGGAAGACTGCGTCCACGGGAGCGGTGATACCCGCTAACGAAACCCAATAGTGACAGGCCCGCCAAGAGCAAGACGGAGATACTTTTAGGCCCCTTTGTATGGGGCTAGTTTACACACCATAAAACTCCCGATACCATGCCACAAACCTAGAGACACCTTCCCGCACAGGAGTATTGGGCTTGAAGCCTATCCACGCTGCCAAGGCCTCAGTATCGGCTGCCGTGGCTGGCACATCACCGGGCTGCATCGGCAGAAATTCTTTAGTAGCCGTGATAGCAAGGGCATCCTCCAGCGCCTCGATGTAATCCATCAGCGGCGTGGGATTTGCGTTGCCAATGTTGAACACCCGGTGCGGTGCCCAGCTGATGGCCGGATTGGGCTTCGCCGGGTTGAAGGCAGAATCGGACTCAGCCGGCTTGTCGAGCATGCGCACTATGCTCTCAACGATGTCGTCAACATACGTGAAATCCCGCACCATTTGAGTCGTTGCTGAAAACGCAGTCGGCGGACGGCCGTACACCTTGATCGGCTCACCCGCCAGCATTGCCTTGGTGAATAAGAACAGGGCCATATCGGGCCGGCCCCACGGCCCATACACCGTGAAGAACCGCAGGCCTGTGGCCGGCAGCCCGTAGAGGTGGCTGTACGTGTGAGCCATTAGCTCATTTGCCTTCTTGCTAGCCGCATAGAGACTCACCGGGTGATCCACTCCCTGGTGCTCAGAGAAGGGCAAGTTGGTGTTGCCGCCATACACCGAGCTGCTGGAGGCATACACCAGGTGACCCACCCCGTGGTGGCGGCAGCCCTCAAGGATGTGCCCAAACCCCACCAGGTTGCTCTGGATGTAGGCCGCCGGGTTCTCGATCGAGTAACGCACCCCCGCTTGGGCAGCCAGGTTGACTACCTTGCAGGGTTTACCGGGGGGCAAGACCATTCCGTTGCCGTCTTGGCCGCGAAAGGCGGCCGCCACCGCCTGGCTGTCTTCCAGATCGGCCTCAATCAGGGCAAAAGCTGTGCTTGCGCGCTTGGCCGTTTGTTGCAGCTGAGCAATCCGTGCCCGCTTCAAGGCGGTGTCGTAGTATGGGTTAACGTTATCAAATCCCAACACCGGAGTGCCTAACTCCAGCAACCGGCGGCTTAGGTGAAAGCCAATAAAACCAGCAGCGCCTGTAACCAGAATTGTCAACGTGTAATCCTGCAGATCCGAGTATGTTACCTTACTAACCAGCCAGATGCTTATGGGCACCTCGAAAAATCAACAATCCACTTGATTCCAGCATGATCCCGATTATGATTTGTTGAGCATTTGTTGCGACAACGGTGGGTCAGAGAGGCTTCTGGGACGAACAGCAAAGAGTCACAAAGCTCCAGGACAAAAGGCCGGTTCTCAAGCGCCTGGCTGATTCAATCCCATGGGAATCATTCCGACCACTGCTTGAAAAGGGCTATGAGCACGAGCGCAAGAGCAATGCAGGGCGCAAGAGGATTGAACCGCTGATCCTTTTCAAGATGCTCGTTCTCCAGCAGCTTTTCAACCTGAGCGATGAAGAGCTTGAATTCCAGGTGAACGACAGACGCTCCTTTGAGGAGTTTGTCGGGCTTGGTGTGATGAACAGGATTCCAGATGCCACCACAGTCGCCTTCTTCAGGGAGCGGCTGCGCAAGGCTGGAGTGATCGAGGAGCTCTTCGAGATGTTTGAGGGATACCTCCGCTCCCAGGGTCTCCAGGCCCGTGGTGGTCAGATCATCGATGCGACTCTTGTCCCGGTTCCCAAGCAACGCAATACCCGCGAGGAGAATAAAGAAATCAAGGCTGGGAGGCTGCCTGAAGGCTGGGATGAAAACCCAGATCGCTTGCAGCAAAAGGATTTAGATGCTCGCTGGACAAAAAAGAACGGCATCAGTTACTACGGTTACAAGAACAGCGTATGCATCGATGTCGATCATGGATTTATCCGCCGATATGCTGTCTCTCCTGCCAATATCCACGACAGCCAGATGCTTCCACACCTGCTGGATCCCGAAAACGAACATAACTATGTCTGGGCTGATTCAGCATATTCGGGTGAATGCTTTGAGGATCTTCTGAAACTCGGTGGCTTCGAAAGCCTGATCCACGAAAAAGGCACTCGCAATCATCCGCTTAGCGACGCAGCCAAGGACTTGAATCGTGTCAAGTCGTCAATCAGAGCTTGTGTGGAGCATGTCTTTGGCGGCATGACCATGTCCATGGGTGGAAAGTTGACACGAAAGATTGGGCTAGAAAGGAACGAGGCTTGGTGGGGCCTCAAGAACCTGACATTCAACTTCCTTCGTTATCTCCAGCGCTCTTTTCACACAGCAGTGGTTGCATGAATCTTGCGGAGGACCTCCCAAAGCTTAGGAAATCTTGCCAATCGTCGATATAGCATTCTCTTTCTCTGCCGCATCTTTGGCGGCTTCTTCATGTCTACAAAACCTTTGCGATTTGCTGATTATTCGAGGTGCCCTTATGATTTTGCGGAAAAAACACCTGAGAGTATGCGCTTTTCTTCTCGAGAACTGATAGCAATCCGCTTGGCCTGATTTCCAGCGTTTCAGCCGCTCAACGCCACCGATTACAAGCCTGTTGACCCGTTGAGACTTCCCGATTGCGGCTTCTTGGCCACACCTCTTGGCTACCTGATGTTCATGCGGCCTCCAGTTCACCGTTGAGCAGATTTCCCAGCCGGACCAGGTTGTAGGCGATCACGTGAATACCCAGCACCGCGCAGACGTTCTCAGTGCCGCGCAGCTTAAACTGGCCCAGACCGCCGAACTGCTTGATCCAATCGAGGGATGGCACTGGATCCAGGACAACCACCTTCATGTGGACGCCCTCCGCTAACATGGCAATTGCGCCGTCGGGCTAGCGGCGCTGCACACCGCAGCCGTGAACCAGTTGCGCCTCGCTGCGTTGCGCTCGATTCGAGCCGGCTTGCAGGCGGCTATGCACGAAATCATGGCACTTATGGCAATGGCGCGACTCATATTAGGTGCTAATTTTTCGAGTTACTCTTGAGAGAAGGAACGCTCCTGATTAGTCACCTCAAAAGGGGAAGGACCCACTGTTGCCAATCAGGAAGACCGCTTGCTTGACTATGGGCAATAATGACGCATTACCATGATGCAACGACCAGGCCATAAAATCCTTGCAATACTCAAAGACGTAAGGCCTGTAGGCCTCTAGGTAATACTCCCTTGAGATCCATAAATACTCCCCCCGCCTGCAACATATCTCGCCAGTGGGCCTCGGGGATCCCCACAAACTGCTTGTGGGCCACTGCGGCAATCACGGCTTCAAAGCGATTGGCGGCTGGAATCTTCGCCAACACGTCGAGTCCGTATTCCCTTTGGGCCTCGTCCGCGTCCACCCATGGATCGACCAGAACAGGGCTCATGCTATAAAGCCGCAGCGATTCAATTATGTCCACGACCCGCGTGTTGCGCAGATCTGGGCAGTTCTCCTTGAAGGTTAGACCTAGCACCAATACCTGGGCGCCAGCGATAACGAGGCCCCGACGAGCCATCTCGTGCACCAGCTGTTCGACCACCCAGCGGCCCATGCAGTCGTTGATGCGCCGACCCGCAAGCACCACCTGTGGGTGGTAGCCCAGCTGCTCGGCCTTATGAGTGAGGTAGTAGGGATCCACGCCTATGCAGTGGCCGCCAACCAGTCCAGGTCGAAACGGTAGAAAATTCCACTTGGTTCCTGCCGCCTTCAGAACATCGAGAGTATCGATATCCATCTTCCGGAATATCATCGCGAGCTCATTCACCAAGGCGATGTTGAGATCTCGCTGGGTGTTCTCGATCACCTTGGCGGCCTCGGCAACCTTCAGACTTGGAGCCAAGTGGGTACCTGCTTCAATGATCGAGCCGTAAAAACAATCGACCCAGATGGCCGCCTGTTGTGTACTGCCGCTGGTCACCTTAATAATGGTGGTGAGCTTGTTTACGTTGTCGCCCGGGTTGATTCGCTCGGGGCTATAGCCGCACACAAAACCTTCCCGAGGCTCCGCTTCATTGCAACGGAGGCCAGATTCATTCTCCAGAATTGGTATGCACACCTCCTCAGTGGCACCCGGATACACCGTGCTTTCATAAATAACCACGGGTGTGGTGGGGGCATGGCTGCCGTGTTCTCGGTGTGCTCGAGCCTTGAGGGCACTCCCAATTATTTTGCTGGCTTTCTCCAACGGGGTTAAATCTGGCCGTTTGGCCGAATCTATCGGCGTAGGCACTGTCACTACAAAAACATCGGCCTCAGCCAGCAGAGCTTGGTCGCTGCTGTATTCGAGCAGCGTGACTTTCTGCAGCTCCTCGCTGGTGGCCTCACGAGTGCGGTCAACACCATGCCGCAGTTCATCTAACCTTTGGTTATTAATGTCAAAGCCGATCACCCTGCGTTGCAAAGAGCTGCCGCTGCGGCGGCATGCCTGGAGCTTGGCTAATTCCAGAGCCAGCGGCAGGCCCACATAACCCAGACCAATTACCGCCACCGTGCACGTAGCCAGTGGCGGCAAACATAAATCCCCCGAAGTGACATCTACCAATTGGTGTCAATCCTCACACGAGTGTATCAATTCACAATAGCACACTGGCGCAAGGATTTGACGTGGACCCCAGAAACTGAGCCAGCCCTTATGAGAGCTTCCCTACCGGCCAGAATTGGCCAAGAGAAGCCCCATGAAAGTCAAACGCCACAGCCCCGAGCAGATCATTCGCAAGTTGCGCACCGCTGAGCAGCTCTTGAACCAGGGTCAGGCAGTCGCTGACGTCTGCCGAGCGCTGGAGGTATCCCCAGCGACTTACCACCGCTGGCAGCAGCTGTACGGGGGAATGAAAGCGACTGAGGCCAAACGCCTCAAGGAGCTTGAGCTGGAGAACACGCGCCTTAAGCGCCTCCTGGCAGATGCTGAACTTGATAAAGCCATGCTCAAGGAGCTTGCCGAGGGAAACTTCTAAGCCCGGAGCGTCGTCGCAGGGCCGTGGTGGTTCTGCAGGATCGATTCCGGGT
>CAMBZX010000149.1 GCA_945872185.1 Synechococcus sp. UW140 | reverse complement strand
AACCGCGCCGGATCCTCCCCTTCCAGCCAGCAGCGCCGCTCCAGCCGATCAAAGTGCAGCAGCGGATCGTGGCGGGCGGCCCAGAGGCTGGCCATGTCCGAGACCTGCCAGTGGCGGCCCGGTTCCACCCAGGCCCCCGCCTCGTAGCCGAGCCAGCCCAGCCAGGGCCCGCCCCGCTCCGCCATCCGCTCCAGGGCCAGGAAGGGATCCTCGGCGCCGGGGCTGCCGGGCAGGCCCCGGCAGCAGATCACTTCCAGCGGGTTCAGGCCCAGCACCGAGCGGCGCCCGAGGCTGCTGCCGTCGCCATCGAGGAACACCAGGCCCTCGCTGCCGAGGGCGGCGGCCAGGGCCCGGACCAGGGGCCAGGGTTCGCTCCAGGGGAGTTCGCAGCGCCGGCGGCTCATCGGGTCCGGTCACTGGTCAGATCTGCCCGCCCGGCCTCGCGCAGGGCGGCATCACGGATGCGGCAGCTGTCGCACACCCCGCAGGGTCGCTCGCCCCCCTGATAGCAGCTCCAGGTGGTGGCCACCGGCACCTCTAGCCGCAGGGCCTCGATCACGATCCCGGTCTTGGTGGCATTCACCAGGGGAGCCCACAGCCTCGCGCCCTGACCTTCGCGACCGGCCTTGCTGGCCAGGTCAGCCAGGGTCTGGAACGCCTCCAGGTAGTCGGGGCGGCAGTCGGGATAGCCGGAATAGTCGACCGCATTCACCCCCAGCACAATCCGCTCGGCCCCGCGGGCTTCGGCCAGGCTCAGGGCCAGGGCGATGAACACCGTGTTGCGGCCCGGCACGTAGGTGCTGGGGATCACACCGGCCTGCACGCCGCTGGTGGGCACGGCGATCGCCGGATCGGTGAGGGCCGAGCCGCCCCAGGCGGCCAGATCGACCGTGAGCACGTGGTGCTCGGCCAGCTCCAGGGCCGTGGCCACAGCGCGGGCAGCCTCCAGTTCGCGGCGGTGCCGCTGGCCGTAGTCAAAGGACAGGGCGATGACCCGGTAGCCCGCCTCTATGGCCAGGGCGGCGGCGGTGGCCGAATCGAGGCCACCGGAGAGGAGGGCGATGGCCGTGGGAACTGGAGAGGTCATCGATCCATTCTGGAAGGCCGGTCGACGCCGACGACGGCCCTGGCCAAGATGCAGCGGGCGCCGGCTCCGCTCCGTCACCCTGCATCACGGCCCCGCGCCATCAGCTCGCAGCACCAGTCCCCATCCCCAGTCCGCTCTGTCACCCCCTGTCTGTTCGCCATGCTCCCCGTCTCCGGCCGTTCCGTCGCCAGCCCCCGCAGTCCCCATTCCAGCCGCCTGGGCAGGGCCACCGTGGTGGCCGCCGCGCTGATGCCGCTGCTGCTCGGACTCGCTTCCGGCGGGGCGGCTCGGGCCATACCGCGGCTGGATCTGACGCCTTATCCGGCCCCTGCGGCCGGCGAGCGCCGCTGGGTGATCCAGCTGCCCGGCGTGCTGCCCCCCAACGCCGATCCCAGGCTGTCCCCCAGCCCCAGTGACTGGCGGGTGGAGCTGATCGTCGGCCGCGAACTGGAGGTGGATTGCAACACGCGCAGCTTCGGCGGCAAGGTGCGCCGCGAGACCCTGCAAGGCCTCGGCTATTCGTTCTATCGGGTCAAGGATGTGGGGCCGGTGGTCTCCACCCGCATGGCCTGCCCGCTCGGCAGCGTCTCACGCAAGGCGTTCGTGCCGATGGGCTCCAAGCCCTTCGTGCTGCCTTACAGCGCCAGTCTGCCGATCGTGATCTACGCGCCGAAGGCTCTCGATGTGCGCTGGCGTCTCTGGAAAGCTGAGCGCGTGCAACGGCCCGCCAACGTGCTGTGAATGCCTGGCTCTGTCCAGATGATCCTGGCGCGCTCCGCTGATCCAGGAATCATCCGGAGGCTGTATTGCCCTTGATGTCCCAGCTGGTCCGCGCCTGCCTCCTGCGGTGGGCCCGATCTCTGATCCCAATCCTGGTTGCTCTGACCACGGCCTGCGGCAGCCGCTGGCCGTGGTTGATGCCCAGTGGATGCCCATCTGCATGTGCGGCCCTTCGTTGGTCCGCCGATTGCCTTTGCTGACCTGTTGGCCGATCTGCACCATGGCGAGGTGTCGTTCGCCAATCTCTATGGAATCGACCAGAGATTGCCGAAAGAATCTGCCTGCATCGACCCTGGCGACTTTCCTGGAGTGATCGTGGCCTCGAGTCTGAAAAGTGATTTCAGCAATGCTCAGAACAGCCTTGATGCCGATATCAGTGGCCTGCAGCTCGTACTGATGATGACCTTCCCTGATCTGACGAAGCCCACTGAGATACGGCCCCGGATGCCGATCGAGACGATCGCGGCCTGGAAGCCGTTCATGGCGTAGCTGCGCCGCAGTTCCATGCCTCTGGCCATTCACTCCGATCTCGGCAACGACCGGGAGCCCTTCCGGTACCTGCCACTGCATGGAGAAGGCGCTGAGCCTTTATCCCGATAACCGTGTGGCCTGGATGCACCTGGGACTATCCAGGGAGCTGAAGCTGGTGGATGCCCGCCAGCATGTGGCCATGCTCGAATCGTTTCTGCATCGCCATCCCAACCTCTCCTTTATTCTCTCCTGAAGGGTGCTGGATGACCAGGCGTTCAGCGATGCTGCCAAACGCGATCTTTACGTGGACCTGATCAACCGCTAGCCGCGGCGGCCGGCAATCCTGGCCGCTTCCCGATTCTCGACATCGGTGCCGGTCGCAACGCGTTGCCCCTGGCCCGGCGCGGACAGGATGTGTTCGACGTGGAGGCGGGGATGGCGCCGATCGCGTTTCGTTGGCTCGTCTATCGCAAGACGGTCTGAGGGGGATTCAGCTCGGCGTCAGCGGTGCGCTCCAGTCCCATGGCCAGAACATCGAGTTGCCAGAAGGCCTCAAACAGGTCCTGGCCGAGTTGCTCCAGCTCGGATCGACTGCGCTGCGGCAGCACGCCGCTGGGCAGGGCTTCGGCCACAATCTCCCGGATCGTGCGTTTGCCATCCACCTGCTGCAGCAGGGCCAGTTGCACGGGATCGAGACTGGCGCTCCAGTTGGGCCGGCAGAGCTGGTTACCGTCGAGGTGGCAGCGATAGCGCAGCGACGGCACATAGTCGCCGGCCCCTGCTGAAGCGAAGTCGATCCTGTAACGGCTGGCGGCTCGATCGGCGCGGCAGGCTGTGAAGAAGTGGCAGCCATTGCGATGGTTGATCTGCTCCATCAGCGACCAGCGCTGGCGATCCGGCAGGGCCGCAAGCGAGGCATGGAAGGCAAGACTGGAGAACGCTGGTGGGTTGTACGGGGCCTTGAACAAGAGATCCTGAAACACCAATCCCGCCGCATCAACCAGCTCCAGACAGTCGTCGATGCTGTAGCTGCGATCACGGCCGTGCAGGAAGGTGTCCACCAGTCCGGCATCAAATTGCAGATCGGGGGCCGTGGCGATGTAGGGCATCACGGGGTGCTCCGGGGGCAGGGAGGCCAGTGCCTCCCGGACCATCAGCACGGAGGCGTCGTTCTGGCGCAGCCCCAACTCCCGGAACACGCCTTGCAGCATCTCGACGCCGATGCGGCCGTACCTGGCGTAGAGCATCAGCGCCACCACGCCCTCGGGCCGCAGACAGGCTGCCAGGGCCTTCAGGCCCGTTTCCGGTTCCGCCAGGTGGTGCAGAACGCCGGTGGAGACGATCAGATCGAAGTCGCGATTGAGGCTGGAGACCGCTTCGATCGGCAGCCGATGCAGCTCCAGGTTCTGCAGCCCGTAGCGCTCCTTGAGCTGTTGTTGATGGTCCAGCGAAGGCTGGCTGACGTCGATGGCGACGACGTGGGACTGGGGGTTCGTGTAGGCAAACACCGCCGCCTGATTGGTGCCGCAACCCGCAATCAGGATATCCAGGTCAGGCCTGGGTTCCCGGTCCGGCCAGAACAGGCGCTGGGCATGGCTGGGATCGAACCATTGCCAGTTCTGTTGCAGCCAGGCCGGCAGATCGACGATCGGTTCGGGATAGAGCCAGCGCTCATATTGACTGGCGACGACATCGCTGAGCGGACCGGAATTCATGGCGGTTCAGGCCTCAGCCCGGCAGGCAGGGGTCCAATCTTCTCAGACGCATCCAGCTCGATCCGGCGTTGTGCCCGGGTCTGCCAGGCCTGGTGCCCAGGGCATGACGGCTGATCTCAGCGCACCCCCAGCCACTTGTGCCCCTGCAGGCTGAGGCGCCAGGCGGGGTGGCTGCGCACGTAGGCAATCGCCAGCTCCTGGCCCTGGGCCGACTCCCAGCCAGGCTGCAGCAACAGGGCCGGGCCCAGCACGCTCGGCGGGCCGTCAGCGCTGTCGCGGTCCGCGGTGGTGGCAGGAACGGGGGCGGTGGGGCCACCGCTGATGCCGCCGCTCAGGTTGGGGAGCTGCCGGGCCTGGATGGCCTGCTCAGCCATCGCCTCAGCGAAGGCCAGATCGGTGGGCCCATGCACCACCACCTTGAGCTCATCGCAGGCGGCCAGCAGTTCGGGGCCGGGGGGGCAATGGGCTTTGGGCGAGAGGGTGATCCAGGCGAAGCGACCGCTCAACGGCGCCGTGCCACTGGTTTCCAGATGCAGCGGCAGGCCGGTGCTCGCCAGGGCGGCACAGAGGGGATCAAGGTCCTGTTCCAGGGGCTCGCCGCCGGTGATCACCACGAAGGCGGCCCCGGCAGTGGCCGCCGCAAGAGCCTCGGCGGTGAGGTCCCCCAGGCTGCGCTGGCCGTGGGCGGCCACTGGCCAGGAGTGCTTGGTGTCGCACCAACTGCAGCCGACGCTGCAGCCCGCCAGGCGGATAAAGAAGGCGCTGCGGCCGGCATGGAGCCCTTCGCCCTGGAGCGAGTGGAAGGTCTCGACCACCGGCAGGCCAGGCCTGCGCTCAGACAGCATGATTGGCCTCCACGGGCAGCAGGTCGAGATCGAGTCCGGCAGCCAGGAACTGCTGAAAGTCCCGATCGAGACTGATCATCCGCAGCGAACCTCGGATCGCGAAGGCGGCCAGATAGGCGTCCATCCAACGCTTGGGAGCCGTCTCCTCCAGCCCCGCCAGGTGCCACCAAAGCGCCTCCAACTCGGGAGGTTCTTCGATCAGGTCGACCTGGGGCAAGGCCGCAAAGGCGGCGAGAGCGCTCAAGGCATCCCGATTGGTGATGGGATCCGACCGATACGCGTTGAAGATCGCCGGAGTGGAGACCAGCCGCAGAAAACTGTGCTGCGTGGCACGGCAGAACAGGGCGGGAGCGCCAGGTGTGGCTTCCAGCAGCACCTTCTGGGAACTGTCGTGGGCTGGATGGGCTGGGAATGCTGCAGCCAGCCAGACATTCACATCAAGCAGACAGGCCGGCACGGCGGCGGTCCTCCTGCATCAGGCACTGCTGCTCCAGCTCCAGTGCCGCTGCCAGATCGATCGCGGGCAGGGGGCCCGGGGCCTGGGATCGGAAGACGGGCAATCCCTTCGGGTCCAGGCTGACCACCGCGCTGCTGATGGACGCACTGGGCGTGGGGCCACCATGGAGGCCCAGACGAATGAACTCCGCGACCAGATCCTTGAGGCTGCATCCCTGCTGCAGAGCCCGCTGCTTGGCCTGGCGGACCAAGTGGTCAGGGAGGTCCAGGGTGGTCTTCATCGCACTGGTAGCGAATCCACCCTCACTTTAGTGGCGAGCCAGCAAGCTGGTTTCCTGGTCAAGATGGCCTGGGGCTGGTGGGTTGGCTCGGCGTTGGATCACGTCACGCCTTTGCCTAAAACCGGCATCAGGCCGCTGCTGGATGCTCAGAAGCTGACCCTGCGCAACTCCGCTGCCAACTCAGCTTTCCCACTGCTCAGTTGGTGCCACACGAACCGTAGATTTTGGTGCAGAACGATCAGAGAGTCCGGCCATGGTCGCCGCAGCCCACCTCGCCGCGCTGAAGCTCGTTGGCAGCAACGGGCAGATTTCCTTGGGCAAGCAATACGCCGGCCGCCATGTCTTGGTGGAAGAACGCGAACCAGGTGTCTGGGTCATACGCACCGCGACCGTCATTCCAGATAATGAGCGCTGGCTGCACGAACCCTCGGCTGCAGCGGACCTGCAAGCGGCGATGGCCTGGTCCGTCAGCCATGGGCCAGCCGATGCGGGGCTGCAGGACACCCTGACGCGCCTTGGCCATGGCGAGCCGTGATGCCGAGGTCAGGCTCGATCTGAACAATCCGGTGTTCCAGGAGCAGCTGCTGAGCCTGGAGAAGAACGAGCGCCATGCGGCCTTGGACACCCTGAACAAGATCCGCAAGCTGACCTGGAATCAGCTGTACCGCGTGTCCGGCGACAATGAAGTTGGCCGGTCGGCGACAAGCTCGTTGGCCGGTTTGGTGAGTGCTGGAGACCCTGGTGCCAATGCGCAGGGCCCAGGGGATGCCGGCACCACTGACGAGCCACCAACGCAATCTGTTCATGACGAAACGAC
>CAMBZX010000148.1 GCA_945872185.1 Synechococcus sp. UW140 | reverse complement strand
GAACCGACCAGGGCGCCGCTGACGATGCCGGCGGCATCGGCACTGCGAACCAGGGCAAAGCCCCGGGCCGAAGGGATCGGGGGGCAGCCCAGGGGGACGGCCAGCTCGATCGCCGGCCAGTAGAGCCCCATGGCGATGCCCAGCAGCAGCTGGCCGCCCACATAGCCCCCGAAGCCCTCGGCTCCGAACAGAATCGTGTCCCCCAGCAGGGCACTGAGGCAGGCCAGTAGCACCGGCAGGGAGCAACTCAGGCCCCTGTCCAGCAACACGCCGCTGAGCAGGCGCCCGCCGGTGCCGGCCAGGGCCGCCAGGGCCAGGCCGGTGGTGACACTGCTGGCACTGAAGGCTTCTTGGTGGAACACCATCGGTGTGAGGTAGAGCACCCCACCGGCTCCCACCATCGCGATCAGCCGGATTCGGGCCAGATCGCGCAACGGCACGGGAAACTGGAGCCACCAGGTCTTTGCCCTGGCTGCTAGCCGTGCCGTTGCTTCGCCACCTGAACTGTCGCCATCTGAACGATCGCCAGCGGTCACCGCGCTCTCCTCGGGGCCTCCCACGGATCGGGGCCATGCTGGTCAGTCTGCTGATTGCAGCAGCGTTGCTGCCCCAGGGGCGTCCGGCGGCGGCGGCGGAGCTGTTGAAGCTGCGCCTGGATGGCCTGGAGATTCCGATTCGGCTGGATCAGCTGCAGATCTGGAGTCGCCATCCCCAGAGCTCGCCGTTCCTGGCTTCGCGGGGCTTCGGTGCTGCCGGGTCCGATGTGGCGGTCTGGCTGGAACTGCTCGAACCGGACAGCCGCAGCGATCTGCTGCGCTTGCTGCGGGCTCCCCTGCTGCGGGATCGCACCTTCGGTCGCCAACTGTTCGACAGCTGGGCGGGCGGCCAGCTGCTGGCCGAACTGGGGGATCTGCTCACCACCCCGGCGGGAGAGCCCACAACGGCCCTGCTGCAGAAAACGCTGCAGGAGCTTCTGCGTCAGCAGCGCGAGGTGACGGCCCTGAGCCTGCTGCAGGCCCTGCCCTTGCCCAGCCTCAGCCTCCAGCTCGATGGCCTGCTGGCCCTGGCCCAGCAGTGGCGCCAGCAGCTCAATCGCCAGCGCCTGGCGCTGCGGGATCTCCAGCAGTTGGTGTTGCCGCAGCGGGAGAGCCGGCCGCTGGTCTTCCGTGAGCGCCATCAGCCCCAGCCGCTGCACCTGAGCCTGCCGGTGGCCCATCGCCAGGGAGGGCTGCCGCTGGAGCTCTGGTCCGCCCCGAGCCCACCGGCTGCCAACGCCGCCAGCCAGCCCTGGCTGCTGCTGCTCCCCGGGCTGGGCAGCAATGCCGATCAGTTCGGCTGGCTGGCGAGCGCCCTGGCCCGGCGGGGATGGTCGGTGGTGGTGTTGCAGCATCCCGGCAGTGATGGCGAGGCCCTCAAGGCGGCGCTCGACGGCCAGAGGCCGCCGCCGGGGGCGGAAACCCTGGCGGTGCGCTTGCGGGATGTGGCGGCCGTGCTGGCGGCCCAACGCCAGGGGCTCCTGCCGGTCCGGGGCGACGGGGTGGTTCTGGTGGGCCATTCCCTCGGTGGCCTCACCGCCCTGCTTGCGGCAGGGGTGGAGCCAAATCCCGGGCTGGAGAGCCGTTGCCGCACGGCCATCGCCCGCCTGCCGATCGGCAATCCTTCGCGCCTGTTGCAATGCCAGCTGGCTAGCACCGGTGTGCCCAGGGCCCTGCCCCGTCCGGCTGATCTGCGCGGCGTGATCGTGTTCAACGGCTTCGGCAGCCTGCTCTGGCCCGATGGGGCGCTGGCGGCCCTGCCGGTGCCGACGCTGATGGTGGGCGGCAGTCTCGATCTGGTCACCCCGCCCCTGGAGGAGCAGCTCAGCCTGTTTCTACCGGCCGCCGCCAGCGGTAGCCGGCTGGTGCTGGTGGAAGGCGGCAGCCATTTTTCGCCGGTGCGGATGGCAGAGCGGGAGGAGGCGGTGTTCCGGCTCGGCAGCGAACTGGTGGGGGTGGATCCGGTGTTGGTGCAGGGCCTGTTGCTGGGCCTCGGCAGCGATTTCCTGCAGGGCCTGCCCCAAGGCCCGCAGCCGGCCCTGCCCCTGCCCTCCCAGGTGCGGCGCCAGCAGGGGGTGCGGGCCTATGTGCTCGATGAGGCCGCTGCTCGCCGCTGGCGCGATGGGCTGCCGCCCTAGGGCCGGGTCGGCGGCTTGTTTTTGGGGCCGTTTGCTCAGAAGCGGATGCGCGGATCCAGCAGGGCCACCAGCAGATCC
Source organism: Synechococcus sp. UW140 (assembly GCA_945872185.1). Lineage (GTDB taxonomy): Bacteria > Cyanobacteriota > Cyanobacteriia > PCC-6307 > Cyanobiaceae > Cyanobium. Next base: position 4,203 of record CAMBZX010000148.1, on the reverse strand, counting down.
ACCGCCACCGTGACCAGCACCACCAACGCCGCCACGATCACGACGATCCCCTGCACCAGGGGGTAGTCGCGCTGGGCGATCGCCTCCTGCAGCCGGTAGGCGATGCCAGGCCAGGAGTAGGTGACTTCGATCAGCAGGGCGCCGCCGATCAGGGAGGCGACGGTGATGCCGGTGATCGTGAGCACCGGCAACAGCGCATTGGGCAGGGCATGGCGCAGCACCACCCGGGTTTCGCTGAGGCCGCGGCTGCGGGCGGCCTCCACATAGTCCGATCCGAGGGCGCGGCGCAGGTTGAGGCGCAGGGCATTGGTGAAGATGCCGCTGAGCAGCACCCCGAGCGTGGCCGCCGGCAGCACCAGATGGCGCAGGGCCCCCCAGAACTGCTGGCCATCGCCGGCGCGCAGGCTGTCGAACAGATAAAAGCCGCTGCCCTCCGGTGGTAGCAGCGTGGGCGGAAAGCGTCCACCCACCGGCAGCCAGCCCAGCCAGACGGCGAACACCAGCTGCACCACCATGGCGGCCCAGAAGGGCGGCAAGGCATAGGTGCCGATGCCGAACAGGCGGCCGGCGAGATCGAGCTTGCCTTCGGGTCGGGCGATGCCGCTGAAGCCCACGGCCAGCCCCAGCACCGCCGCCAGCACCAGGGCCACCACCCCCAACTCCAGGCTGGCGGGCAGGCTGGCGCGGATGATGCCGAGCACCGGCTCCTGGCTGTTCTGGGACAGGCCCAGATCGCCGTGCAGCAGCTGGCTGAGGAAATGGCCGTACTGGCTCAGCAACGGCTGATCGAGGCCGAGCTGATGGCGTAGGGCGGCGCGGGCGGCGGCTGGCGCCTTGGGGCCGAGCAGGGCATCGATCGGATCCCCCGGTGCCACCCGCAGCAGCAGGAACACGAGGCTGGCGATCAGCCACAGCATCAGCGGCGCCAGGGCCAGGCGGGCGCCGAAGTAGCGCAGCAGATGGCTGCGGCGGCTCATGGCTGCACCTCCCGGCGGGCGCCCCGGCGCTGCAGATCGCCCAGCAGCACCCGGCCGGAACCATCGAAGCGGGGGGTGTTGAGCTGGGGACGGGCCCAGGCCACCGGGGCCGTGAGCCACACCGGCAGGTAGGGGTTGGCGGCGGCGGCGCGCCGCTGGATCGCCTGCAGCAGCGCGAGCCGCGGCGCACCGGTGAGCTGGCTGCTCTGCTGCAGCTGGGCATCGAGGCCGGGGGCGCTCCAGAAGCTGCCGCTCAGGGCGCTGTTGCCCTTGAGGCAGCGGTTGCCGCGGGACTGTTCACAGCCGAGCAGGGGCACCAGGAAGTTTTCAGCGTCGGGATAGTCGGCGCTCCAGTCGTAGAAGAACATCACCAGGGCGCCTTTGCCGAGCTGGTCATAGGCGGTGGTGGATTCCATGCCGGTCGGCTCCAGGCTGATGCAGTCGTCCAGATCCCGCCGCAGCTGGGCCTGCCAGGTGAGGGCCAACAGGCGATCGGTGGGGATATCGGAGCGGAAGGTGAGCGGCAGGCTGAAGCGTTTGCCGCTGCAGTAGCCGGCCTGACGGAACAGCTGGCGGGCGCGCTGGGGGTTGTAGGCGGGCCAGACATCGGCGAGGGAGCCCGGCAGGCTGGGCGGCACCAGTTGGCGCAGGGGCGGCCGGAGGCCGAGGCTGGCCCGCTGGCTGAGGGTGCGGCGATCGAGGCTGTGGGCGATCGCCTGGCGCAGCAGCGGCGAGTTGAGCGGCGGCTGGTCGCTGAGCAGCGACAGAAAACCGATCTCCAGGGCTGGCCCCACCGCCTCGCGCAGGCGGCCGGCCTGGGCCTCGCGATGCAGGGCGCGCTGATGGTCGATCTCCAGGCCACTGGAGAGCAGCAGGTCCACCTCGCCACTGCGCAGGGCGCCGAACAGGGCGGTGGAGTTGCTGAGGGTGACCAGGGAGAGGCCGCCATTGCGGGGCCGCGTGCCCCAGTAGCGGGGCCAGGGGCTGAGGCGCTGCTGCTGGGGACTGAAGAAGCTGAGCTGGTAGGGGCCGGTGCCGACGAAGCGATCGGCCAGGGGCTTGTCGCGGTAGGCGCGGTAGGCGGTGGGGGAGACGGGGGTGAGGAAGATGGCACTCAGCAGCCGTGGCAGGGGGCTGAAGGGCTGCTTGAGCTCCAGTTCAAGCTCGAGGGGGCCGCTGACCCGCACGGCCCGCACGCGATCGCTGAGCTGAAAGCCGAGGGTGCCGATCGCCAGGAAGCGCCGCAGCGAAAACGCCATGGCTTCGGCGTTGAACGGCGTGCCGTCGTGGAACAGCACTCCCGGCCGCAATGGGATCCGGGCCTTGAGGCCATCGGCGCTGAGCCGGGGCAGGGCGGTGGCCAGGCGGGGCTCGATGCGGCCATCGGCGCTGATGGCGTAGAGGGGATCGCCGAGGGCGCTGAGCACCTGCATGATCCCCACCCGCGAGGCGGCGGCGGGATCGAGGGAGTCGAGGCGGCTCTTGGTGGCCACGATCAGCACGCCTTCGGGCCGGCGCGGCTGGCAGGCCGTGAGGGCGGGGAGCAGCAGCAGGGCCGCCAGCACCAGGGCCAGCCGGGGGGCGCCACGCTGGCTCAGGCGGCCTGGGACATCAGTCAGGCCGGCGATACGAGGCAATCCCAGCGGCTCAGGGCGGCCCCATTCAAGACCGGCAGGTGGCGCTGTGGGGGCGCCGGTGGGCGGCCGTCTGAACTTGTCGCAAGGAGACCTCGAAGACGGGTGAGCCCTGGCGGGCCAGGGGCCAGGCCCGCAACCAGCAGCGGTCACCGCGATCATCGACGCCGATGACCTGATACAGCTGACCGTCTTGGCCGTCATCGGGGAGCTGGATGCAGTCGCCCTGATGCAGGTTGGGGGTGGAGCGCGTCATGGTGGGGCGTAGGCAATCTGGACAAAACGGAAGGGGAGATGGGCCGCGGGGCGCCGTGGGCCTGGATGGCGCGATCTGGGCCGGGGCCGGGGTTGGCGGCGAGGTTGCGGGTTGGGCCTGGACCTGGGGCTGGGAGTGGTATCAGGTTCGCGGCTGATTCGTGCTCGGAAGGTTCAGCTCGATACAAAAATTGAGCTCGGTGCTCGGATCGCGACAGGGCCAGGGTTCGGGGAAGCCGGTGAGTCCGGCAATGGCTGGGCCTAGGGCTGGTCTGGCCGGATCTGTTTTGTGGCCCCAGGGAGCGGGCCGATCAGGCAGGGGGTGCAAATGTGCGGTATTTCTTCCACTTTGCCTCAAGGCGGTTCTCCCGGCGCTCCGGTTCCCTTGGCGCTGCCGTTCGGGCAGAGGGGTCGGAGAGGCAGAGGCGCTGGGCTCAGCGGGAAGCCCTGGCTGAGCGCCCCAGGGACGCCGCCACCGTCAGAACGGCAGCGGCACTGCGATGGGGCCGAGTTTTCGTCGCAGGGGATTGGCGTACGCCGCAGCCATCTGGATCATCCGGAAGGACGAAGTGCCGCTCCATGCCTGCTGGGGCCTGCGTGATCAGCCCGCCGCCGGTGTGGGTGATCCCGATTGCGGCGATAGCCGGTGCTCAGAAGATCGGCAATGAAACATTGGTGATGTTGAGGATGATGTCGTTGAAATCGTTGTCGCTGCCGCCTCTGGCCACCGCCACATCCTCGAGCCCCAGCACCATCGTGTTGTTCGCATTGCTGAGCCGCACCATCTGGGTGACACCACCGGGGTTGGCGTCTGAGTAGGAGCAGAAGATGGAGGAGCGGGAGCCGTTCTGTAGCAGCAGCACGCCGTAGGAGCGGTTGGTGTCGATCGCCAGATCGGTGTAGGTGGCTGTGTCTCCGTAGTCGGGCAGCTGGGAGGCGTCCAGCACCAGATCGTCCTGCTCGGCCCGCTTGAGCGCCGCCTGCAGATAGCCAGCATCGCCGGGATTGAGACCATCGACGGAGCCGGTGATCGAATCGACGACATAGAAGGCGAGGCTGTTGTTGAAATCGGCCAGGCGCTGCACCTCCACGGCCGGCCGGATCGGCGTCGGGTTGGGGGCCGAGCCGATGGCCTGCCAGTACACACCGCTGACGCCACCGGCGAACTGGGTGGTGATCTGGTTGCCGTCAATGTTGATGCTGAGCAGCTGCAGCGCCTGGCCATCGCGGCTGGCGGTGGGCGTCCAGTCGTTGCCGAGCAGGTTGAGCCCCTCAACGACAGCGCGGCTGCCGACGGCTTTGCCCTCGGTGCTTTGCCAGCTGAGGCTGGGATTGGT
>CAMBZX010000147.1 GCA_945872185.1 Synechococcus sp. UW140 | reverse complement strand
CGGGGTGATGTGGATTGAGCAGGACGTTGCTGTCCACCGGCACGACGACCGAGGGAACGCGCAAGGCGACGCTGGACCTGCGCTGCAACCAATCAGCGCCGATGGCCTGGGTGCTCACTGGCGCCGGCAGGTTGCGCCAGTCCTGGGGCCGCGACGTTAGATCGAGGGTTTCGATGCTCAGATCATCGGGACACTCCAGAGCCAACAAGCGCAGATCGTCTGGTGCGTTGAGCGGTTCCACGTGCACCAGTACCTCCAGAGCTGCCAGTGCAGCGGAACCTGAGGTGTAGAGAATCGGACGCCCCCGCCGGTGCCAGCGGCCGGACACCAGCAGGCCGCCCACACCCTCCAGGGTGGTGTCGATGTGGGGCTCGCGGGCGATCCGCCAGAGCAGCATCAACTGTAGACGCCGTAGCTGAGCCGCAGCAGCACGTCCTCCACCTGACGGGCGCCGATGTCGGTGTCGAGCAGCTGCAGGGGCACTTCACCCCCCAGCGCCCTGTTCGCTGTCTGTAGCCACAGGCGGGCCTTGACCGGGCTGCCCAGCACCTCGCTCGCCTGCGCGAAGGTGCGGGCCAGGCGGTAGAGCCGGTCCGATTCCGGCGGCGTGAGCTGATGGGTCTTGCGGCGCCGCGCAAAGGTGCGCAAGGGAATGCCCAGCAGCACCCCGATCTCTGCCGCAGGCAGCTCCAGCTGGGTGGCGATCGCCTCCAGGGCCGTGAACGGCAGGCCATCCCGGACGGCCGCCACCAGATCTGATGGACTGCTGGTGTCCAGATCCAGAACCCGGGCCGGCCCGCTGGAGCCGGTCGGCGCTGAGGCGAGGGTTGATGCCATATGGCAATCCTAGCGATGTCGATTGGCAACGACACTGGCTGGAGAAGCGTGGCCGCGATGCCTCTCCGGCCAGAAAATGCGGCTCCAGCGCTTGCGCTTTGGGCAGGCTGCCTGTTGCAGGCCACCGATGGGGCCACAGGATGTAGGCGCAGTGTCGGGAGCGAACCGCAGCTTTCAGAAGAGTTCGACCTGACGCCTATGCCCCACATGCAGAAAAGGCCTCTGCTCCGTTGCACCGAGGACCTGGACAGAGGATTGCCGAGCCTTACCGGCCCAACCGCGCCGCTGCTCGCTCAAAGGCGTCATCCACCACGTCATCACCGCACCACTTGCTGTAGGCCGCCAGGTGCGTTTCGACGCTGTGGCCCATGGCGGCAGCGGCCACCTTCGGCGGTAGTTCACAGATCAGGTGGGCGCGATGGGCGTAGCCATGGCGGGCCGAATACAGCACCATCTTTTCTCCTTCCGCCTCGTACTGCTGGCGCAGATCTTGCCAATGACGGCGCCTACGCATGTAGAGGCCCATATCCTCGGCGCCATAGCCCGGCCGCATCGGCGGTAGTGGCTGGGCCTTCATCTGTTCCAACAGGTTCCAGTCCTCAGCCCAGTCATCGCAGGGCAGCAGCCGCAGCGGCCTCGGTTTTGTCTCTCCCCGGCTGGTGTTCTTGCGGTAGTCGCACCACAGGCGGCCGCCGCGCAGCTGCAGGTGTTGCAGCTCCTCCGGTCTCAGTCCATAGGCCGCCAGCAACTGGAACGCGAAGCGCCAGCGCGCATCCGGGATGGCCTCCACCAACTCCAGGATGTGCCTCACCTCGATCGGGGTGGTGATCGACCGTCCCTCCCGCTTGCGGCCCACAAAGGGGTCGAGATCCAGAGGTGGAGCCCACTCCACAGCCAGAGCGCCGTTATCGACCCCCCATCGCAATAGCGCGGCGGTCTGCTGCACCTGCATCTGCCGGCCACGGGCCCCAGGTTGATCAGACCAGCGGGCTGTGACGGACTCCAGCAGTTCCCGGGGATTGGTTGGTGGTTTCTTGCCGGCGAGGATGGCCAGCAGTTCTGCCATCCGGCGCTGATACACGGCCTCCCAGGTCCGCTGTTTGATGGCGCCGCTGCTCAGCTTCCGGGTTTTGAATCGCTCCACCAGGGCAGGCCAATCAATCGGGCCGGCGCCTGCCTCAGCTGTTGGCTCATCGCTGGCCAGTGCGGCCGTAATCGCCCGGTCAAATGGAAGTCCGTCGCTATGGGCAGCGTGGATCGCCAGAACGGTCTCTCGGATGGCATCGGCCTGGTCATGGGCCCATTCGATGGGCAGCAGAACCTGATGACGACCGCCGGCGGCATCGACCGTGAGGCGCGTACGTCCTCGCAGATCGGAAACGCGCCAGCCGCTGCTCGTGCCTCGCTGGGAAAGGGTGAGGCGCAAGCCGGAGCGCAGCACAGAAGTCCAGGTGTTCGAGGCTCTAGACCCCCCCCATGTGAGCAAATATGTGAGCAAATCGACCCCCTCAGCTTGGCACGGCCGGGCGTCGGCTGCCATCGCCTTGCACGGTAAACAGCAGTGGCAGCAGTGCTTTCAGGCCTAGACTCCAGTGCTGGCAATCGATCCCTCAAACCCGTAAAAGAGAGTTTTGGGAGCACTAGGTCGCAGGTTCGAATCCTGTCGCCCCGATTCAGTTACCGCAAGGGTTCTCGGAGGTTCCGGGAGCCCTCTTTTTTCGCCCAAAAGGGCCAATGTACGGAAAATGTACGAATGACAGGCTCCGAGGATGGTTCTCTGGGGCCCGTTTGGGTGGTTGTACGAGCGATGTACGAACGGCGCCTCAGCGCCAGGGAGCGAGTGCTTCATCCAGGCCCTCCCCAGCGTCGGCGACCACAAAACGGCGGATTACCGGGTGGTTTGGGATTACTTTGAGACGCAGGAAGGCAACAAACCATGAGCCCAATCGATTCAGGGCTGACCAGGAATCAGCAACAGGAGGCATGGCCTCCTCCCGAGCCCTGATGCTGTGCGTGGAATCCAAGGGGATCCTCGATGGGATCACGGCTGATCTCCGCAGGTAGGCCTGGAGCGAGGAGCAGCTCAGACGCTGGCTTGATCGCGGACCGCTGCTGATCAATCCGATCGTCAACGCCGAGATCACCTGTGCCTGCAACAGGATCTAGGCGGTCGATGACCTGTTGCCAGCACACCTCTACGCCTACCGGTCTAAAATTCGTAAAATGTTGCAGCGGTGAGCGTGTTTCATCATTTGCGGCTCCCCGAGACCCTGCAGGCTGAGAGAGCGAAAACTGGCGTGGATGGACAACCCTCACCTCCTCAGCGAGTGTCTCGCCGCTGAGGTGGCGATGCAGCCGATCCTGCCGATCAACGCTCTGACGTCTTGTCTGGGCCGATGTCCTCCAGGTAACTTTCCAGCTGGTGATTGGAAGAGCTGGAAACGCGACTGCGACGCCACAAGCGCAGGCGATGGAAAAAGTGGTGCCATTCCATCAGCAAGGGTCCAGGCGCCCGACGCCTCTGCCCTAACGCCGCGAAGCCGATCGCCAGGGCCAGACATGCGAAACCGTTGCGCAGGGCCAAGGAGATCAGTTTGAGCGTATCGGCCTCTGGCAGCTCGGCGCGGCGGCGCTGCAGGGCTTGATCGGCCTGCTCCAGCGCCTCGTTCAGCTGGACCTTGAGCTGGGGGAGAGGCAGGGCCTGCTCCGCCGGACTGAAGGGCGGTACCTGCATAGCCGTAAGCCGCTCTTGGAGCTCGGCGACGCTGCCGGCCTGCTGCACCGCCTGTCGAAGGGTGGCGAGCGTGCTCTGCTGGCTGGCCAGCAGATTGGCCTGGCCGTTGGCCGCGGTGCTGCTCTGCTGCCAGAGCAGGTAGCCCTGCAGGGGGATCAGCAACAGGAATCCCAGAGCGATCGGCACCGCCAGTCGAGAGAAGACCAACGCACGACGCGCGAGGGTCTTGCTGTCGGGCTCCAGATCACTGCTGAGGTGCAGCAAGGCCAGGCCCACCAGCGGGAAAGCGGAGGCGTTGACCACGGCGTTGTAGACGCCCAGCTGCCAGGCCGGATCCGCCAAGCGCAGCGGCACGGCCGCGCTCAGCACGATCGTGGAGTAGAGGGCCAGCAACACCAACGCCACCCAAGACACCCGCCAAGGCGAGAAGAAAGGACGATCTGGTCTCTCGATCCTGGAGAAGGAATCATCAACGGGAGCAATCATCGTTGCTGACAGTGAAAATTAACCAGCATTCGCTTCCAGCCCCTGACGATGCCCTGTCGGAGCCAGGAGTCAAAACAACGCTGCTGATGAACTGAAGGGAGGATTCAAAGCCTAGATGATAACCAGCTCTCGCAAGGATTCAGCTTTCAACGCCTTGCAAGGCACTTGCGCGTCGCACCATCGGCCGTCCGCAGACGATAACGAAGACGACGCGTCCAAGCGGCGGCGGCAGCAAGACCAAAAAGTGGCAGCGGACCTGGAACCGGCAACGGACTTGCACTGACAGACTTCAGTGTCCCATTGACATTAACCATGAATCGACTAGGAGTGGGGGTGGCTCCTAAATTGTAAGACCCCAAAAACACTCCGCTACCTTGATAGTTAAACATACCGAAGGAATTATTCGATGAACCGGTGGTCGGGTCATTGACGATACGCCAACCATTCGCAGTGTTCGCAGCATTCGGCCCAGTAAACTCGACACCCATCCACCAGCCACCGAGACCTGAATTTGAGGTCAACTCCAGCGCTAAGTTGACACCCGAGATACTTCCAGTATCCACAAGCTGAGTGACAGTTGCTGTACCAGCTCCGAGCGAGTTTGTTGAGTAGATCAGAGAGTTAGCACCTCGACCAAAATTAGATCCATCGTAGGTCATCTCGGCAGCATAGAGGTTGACGCCCACATCAAGCAAAGCACCCGCAGTGGCGAGCCGCCGGATTCCATAAACGGCGCTCGTGATTTCTAAAACATTTTGACCTCGAGTCACTGCAGTAAAATTATTCATGTACGCTATTGCTCCGGCGCCAGGATTGAAACGAGATGTGGTCTCAGATCCGCCGCCATAAACAAGTGCCGCTTGGGCTGGATTAGCCATACCTAGGCTAAATGCAGCAACGCCAGCCGAAATGACGTATTTTTGAGTAAAGGTTTTTTTCATTTTTAGGTGGTGATTTGCCAGCAGGAGACAAATGCGTTGGATTTTCGAAAATTAACGATCTGCTGCCGCGACCACTAGTTGCGGGCACGAAAACCAGGCCTTTACTTTTCTGGCAGCTTACTTTACACAATATTCTCTTTGGTGCGCGAAGGTCCTTGCGACATTCTCTGGGTGGAACAGAGCCTTACGGTCGCTGGCCTGCAGAGTCACCTCCAGTCCGCCGGCGGGCAGGGGGTGGCTGATGGTGGTGCGCCTCGCTGCCCAGCTCCAAGACAGCAGCGGCGATCAGGGGGCAGGCGCCGGTACTGGTGACCAATCCGCCTGCCGAGCAACAGATCCCGCGCGCCATTCACCACCTGCACAGCCGCCGCTGTTCCTTGAACCCCACCTCGGCGACACAGCAGCAGCTGCAGCCGGTTGAGGATCCCGTCGAGCCCCTCCACCAACCGCTGCATCTCGGCCCTTTCACCAGCACTGAATCCAGACGGGGCATTCGCTGTCGGACGGGTATGGCGCGCCACAATCCGTGCCCTCCACCTGGATGCAGCAATCCTTGGCGACGCGACGGCTGAACTCCTGTTCCGCCAGGTACGACGGCGTGCCGTTCAGCGCCATCAGCGCCCCCACCTCATCCCGCTGGAACCGCAGCAGCGGCTGCTCGCCCGTGGTGCCGTGAATCCGCACGTCCGCAATCTCCCGGTTTCACCACTCCAGATGGCCCTCCATCTGGCCCCAGGTGTCAAAGCAGTGCCCGGCAATGTCAAGCCGTTTCACCTAGCCCACACCCCGTTCATCCTTCCCTTTGGTCTGGGGCCGGGGCGGCCAGCAGGCCTTAGCTGTGAAAACCCAGTGTCGGGCAAAGGCGGCAAAGGTGGGGTTGACCACCAGCCCCTCCCTCCGCCGAGGCAGGAGGAAGGGGCGTTGGACCTGGCAGCCGATCTCAGTCCGTTTCCAGCAAGTGGGGTGAGCGAGCAGTCGCTTCGTTCATCGCCTCGTTGCATCGCTCCAGGTGATAGAGCACTGGTGAATTGGCGGAAGGGAACTTGCGGCGCCAATGGATCCCAGGCTTGAACAGGCCGGCCTTGCGCCATCGGCAGAGAGTTCTTTCGCTGACCTTGAGGGTGATCCCAAGGGCACGAGCATCGAGCCATTCCCCTACCGGCACAGCCCCTGCCACTGGGTTGCCCCTCGCCATTCTCATGATTTACCCCGCTGCATTTCATGGCTGATACCCAGCTGTTTGCCGGGATCCGCGCTGGTGATCCAGGCCCGCTGACGGGTTGTCATTGCAGGCGACTCCATCAGCTTCCCTCCAGCTGGGTGCGCAGGCGCTGCAGCGTTTCGATCAACCAGGAGCGGCGGTAGCTCCTGACCTGGCGGGGTGCTCCATCGACATACTGCTGGCGGGATAGCGGCTCCTGTCCGAACTCCTCGCGATAGGCCCTGGCCACCACCTTCCCTGCGGAGCA
>CAMBZX010000146.1 GCA_945872185.1 Synechococcus sp. UW140 | reverse complement strand
CCAGGAGGCCGAACCGAACTGTGAGCGCCGATTGCGCCGTACCTTCCGGCAACTCCGGCCCCCGGTCAGGCCGCGGAGTTGGGCTGGCTGAATCAGATTGACTCGGATTGAATCAGATTGAATCAGATTGAGTCAGATGCTCCAGGTTGAGTCAGATTATCCAGGTTGGTTCGGATGATCCAGGTTGGTTCGGATGATCCAGATCGGATCCATCCCAGACCAGATCGGATCGATCAGACAGGATTCATCAGATCTGATCTCAGAAAATCAGATCAAATCGTGAAGACCGGAGACGACCGGATCCGATCTCAGCTCTTGTTTACCCAGAGCGACCCGCCAATAACGGATCAGCCCCAGCTACGGCTCTATTCATGTGGCGGGAACACGGCAGACCCATGGGCAGCACGTCCCGCTATGGAGCGAACTGGGTCATCAAGTCTCAGCTTGCTCTGGCTCATGAGCCGGGCAGGCCTGGGCAGGGACCAATCCAGATCGGCAGGGTCGAACGCATTGAGTTGCTCGCAACGGGTTGATCGGTGCGGTTGATCTCAGCCGATTGATCAGAGTGGCTGGGTCAGAGTGGCTGGGTCAGACTGGCTTGATGAGTGCGGCTGGATCAGAGCCAGTTGATCTGAACAGTTGTTGAGGCTTGACCCCGAAGCGCAGCTCGGGGGGCTTACGTGAGTCATACCAACCGGTCGCATGACCTCCATGGATCCCAACAGGGCCTTCAACATCCGCTGCACCCTGAGCTTCGGCGACATCTACGGCCAGATCATGATCTGGATGGGGGTGATCTTCGCCAGCCTCGCCGCCGGCCTGGCCTTGATGGGAGCCAGCAAACCGATCTTTGCCCTGGTGGGCGTGGGCCTGATCCTCGTGCTCTCGTTGCCCTTTCTGCTGTTCGCCTTCACCACCACCCTGCTGAACCACATCGCCCTGGTGCCTGACGCAAACGAGCGGCGGACTACTTAGGCTCATAGATCTTTGCGTTCCTGCCTTGTTCGGCCTGTTTCCCAAAGCCGCCACGCCTGATGCCGGGGCGATACGCGAGCAACTGCAGGGCGTTACCCACGCCGTGCTCGGCACGCAGATCAGCGCAGCCGCAGCCGAGGGCCAGCAAGAAGCCCTGTTCGGCTGCGGCTGCTTCTGGGGGGCAGAAAAAGGGTTCTGGCGGCTGCCGGGGGTGGTGACCACCGCCGTCGGCTACGCCGGTGGAGCCAGCGAGAACCCCAGCTATGACCAGGTCTGCAGCGGCCGTACGGGCCACGCTGAGGTGGTGCGCGTGGTCTGGGATAGCCAGCGGCTGCACTTCAGTGATCTGCTGAAACTGTTCTGGGAATGTCACGACCCCACCCAGGGCAATCGCCAGGGCAACGATCGCGGCAGCCAGTACCGCTCGGCGATCTTCGTCAACGACGCCAGCCTGCTGCCTCTGGCCGAGGCGAGCCGCCTCAGCTACGGAGCCGGGCTGGCTGCCAGGGGATTCACGGCCATCACCACCGAAATCGCCAGCGACAAGCCTCTGTTTTATGCCGAGGCCTACCACCAGCAGTATCTGGCCAAACCGGGATGCAGGCCCTACTGTTCCGCCCAGCCGACTGGAGTCACCCTGGCTGATTTTCCTGGCGCCGATTACCGCTTACCGGCCTCCGTCTGGACGGCCTATGACTGGTCCGTGCCCCATTGCGTTCTGCGCGGCGACAACACGCCGATCGTGCTCCCCTGAGTGCCTGCGCCGTTTCCCATGGCCTCGATCAGCTCGCGCCTGGCTCTGTGTACCTGCTTGCTACTGGCCCCACTGGCCAGCCCTGGGCAGGCGATGCAATCTCCCTGGTGGGAAAACTACGACCAGAAGGAACGCTTCGTCTGCCCGGATCGTGGTGCCTTGGTGTTGGAACGCAATGAGTCCCAGGCCTCCCTGATCAGTGGCCGCTCCAGCTCAATCCTGTTCCGCGAAGCCAGCGACAATCCCGGCCTCATCTATGGCAACGGGACCCTGCGGGTGATCCTGCGCGGCGACGAACTCACCCTGGAGCAACTGCCCCAGCGCCTCATCTGCCTGCGTACCGAAGACGTATGACTCCCTTGTCCGATCGCGTTGTGATCGTGGCTCTGATCGCCACGGTGGCCCTGGTGTTTGCCCTGGTGTTCTGGACCGTGAGGCTCCATCCCGCTCCGGATCAACAGCTCCAGTGGCGCCAGGGGCCCGCCCGCCTCCAGCCAGGCGGATCCACGATCTGATGACCAACGCGCTGCCGCCAACCGAGCCGTCGGAACAACCGGAACTGCCGGCGGATCAGGATCCGCCGCTGCCCCGCCATCCGCCCCGCCAGCTCCATCCCTTGCCGCGGGGCCTGGTGGAGCTCTACGGCCTGCTGGCTGTGCTGTTTGTGCTCGTACCCGAATGGATGGCCGGCAGCGCCTTGTTCGGCTTCCGCGATGGCCGCGAGGGTTCCAATCTGCCAGCGCCCTCAGGTGCCTGGCGGCGGCTGCCGGAGCTGCGGCTGGCGGCGATGGACACGGCCCAGCTGCGCCGGCTGGCGCAGCAACAGCGCTTGGCTGGCTACGGCCGACTGAACCGGGAGCAACTCACGAGCAAGCTGTTGAAAAGGCTGAAACGGCTGGCCTGAGGGGACAAGGTCGCTGTGATAACTTCAGTGCGCCGGGGCGTAGCGCAGCTTGGTAGCGCACCACTTTGGGGTAGTGGGGGTCGCAGGTTCAAATCCTGTCGCTCCGATTCAGTTTCAGCCTTGAACCCCAGTCAGAGAGCCGCTTCTTCCCAGAGGCGGCTTTTTGTTGGGGGTGCTCATTGGTCACGCTTGAACCTGAGTTTGTGGCAGCAACAGTCCAGCTTCCGGTTCAACCTCCTGGATTGGCGGTGCAACCGCTGCCAGCGGTAAGCAGCCGAACCGGCGCTCTTGGCTTTCAAGAGCAGGTCCCTCGCACCGCCCTGGATGCCGGCGCGAGCCAGGGATGCCACCCAGTCAGGAGATCCGCAGCAGCAGTCTGAACGGGAATGACTGCAACGAAGTCTCCAACTCAGCTCGGCCATCCAGCCCAGGCAGCACGGATTTGTCCCTGCCGTTGAGCAGGGCTGACCTGGCCAAATCCCTCCCATGCTTGGGGTTTCGTCTGACGGAGTAACGGTGCAGCAAGCGACCGGGACAGTAGAGAATCCAGGCGTGGGTTGGGCGGGAGAAAGCAAACCACTACCGTGGGAGCCACTTTCCAGTTTTGATGCCCCGCTACGCCTGCGTCGAACAGCACTCCGAGGAAGACTGCGGGGCGGCCTGTCTGGCCACGGTGGCTCGCCAGTACGGCAAGCGACTGCCACTTTCAAGAATTCGCGAGCTGGTGGGCACCGGCCAGGACGGCACCACGTTGCTGGGTTTGCGGCGGGGAGCCGATGCGCTCGGCTTCCAGGCCCGCGCCGTTCGGGCCAATGCCCAACTGCTCGAGCGACTTGAGGCGATCCCCCTGCCGGCCATCTGCCACTGGAATGGCAATCACTGGGTGGTGCTGCATGGGCGCCGTGGACGCCAATGGGTGATTGCTGATCCGGCCGTGGGCGTGCGCTTCCTCAGCCGGGAGCAACTGCTCCAAAACTGGACGAACGGCGTGATGCTGTTGCTCCAGCCCGACCAGGAGCGACTGGAGGAGCAACAGGAGGCGCCTCACAACTCCTTTGGACGCTTTCTGCAGCAGGTGCTGCCCTATCGAGGGCTGGTGCTTCAGGTGCTGGCCATCAACGCTGTAATTGGCCTGCTGGCGCTCACCACGCCGTTGCTGATGCAGTTCCTCACGGATGATGTCTTGGTGAGAAGGGATAGTCAACTGCTCGCCAGCCTGGGTCTAGGCATGTTGCTGCTCTTTGTCTTTCGGGCCCTGATGGAACTTATCCAGGGACAACTGGTGAGCCATTTCTCACAGCGCCTGCTGCTGGCAACTGTGATGCAGTACGGACACAAGCTGCTGCGATTGCCGATTGCCTGGTTCGACAATCACCGTAGCGGCGAGGTGGTGAGCCGTATCGGTGATGTTTCCCGCATTAATCAGATTGTGGGACAATTGGTGATCAGCCTACCCAGTTCCCTGTTCATCGCCGTGATTTCGCTGATGGTGATGCTGCAGTACAGCCAGGCGCTCACCGTCGCCTCACTCCTGGCGTTTGGCGTGGTCAGTGTTGTGGGTCTGATGTATGTGCCGTCCCTGCAGCAGATGACACGCCGCATGATCGTCGAATCGGCCGACAACCAGGGCTTTTTGGTGGAAACGGTTCGCGGGGCTCGCGTGCTCAAGACGACGGAGGCTCTACCCCAGGCCTGGGAGGAATACCAGAGTAATTTCGGCCGTATTTCCAATCTTTCCTGGCGCATGCAACGGCTGGGACTGTTCAGCTCGACCACCAATAGTCTGCTGTCAAACCTCACCACCCTGGGCTTGCTTTGGTATGGCAGCAGTTTCGTGATCGCTGGCCAACTGAGCATTGGCCAGCTGCTCGCCTTCAACGGTTTCAGCATCAATGTGCTTGGATTTTTAGAAACCTTGATCGGCTTCACCGACGAGTTCATCACGGCTCAGGTGGTGTTTCGTCGGCTCGCCGAGGTGCTGGATGCTGATGTTGAGGATGCCGGTGCGGCCCAGAAGCCTGCGGTGCTGCTGCCCCGCGGTTGCTCGTTGAGCTGCAACCATGTGAGCTTTCACCATCCTGGCAGGGTGGAGTTGATGGACGATCTCTGCCTGACGATTCCAGGCGGGCGCTGCACAGCGCTGATCGGAGAATCGGGCTGCGGCAAAAGCACGCTGGTGAAGATGCTTGCCGGCCTCTACTTTCCCCAGGCCGGCACCATCCATTACGGCCCATACGGGCTGCGGGATCTGTCGTTGGAATGCCTGCGGCAGCAGGTGGCCTTGGTGCCCCAGGAGGCAGAATTCTTCAATCGCTCCATCCTGGCTAATTTCCGTTTTGCCTATCCAGGCATGGACTTTGAGGCCGTGGTGGCTGCCTGCCAGCTCGCCATGGCCGACGACTTCATTCGCGACTTACCGGATGGCTACCAGACCGTGCTCGGAGAATTCGGTGCCAATCTTTCCGGAGGCCAGAGGCAGCGCCTGGCGATCGCCCGTGCCCTGGTGAGTGATCCGGAGGTGCTGCTGCTGGACGAGTCCACTGCTGCCCTTGATCCGGTGATGGAGCAACGGCTGCTGGATCGACTGCTGGCCCATCGCTCCTCGCGGACCACCTTGATGGTGAGCCATCGCCCCAGCGTGATCATTCGCTGCGACTGGGTGGTGCTGCTGCGAAACGGGCGCGTGGCTTTCCAGGGTGTGCCTGGGGAGATGGGCAAGGTCGCCGATCTCGTTCCTTACCTGCCCGCCGCATGACCGACCCCGACCTGCCCGTCGACCCTGAATCTGCCGCCGCCAAGCCAGCGCCCCTGGCCCGTCGCGAGCAGACGGCGGCGGGCCCACTCGGATTTGCCGCTGGAGATCTCGCCCCAATCCAGGAGGCGACTCTGGATGATTTCCTGCCCCCATTGAGCCCGTTGTTGCTCTGGGCAGGTGTGCTGATGGTCGCCAGCTTCCTGGGCAGCGTGGGGCTGATGGCGATCTGGCCGTACCGCGTTGTCGTTCGGGGCCTGGGCAGCCTGAGGCCCCAGGGCGAAACCACGGTGATCCATGCCCCTTTCTCCGGTCGGGTGCAACGCATCGCTGTGCGGCCGGATCAGATGTTGAGCAGGGGTCAATTGCTGGCCGAACTGGATCCAATTGATCTGCTGGGGCGTCGCAATCAGCTCAAAGAGAGTCAGGTTGCCATGATCCGGCAGGCTGAGGCGCTGCGGCTTGAGGCCGGCTCCAAGGCCAGGGAAACACGTCTGGACGCGGCCAAGAACCAGGCGGCCTTACAGCTGGCCGAGTCCGAATACCGCCGCTATCAGCAATTGGTGTCCTCCGGAGCGGCCTCCCGCTCCCAACTCGATGAAAAGCTGGCGTCGTTCCAGGTGGCCAGCCGGGAATTGGCCAAGGCCCGGGAGGCGATCGATGCCCAAACCATGCGCAGCCGCGCTGAGCTGGCCCAGCAGAGCCGGCAGCTGGCGGACGCCAGAGCGGAGCTGGGCCAGGTCGGCAGGGAGCTGGGACGGACCTCACTGCGGAGCCCGGTGGCCGGGGTGGTGCTGTCTCTGGGTCTGCGCAATCCTCAGCAGATCGTCGCGACAGGCCAGGAATTGATGCGTATCGCCCCCAGCCATGGGGCCCTGGAAGTCAAGGTGATGGTGCCGGGAGAGAAGATCGACTCCGTGCAAAAAGGTCAGCGAGCTGATCTCCGCATCAATGCCTGCCCCTATCCAGACTTCGGCACAATGCGGGCCCAGGTTGTTTCAATTGCACCCGATTCTGTGCGCGCGCCCCAGCAGGCTGGAGACGCGACGACTGCTGGCCGGGGCTATGAGGTGACGCTGGTGCC
>CAMBZX010000145.1 GCA_945872185.1 Synechococcus sp. UW140 | reverse complement strand
CTCTTCTGTGGTCTTTAGGAGTAATAGCAGTGGCGAAATACCTTGCCTCCCAGAAGTGCCCGCAACGCCCAGCAAGGCGGTTGAGTGCCATTGCTGAATACCAGCCAATCCAGTGCATCAAGCGGGGGAGTTGAGAGGCATCATCAGGTCTGATAAGGAGGTGCAGGTGATTTGCCATCAGACACACCGCATACAACCTGTGCGGCACCTTGGCTTGTGCCTTGGCGAGCACTGCCAGCAGCACATCCCTTCTCAATCCCTTGGCAATCAAAAACTGACGGCTGTTGCACCTGAGTGTGACGTGAAACGAATACCCCTGCGGGAGCAGGCGTGATCGACGGGGCATGGGAATGCACTTGTCATGGATGAACGCTGGCCTTGCTGCGTAGGGTTGGCTGCAACACGAAAGCCATCCCTACGGGACCATGCCAGCCCCTGGTGCGTCGTTCAGCCCAAAGATTCTCAAGCAAGGTTGGAGCCTGCACCAGCGCCTGGCGATCACGGCTACACGCGGCGCCGAGGCGCCGCCCCTGCCGAAAGACGCTGATCCATTGGCGAGTTGGCGCATGGTGGTGGCGCCAGACCAGCTCGTGGCTTTTGCCAAACGGCTGCAGTGGGATGGACTGACGCCCGAAGCCGCGGCATGGGCTCTGGAGCCAGCGGGCTTGGAACCACCCGAGGCTCCTGCATGGCTGCCCCTGCTGGAGGCCCTGTGCCAGGTTGCCCGCGAGGCCGGCTCGGTCGGCGCTGATCCGTCAGCATCTGGATTGGAGCACCGCTGTGAGCAGAAGCCCTTCGTGCACGTCTGGCGGCCGGCCGCCTCCTGGGCCCTCACGGAGCTGCAGGAGCGTTGCCACGATCTCCAGCCCAGCCTGGTGGTGCAGCCAGCGGCCTGGCTGGATCTGGCCGAAGCGCTGCTGGAGCGGTTGTGCACCACGACGGATCAGGCGCTGTGGGCGCTGTTTGTCCAGCGCCGCAGCCCCGGACAGATGCTGTTGGCCCACCTGGGCGCCAACGGCGATGGCCAGGGGCCACCGGTGCAGGAGGCCTATGACGCCTTCGTGGCCGAGCTCCTGTGGAGCGGTTATGGCCTGCTTCTGGAGGCCTATCCCGTTCTGGGGCGACTACTGGGCCAGGTCACGGGCCTCTGGCTTGAGGGCAGTGAGGAGATGCTGCGTCGCCTGGCCGCGAGCCGCTCGGAACTGCAGCAGTCGTTTGGAATCGAGCCAGCGGCCGTCCTCGAGACGGTCCAGCTGGGCCTGAGTGATCCCCACCGCGGTGGCCGCGCCGTGGCGATCCTCACGTTCGGATCGGGCGAAAGCAGCCGCAAGGTGGTCTACAAACCCAAGGACATGCAGGTGGATCTGGCCTACCAGCAGTTCCTCCAGCAGATCAATGGGGCTTCATCCTTGCCCCCCCTGCGCTGCCTCACGATCGTGAGCTGCGAGGGTTACGGCTTCATGGAGTGCGTTGAACATCGCCTCTGCTCCAGCGATGAAGAGCTTGGCTGTTTCTATACCAATGCCGGTCGCCTGATGGCGGTGCTGCACCTGCTCGGTTGCACCGACTGCCACTACGAAAACCTGATCGCCTGCGCTGATCAACTGGTATTGATCGACACCGAAACCCTGCTGGAGGCCGATGGGCGCGATCTCACCAGCGACGACGGCGCTGATGCTCTATCAGCCCTGCAAACCTCCATGCAGAGCTCGGTGCTGCGCTCAGGCCTGCTGCCCCAGTGGTTGATGGCCGGCGCTGGCCGCAAGCGCGCCTTCGACATCAGTGCCCTTGGCGTTCAGCCGCCACCGGCTGAGAGCCAGCAGCCCGGTTGGCTGGGGCTCAACAGCGACGGGATGATGGCGGGTCGCAGCAAGCAACCCTCGGAGCTGCCCACCAGCCTGCCGGTGGGCCTGGGGCAGCCCCAGCGCCTCAGCGACTTTGTCGGCCAGCTCTGCGCTGGGTTTGCGGAGCAACTGCAGGAGGCGATGCGGTTGCGCCCGTTCTTGCTGGCTGGCCTGGAAGGCTTCAGCGGCAAACCCAGGCGGCTGGTGGCCCGCAACACGCGGTTGTATTTCACCATTCAGCGGCAGATGCTCGAACCCGCCGCCCTGTGCAGCGGCGCGGCCCATGGCCTCAAGCTGGAGCAGCTCTGCCGCAGCTATCTGCTGGCCAATGAAACTCCGCTGCACTGGCCGATGTTCCAAGCCGAGCTCCGGCAGATGGAACAGCTCGACATTCCCTTCTTTGAGCACCCCATCGATGGCGAAGACCTGCCGTTGTCCCACGGTCTGGCCCCGATTGCCGGCTACTTCAGAAGCAGTGGTCTGGCGGCCGCCAACCACAGAATCGCCAACCTCGATGCCACAGAGATCGCCTTTCAGCTTCAATTGATTCGCGGTGGCATCGCCGCGCGCCACATCCGCTCAGCCAGCGTTGCTGAGGCTCCATCCGCACACCTGGAGGCGATCGGTGAAGGCGCTGGGCCCGCTCAGGAATCCGCCGATGTCTACCGTGAACAGGCCCACCTGCTTGGCGAAGAGCTCTGGAGCGCCGCCATCCGCGACCACAAGGGCCGGCCGGAATGGTTGGGCATGGATCTCGGTGCGGATGGCGAGTCGTTTCATTTCGGGCTGATTGGCACGTCGCTGTATTCCGGCAGCAGCGGCATCGCCCTCACCTTCGCCCGGCTGGCCCTCGATTGTCAGCAGAAGGGCGACACCCCTGGCGCCGCTCGCTGGCGGCAGCGGGCCTGGGCCTGCTTTGAAGCGATCGTGGCCATCGCTGAGCGTAACGATCAGGGCCAGCTCTTTCGTTTTGTTCGCGATCTCCCTTTCGGCCTCGCAGGCAGTGGCGGAACGCTGCTGGCTCTGCTCCTGTTGCCGCGAGCCGGCCTGGCCGAGGCCCATGAGCTTTCCGGCCGTTGGATCGGGCAGCTGCGACCCGAACGCTTGCTGGCCGATGAAGGCATCGATGTGATCGCTGGTGTGGCCGGTTTGATCGGCCCCCTGCTCCTGGCTGGTAGCGCCCGCGCCCAGGAATTGGCCGTCCTTTGCGGTGATCGCCTCCTGGCTCTGCAGCTCGAGAACGGCGGCTGGCCCCAGGCCCCAGGCTCCTCCTCCGGTAAGCCTCCGCTGACGGGTTTCTCCCATGGTGCGGCGGGCATGGCCGCAGCCCTGGCCCGTCTCGCCCAAGCCACTGCTGAATCCCGTTTTGCAGAGGCGGCGTTCCGGGCCATCGCCTACGAGCGCTCGGTGTTTGACACTACAAGAGGCAACTGGCCCGACTTCAGAACAAGTAACGACCCCACCGCTTTCATGAACACGTGGTGTCATGGAGCACCAGGGATTCTGTTTGGGCGACATGTTTTGCAAGCAGCAGGGCTGGCCGATCAAGCCATGCAGAACGAAATCGTGGCGGCTCGCTCCAGCACCATCGCAGCCGTGGCGGCTGTCAGCGGCAAGGATGACTTTCCCGCTCATCTCTGCTGCGGGCTGCTGGGTCTCACCAGCCTGTTGCGTTACGACGCCCAAGCCAGTGGCCTGCCCCTGGCGGCTGAGGTTGCCCAGGCAGAATCAGCTCTGATTTCCCAGGCCAAGGCTGTGGGGGGGTACGTCTATTTTTCGCTGGACAGCGGATCTCTTAACCTGCCTGGGCTTTACACAGGTAAGGCCGGTGGCGCCCTGGCTCTGTTGGAAGCAGCAACTGGAGAACAGTGGATCCCTCAAGTGCTCAGTGCTGGTCTGCTGCAGTGGCCGAGCTGAAGGCATAGCAAACCGTTGATTTCAGCTGATCGACGTTGCGCTTGGCGGCGTGGTGCAAGCCCAGGTGCCCGGCATCAGCTGCAGCGATCTCTATCGGCGGCGGGGCCAGAGCCGCTGTGGCAGCAGAGCAACGCCCTGAAGCACCGGCAACAGGGCCGATTTCAGCTGGAGCTAATGCGCAAGGCGCTTCCAATGCCGAGGGTGGGCCTGTTCATCGCCGATGCCGCGGGCCTGGGCAACAAGATCGAGGCCTCTCTTCGCTCTCAGATCCCCTGTTGCACCAGAACAAGCAAGGCGGGGTTCATTAGCCTGCTTTTAAGAGGAAGGAGAAAATTTACTCTTATTGAATCCAAGAAGGCGAATTAACATATGACCAATCAGTGGGAGTGTATCTGTTTCCCCCTGCAACCTTACTCAATTCCTCGTCTGATAGTTCTTCAGGCAAGAAGGCATTTTGGGCTGCTTGTACTTGATCAGCCGTAATCTTAAAGCCGGCTCTTGATGCGATGGCAGCAACAGCCTCAGCATAGGCCTTTGCCGCCGCAGAAAGTTTTTCCTGCAAAGCTGGATCAGATTCAACAGCAGCAGTAAAGGCACTCAATTGATCGTCTGGCATGCGTCGTGATGACAACTAGAATAAATTTATCACACCACCAAGAAATCCTTGAAAAACCCGCTAAAATCAATTCAGTTCTCAAACTGAGACTGGAACGGCTGACCGCCACTCTCCAGCTGGTCTTTACGGACTACGAGCAGAGCTACGCCAAAAAGAGGACGCGCCGACAGTGGATCTTGGATGCATTGGAGTTCACGGTACCCTGGGTATTTCTGGCCCTGATCAAGCCCGTTTATTACAAGCCCTCCAGCAAAGGAGGTCGTCCGCCGATTCCTTTGGAGGTGATCCTGATCGATACACCCTGCTTCCCTCGCATTGCAGCGATCGAGACGTTGGCAGGTAGGACCCCCTTGGACTTCTCAGACGGCTTCACCTATGGAATTCGCTGCTAGGCTTTTGGATCTGATTGAGACGGCGAAAGCCCCCTTCGCGCCAATGTGGAGCATCCCGTTCGGATCATCAACTTTCAGTTTGGCTTTCGGAAGGTCTTCTATCGAGGCATTCGCCACAACGAGCTCATGCTGAGGCTGTCTTTGAATTGGTAAATCTTTGAATGGTACTGGAGCGAATACCTGATCCTGCTTAGTACAAAGGATTAGTGTGTTTTAATCTCGAATAACACCTGGAAATCCAGGCAAGTCTTGTGGAGGAAATTATCCGAATGCCTTTGCTAAGACTGCCTTGAGCGAATGGAGGACAAAATCTACCAGGCAACGTCTTATTGATGAGATTGGGTCTAGTTTTTATGAAATAAATCGTCTTGTTCAGAGCTTCCCTAGACGAACTCGCAGGGGATGGGAAACCAGCCTCAATTTGAGAAACCCTTTATTTTTAGAGCTGGTGGCACAAGGCGCATAAATTTCAGCCGCTGCCCGAAGGCGCGCTTCATTGCAGCGACGCGCTCAGGGTTTGGGGCATAGCGGATGCCATCGAGCATCAACTCACCGGCAATAAATAGACGACGGGCCTCATCCATCTCACCGGTTGTGATGGCGAGGTCATTGCGGTCAGCGAGGGCGATGCAGAGACCACATTTAAAACAATTCTGCTTGCAGTTAAAATTTTCAACCTCCTTGAGCAACGAAGGTGATGCATACAGCAGGTCTAGAAACTGCTTGATCGGTTGAGTCGCCATCGATGAGTTAAGAAGTTGTAGCGTCAAGCCAAGATGTTCTGTTGATTGAGTTAGATTAAGTTGGTCATGATGGAGCTCCGTAAGACTTACGCCGGCCTGTGCCACCTACGCTCACAGGTGCTCTCGGTGCAGCTGTCCGATTACAAACCTTAGTCCAGCTAAAAGATCTCGGGGCAGGCTAACACTCTAAAGTATAGAATCCGCCAACAAGTGGACAACGTGGGCAAGAGCATCTAATTCGACGATAATCTTGAGGCCAAGTTGGCCGTTGCCATAGGGTAATTAGTCAACGTCCAGTTTTGCATGCAAAATCACTATGCCTGTTGGCTCCCGAAGTGTCAAGCTATCCCGAAACCGAGCTGCTTCTGACACCGAAAACTGAGTGAGCCACCCCCGGCCCGGTCTGAGGCCTTGTTTCCGGAGTGGTTCCGCTGCCCGGTGTCAACTACGTAGGCGGGCGCCTACCTAGTCGTCGCCGGACAAGTAGCCTTGGCCTTCGAAGGAGTCAGGATTTGAAATTAGCAAAGCAGATTGGATCAAGGACCAAGCAAGTCAGACCCAAGAGCTCAGCGATGAGGAACTGGAGGGCGTGTCTGGTGGTGGATATGTAGGCGTTGGTGGTGGATTTACTGGTAATGGTGGTTATTGCTAATTTCATTCGTTGGGATCCGTGTGTCCGTCGTTGGCACTCGGATTACCCTTGCTGAAGGGATTACAACTACGCCAAGCCCCTGCCACCACAGGGGCTCTTGGCACCAATGAAACTCTAGAGGGTCAAGCCCTGAGTGTCCTCTTGGAGGGTTAGGGGAAGGACTGGGAGTGGCTTGGGTGGTGGCTACAAGCAGGGATTGATGAGGAAGTGCTGAGGGATGCTGCCGGGGGAACGTAGGTGGGTTATAAAGGGTGAGGTATTTCACTTTCTGGATATGTCAGAAGACCAACTCAAAGCCTTCCTGGAAGCCGTCAAGGCAGATGC
>CAMBZX010000144.1 GCA_945872185.1 Synechococcus sp. UW140 | reverse complement strand
GGTCACCGTCAGAGCGGCGGTCAGATCGCCGCCCCGGGTGGCTGTGAACACCGAAGCGACAGGACCGGTCTCATTGCCGGCCGTGGTGGCGACGATCGAGAGTGGGGATAGAGGCGCGTCGTCGTTGGTGATGGTTGCCCGCTGGGAGGCCTTGATGATTTCGGTGCCGGCCGAGGCGCCACTCAAGACAATCTCAAACTCCTCATCGGGTTCAAAGACAGCGTCACCAGCGACTTGAATTGTGATCGTTTTCTCACTTTCATTGGCGTCAAACTGTATGGTTCCGGCAAGAGGAGTGCCCGCAGTGAAATCACTCGCTGCTGCCGGATTGGCCCCCACCCCTTGCAGAGTCCAGTTGACCGACGAGATGCCAGTGATCAATCCTGTTCGTGTAACGATAAAAGTGTAGATTGTGGATCCACTGTTTCCTTCTGCCTGATTGGCGACGAGAGTTCCGATGCTGAGCCTGGGCGTGACAACCGCGGCAGGCACATAAACAAATGAGAGCTCAATGACATATGGATCAGGCCGATTGAAGCCTGTGGTGTTGTCGGGTATGGCCTGAATGGCCAGGAATCCGTCGTTTGCTGACAGTGTGTAGCGAAGGTATTTCGTTCCAGCTGCAATAGAGCCTGTATTGTTTGCTAAGAACCAGAAGGGATTTGCTCTGTCTTGAAATGAAATGGTGCTGGTTTGAACTCGAGGGGTTTTATTGGTGCTTGATCCATACTCAAGGATATCAATGGCATAGTCGTTGAGGGTTGTCCCTGCCGGAAGGATGAGATCCACGCCAGGGCGAATCACATAAAAGTCGGCGTCCGAGCCGTCAAGCCTGCTTCCCTGTATCTGGATCACAAAGCTAGTTGGGCTACCGGTGTTGATTCCCGTCAAATCAAAAGGACCACCCCCCAGCACGAGTTCGGCCCGCTGGGTGCCATCAGCCGAATAGACATCACCATTTGTTGCGCTATTGAGCTCCTGATAGGTAAAAACGGACAGAGCAGCTTCAGCTTGCAAAGCAGCGCTTTTTGGACTGATTATTATAGAGTCACTGCTTTCTCTAAGAACTTTCTTTTGTGCGCCAGAAAGAGTCTGCCCACTGAGCAGCGCTGCAAAGTATTCTCCCTCATCCCCAGGGGTATCCACCGCATTCAGAAGTCCATCCAGGTGATGCCCCAGTTCTTCGGTGAGCACTGAGAAGACCTGGGCTTTGGTTGCTGTCGCTAACCAGTCCACATTGAGATAGATGGTGCCTGTGGAGAGCGCATAAGCCCCCATTGCGCCATTGATGTCTGATGAGGAGAGCAGAACAATCGGCGGCAACCCACCGAACTCTCCTGCCGAATACTGCGTGATTAGGTCTGTAAGGGCAGGTGGTTCTCCTGGTAGCAACAGGGCTTCCTGTGCTGCGGAAGAAAGTCGACCATCTGCCGACCACCCCAGCAGAAGGAGGTGCCACCCCGGCAGCAGGGAGGCAATGAGGTGTTCTGCTGTAATTTGTTGTGGTGCTTTCTTCTTGGCATCAGAAAGAACTTGCCCACTGAGCAGCGCCGCAAAGTATTCTCCTTTATCACCATGGGCATCCGCCGCATTCATCAGACCATCCAGGTCGTGCCCGAGTTCCTCAGTGAGCACCGCGAACACCTCCTCTTTAGTCGCTGTTGCTAACCAATCGGCATTGAGATAAATGGTGCCGGTGGCGAGCGTGTAAACTCCCTGCGTGCCATTGATGTCTGCTGAGGAGAGCTGAGCAATCGGCGGCAATCCGGTAAATCCACCCACCGACCACCGGGTGATCAGCTCTGCAAGGGCAGGTGATGCAGCCCGCAGCAACAGGACTTCCTGTGCTGCGGCAGATAGACGAACATCTGCTGACCAGGCTTGGAGAAGGAGGCGCCATTCCGGCAGAAGGTAGGGAAAGAGGCTGTCTTCTGAGGTGCGAGGCATTTGGAAGGGTCTGAGAAGGATTGCGGGAGAGGAGATCCGGCGTTGTGCCTATGCTCGGCCTCATATTATCACCAGCAAGTGTTAATCCGCTTTGGCTATCCACTGGCGGAAGCAACAACCTGCCCTTGTTGTGTATAAAATGCTACATACGGCGCCACCCTCAACGCCAAGGGCATGGGGCTGCGCTTCTCCCTGCTCAACTTCGGGAAGCGCTGGATGGTGGAGGGAGAGGGCAGCGGCTGGGCGGTGCTGGCGGAAGCATGACGCGCCGAATGCATGCTCGGCCTCGGCCTGTCAGGCCAGCCGGGGCCGGCACAGCGCCTCAACTCAGCGCTTTGGTCTGGAGCTGCGGGTGATCGGCCCTACGACCGGGCGGAGCGCTTGCGGGACCTGCAGCTGTTGGTCTGCCCAGTGAGCGGTGAGGGCGGCCAGCAGGCTGTTGCGATCGCCGTGAATGCGGAGCATGGCGCGAGGGGGAAACGCTGCTCCTAAGCTTGATTAGGTCATCTCCAGTCAGCCGGATGAAAGCGACCACGGCCAGCATCGAATGGCACAAGCGCGGCGATCATCGGAAGGGTTGGAATGCACGACCAATGCAACTCGGTGTTATCCGCAGCTCTCGGTCTTGCCCCCTGGGCCCTGGCCCTGAGGGCCTTGCGCCGGGCCTCTCCAGTGTGAGGCCCTCCTGTCGTCGGGCCTCGGCTGGGATCGGTCCCGTCGCGGCGCCCCCCGGCGTCCTGCTCCATGGTCCACATCACCACGTCTGCCTATTGCTCGCCGAAGCAGGATCCGTTCCTGCTGCTGGAATCCAGCCTGCGTTGCATCGAGCACATCCTGCGTTGTCACGTCAATCAGCCGCTGCGGCGCAGCTGGATTGAACATCCCTACGGCGAGGAGGAAATCGCCCTGCTGGAAGAGGAAATGCTGCCGGTGCTGCAGCGCTGCCTGCAACGCATCGATGAAATCGATGCCGAGCTGGAAGAAGAACTGGAGGCGCAGATTGCGATTGAGCAGTTGCGCCGTCAGCTGGCATCTGAGGGTGAGGGCTGTGAGGCCCACGAGGTACTGCTGCCCCTCTGAGGCCTGGGTCCTGCCGGGGGCCCTGCTCCCGGCTTTTCTCCCACCACCGGCGGACGCACTGGGGGGTGGGCGGGCAGGCGCCTGGTCAGCACGCTGCATTCATCCGCCTGACTGGCGCTCAGATCACTCCATCGCTGCTTGTCTCATCCAGAACGGCCAACAGCTGTGCCAGGACATCTCGAACCTCTGGCCCTTTGGTGGGATCCATCACCGCCTCGAAGGCGCGTGCGGTCACCCGACTCTCGATCTCCTGCAGTGCATTCATGGTGTTCATCAGGAGCTGAATGGAGATGTCGGCCGTGGATAGGGTCATGGCCATTGCGATAGCGGTTGAGTTCAGGATCCCAAGCGCACGGACGCGACTCAAGGGTCCGGTCGAGACATCCAACCCAGCTGAAACCTTCGGGTTCGGTCCTTCCCCTTCCGCTGATCAGGTCCCCCTGGGCCAAAGCAGCCCGGTGCTGGGGCGGGCTGAGCCACTGCCCGTTTCCCCACTGCCACCACCTCCGCCGCTTCCCCCGCCGCCGGAGCCGGAGAGCAGAGGCCCCTGCTGCGGATGCTGGCGGGCGCCCATGGCGCTCATCGGTGGGAAATGACGGATGAAATCGGCCGTGCCGGTGATCAACTGCAGGCCCCAAGGGGGCAGACCCTGAGGCGGCAGGGCACCGATGAAGTGCAGCTCGTTGCATTCACGCCAGTGGGTGAGGCCCAGGGCAGAGCTCCAGGGGCTGGCCTGGTTGTGGCTGGTGCCGGTGGAAACCCATAGCCACACATCCCGGTCGGTGGAGCGCTGCCCCAGCTGCAGCATCACCCCATCGGGGCGGGTCACCTTGCCGAAATGGGTGCTGGCACCGCGGGTGCTGGTGGAGCCGATGAACAGCGGCGTCGGCAGCTGGATCAACGGTGGTGGGGAATCAAAGAGGCCCTGGCTCTGCAGCACGACGTCGACATGGCCCAGGGCGATGCCGCTGCGCAGCTGGTGGCCGTTGGCGTGGAGGCTGCTGCTGATGGAGGAGGAGGGGAGGCCGCCAAAGCGGTTGCCGGAATAGCCGTGCAGGATCATCTGGCCATAGAACTGCCTGCTGGTTCTGGGGAAGATGGCGATTGAGTTCCAGCCTGCGGTGCCGGGGCTCTTGTAGAGGGCATGGCAGCTGTCGCGGTGCAGCTCGTCGTTGCCGCCATGGGTCTTGAGGGTCCAGCAGAAGAATTCTTTGCCGGGGGTGGTGTCCTGGGCGATCAGCAGGATTGCGCCGATCGAAGTGGCGCCCGTGATCGTGCTGTCGATGTAGGCCAGGCCGGTGCCGTAGCCGGTGGAGTTGCTGTAGGAGCCGTAGCCGCCATTGGCGGTGCTGCTGGTGTAGGTGCTGGCCAGCGCACTTCCAAAGACAGCACTGCTGCTGCTCTGGGTATCCCCTTGGGCTGTGGTGCTCTCGGTGAGGAACCAGAGGTGGGCAGGTTCGACGGGATGGCCGAGCTGCCAGGTGTAGCCCCAGCGGTTGGTGGTGGCGTCGGCATGACTGCGCACCACCGACAGGGGCGTGGTGGCGTTGCCCGGCAGGGCATTGACGAGCGCCGCAAAGGCCCGGAAGGCGCCGTCGAGGCGCATCCCCACCCCGGAGGGGTCCTTGCTGGTCCACTTCCAGCTGCCCGGCGAAAAGCTCTGACAGAACACCTGATAGGTCATGGCGCTGCTGGCGTGGAGGGAGCTGCGTCCTTGGTGCGCAGCAGCAGGCCATGGCCGCCGATTGCCAGCCACTCGCTGCCATCGGGCGGCTTGAAATAGCTCATCGCCGCACTGCTCAGATTCAGGGCTGCGAAGTCCGGCGGCAGCAGCAGCGGCTCCCAGAACTGGGCCGGTTCGTTGGCGCTCTCGTAGGCGCTCCAGTCGGTGGTGGCGAGCACCAGCTCTGCGGGCTGGCGGATCTGGATCGGGGCGGTGGAGTTTTCGCGCAGCAGGGTGCGGGAGCCGGATGGCTGGCCGGAGCGGGCGTTCCAGCTCACCGCCCGCAGCGCATCCAAGGTGGTGGAGGGCGGCGAGGCCGCCAGGATCCAATTGCCCGACACCTGGTCGCGGGCGATCAGCAGCGGCACTGCCTGGCGGTTGCTGAACCGGTGCTGGCTGTAGGCGAACACGAAATACTCAGCGCCAGGCTCCAGCGACCAGCCCAGCTGTGCCGTCAGGGGCAGCGGCGTACTGCTCCAGGTGCCGCTGCTGGTGCCTACATCCGCGGCGGGGAAGACCCAGCCCTGTTGGTTGTCGGCCCCCACGAATGGCTCGCTGTTGCCGATACCTGGTCGGATCTCGACGGTGTTGCCGGTGAGGAACACCTCGAGGATCAGCACCGCCGGTGAGCCGCCGGGGGTGAGCTGCGACAGGGTCGCCTCCAGGCGCCAGCCGCAGGGATCGCTGGCGGTGGCATTCGGGTTGGGGGCGGTGGCCAGACGCAGCTGGTGCTGGTTCACCTGGGCGTTGGCGGCGGTGAGCCAGTTCTGCAGATAGCCAGTCACCTCCACCGCCACCGAGGGCCAGGTGGTGTCGGTGCCGAGGCGGCTGATGTCGATCAGGGTCCGGCTCATGGCGCCAGCACCACGGTGGAGACGGTGAGGGCGATGGCGGCCTGGGCGGTGCCGGTGTTGCGCACCAAGGCCAGCAGCAGCGGCGCCGCCGCAGCGGTTTCGGTTGAGAAGTAAGTGCCGCCCGGCGGTGCGGTGACCGTGAGGGCGGCGGTGGTGATGGCCAGATCGAGCAGCACCCCGCTCCCCGGGGTCGGGTCCTGGGTGATGGGGCGGCTGCCATCGGCCTCCCGCGCCGCCGCCGAGCTGTAGAAGCTCACCCAGCTCGGGGCATCGGTGCTGACGGCCAGGAAATGGCCCAGCCGCCCCAGTCCCGGCAGATCGAGCAGGGCGCTGGCCCCCGGCAGCAGCGGCGTGGTGGTGGCGCTCACGATCACCTGCTGTCCGGGAACCTGGGTGCGCGGTAGCCAGTTGGCCATCAGCTCATTCCCCTCAGCAATGAACGGTGGGGCAACGCATCAGGGCAGCACCTGGATGCGACGGATCGCGCGCACCTGGGTGGCGGTGGCGCTCGTCTTGGCCTCGGCGAACTGGGTGCCCAGGTAGGTGGTGCGCTGATAGGCGGTGCCAGCGGCGGCCTGGGTGGAGGTCCAGTGGAAGAACGAATCGTCGCCGACGTTTTCGTCGAAATGCCGCAACGTCTCCGCCCCGCTGGCACGGAAGGCCAGCACGCCCGTCAGGGCCGGGTTGCTGTCGGTGTAGTTGCCGCCCTGGGGCACCGCATAGGGGTTGGCGCCGTAGGTGGCGCCTGCATAGGTGCCAGCGGCTGTCGCCTCAGCCTTGAAGGCCCTGTACAAAAGATCCCACTCCTGGGTGGCGGGCAGATACCAGTCGTCGTAGCCGCCGATGTTGAGCGAGCGGCAGAACTGGGCTGCCGGATGGCTGGCATTGTTCATCGCCTCGCTGTTCGCCCAGCCATCGAACACACTCGTGGTGCCGGTGCTGGCAGTGTTGGCGTTCTTCC
>CAMBZX010000143.1 GCA_945872185.1 Synechococcus sp. UW140 | reverse complement strand
CAGCTCAATCAGCTCATCGGCATCGCCATAGGAGAGCCGGTAGGCGGGCTTCACCCAACTGCGCACCAGCTCGTAGGACTGCACAGCCCCCGAGTCATCCAGCTCCACCGCCAGGCTCCAGGCGGGGCAGCGCTGGCCCTGGCGCAGGCTGAAGGCACCCGTCACCAGCGCCAGGGGGACCATCGGCAACGTGCCCCGGGCCAGATACAGACTGCTGCCGCGGCGCCTGGCTTCGAGATCCAGGGGGCTGTTTGCGGCGATCAGCCGCCCGGGATCGGCAATATGAATCCAGAGCCGGGGCCGTCCTCCAGCCGGCGCTGCTTCCAGGCCGAGGCCATCGTCAATATCGACGGTGTCGTCGTCGTCGATCGTGAACAGGTGCAGGTGGGTCAGGTCGCGCCTGTGCTCATCGCCGGCCTGGGGACTGTCGGCCTGCAGGAGCAGATGCTGGGCCTCGGCTTCTAGGTCTGCACTGAAGCCCTGCTCCCAGGTGGTGGCTTCGAGTGAGGGCAGGTGGTGACGAGGCCATTGCCCCAGCTCAGCCAGCAGATGCCGAATCGGGCCCGCCTCGGCGGAGCAATGGGCCTGCTGCAGCGCCTGGCGCAACGGTGCCGGCAGCGGCGTGTCGGTTTCACCGCGGGCCCAACAACGCAGCAGCGCCAGCTCCTCGGCCTCTGTTGCCGCCAGGTCATGGACCTCAAGGGGCTGTCGCAGCCGCAGCAGTTGATGCCAGGCTTGGCGCCGTGCCAGAACGAGATGCTCGCGGCGCTGCTGCTGGCGCAGCCGGCGGATCTCGTCGAGGCTGCGGGGCTGGATCTGGCCGAGGCGCCAACGGAAAAAGGTCTGCTCGCCCTGCAACCAGAGCCAGAGGGCAGCCCGCAGGGCTGGCTCCTTGGCCGAACCAAGCAGGTCGGCGAAATCATCCAGATTGCTGGGGTCTGGGCTGCCAGCGACAGTGCCGCCAGCGGCCGCTGGATCGCTGCCCAGCAACAGCCAGGCCGCTGCCAGTTCCTTCGCTGCCGGTAAGGCCGCCTCCAGCACCGAAGCCTGCAGGCCCCAAGGGGGCTGGACCGGTCCAGCGGCGGCGGGGGCGAAGCGATCGCCGGCGGCAATCAGATCAAGCTGCCGCAGCGGCAAGGCCAGAGGGCGAGCCGTGGCCCCCACCCGCAAGGTGGCCCGGGTGCCACGAATATCCTGCACAATGGCCAGCTGGGGACCACGATCGTCGACCAAGCCCACCAGATCGCCGGGTTGGAGGACTGTGCGCATCGGCAGTTGCTGACCAGGCTGGGGCAACTCAGCCTTCGGGGTTCACGAAGGGGAGCAGCGCCACAATCCGCGCCCGCTTGACCGCATTGGTGAGATCCCGTTGCTGTCTGGCGGTGAGGCCGGTGAGACGACGGGGCAGGATCTTGCCGCGCTCGGTGATGAATTTCTTGAGCAGATCGACATCCTTGTAGTCGATCGGATCGCCGGGCTTGATCGGCGAGAGGCGCTTCTTGAAGAAGGAACTGGACATGCTGGGAAGGGGGAACGCTGGAAGGAAGAAGAGTTCAGCCAGGGACCAGGGGCAGGAGCGATAAGGCCACCGTGCCCAGCGCTGACTTGCAGCGGTGGTCTGAACTGGCGGCCTGCAGGGCGGAGCCCACATGGACCTGGACGCTGCACCGATTGCAGAGAGAGTTCAAGCAGGAGAAGGGGTGTGGCCTGGGCCTGGGGCCCAGGGGATCACTTGATCTCCTTATGAACAGTGGCGCTGTTGCAATGGGGGCAGAACTTCTTCAGTTCCAGCCGTTCGGTGGTGTTGCGGCGATTCTTCTGGGTGGTGTAACGAGACACACCAGGAGAACGCTTGGCGGGGTTGGACCGGCATTGGGTGCACTCAAGAGTGACAACGAGCCGGACGCCCTTGTTTTTGGCCATGGGAAGGACGTTGCGCCGCGTGCGCGAAACGAGGTTGATCGTGCACCCTACCGCGTGACGGTTCCTTATCCCTCCTAGGCTGGGCTTGCACCTTTCGGGTGACAGAACCCTGGCGCACCAGGAACCGCCGGGCCGCCGCGGCTGGCGCTGAACGCCTCCCTAGGATCGCGGCCCAGTTGTTTCGGTTCGGATGAGGGTCTCGCTCCAGTGGCTCAGGGAGCTGGTGCAGGTGGAGCCGCAGCAGCTGGAGCCCCAACAGCTGGCCGAACGGCTCTCAATCGCCGGCTTCGAGGTGGAGGCGATCGAGGATCTCGCCGCCCGGGCCCAGGGGGTGGTGGTGGGCTTTGTTGCCGCCCGCGAACCCCATCCTGATGCAGACAAACTCAGTGTCTGCCAGGTGGAGGTGGCCGGCGCTGAACGGCTGCAGATCGTCTGTGGCGCCAAGAACGTGCGGGCTGGCATTCACGTGCCGGTGGCCCTGGTGGGCAGCACCCTGCCGGCCGTAGGGCTGACGATCAAGCCGGCGGAACTGCGGGGCGTCGCCAGCAGCGGCATGATCTGTTCGCTGCAGGAGCTGGGGCTGGCCGAGAGCTCCGAGGGCATCCTCATTCTTGATGAACTGCTGGCCACGGTGCCACCGCTGGGCACGCCGGTGGGGCCGGCCCTGGGCCTGGATGATCAGGTGCTGGAGCTGGCGATCACGGCCAACCGCCCCGACGGACTCTCAATGCGAGGCATCGCCCGTGAGGTGGCGGCGATCTGCGGCGGTAGCACCTGCTTTGCGCCCGCCGCCAGCGCAATCGCGGCCCAGCCCCTGCTGGCCGGGGCCGAGGCCCTGAGCGCCATGGAGGCCGGCGGTCTGTTCAGCGTTACGGCCCTGACGGGCGTCCAGGTGGGCCCTTCCCCCCTGTGGCTGCGGCAACGGCTGGAGCGGTCCGGTCTGCGGCCGATCAACAACGTGGTGGACATCACCAATCTGGTGATGCTGGAAACGGGCCAACCCCTGCATGCCTTTGATCGCGATGCCCTGGCGCACCTGGGCGGCGGCGTGGCTGATCCGGCTCTGCTCGGCCTGCGTCAGGCGCGCCCGGGCGACAGCCTCATCACCCTCGATGGCGAACAGCGTGATCTCGACGGCGAGGCCCTGGTGGTCACCTGCGCCGACCAGCCGATTGCCCTGGCGGGCATTATGGGCGGCCAGGGGGAAGCGGTGAGCGCCGGCACCAGCAGCATCTGGCTGGAAGCCGCCGTGTTTGCCGCCCAGGCCGTGCGGCGCTCCGCCCGCAGCGTCGGCCTGCGCACGGAAGCCAGCAGCCGCTTTGAAAAAGGTCTGCCCAGCGAGGTCACCCTCACCGCCGCTGATCGGGCTGTGGAACTGCTGGCAGAACTGGCCGGCGCCAGGGTGGAGGGACGCTGGCTGCACCGCCGGGCCGCCGTGGCGC
Organism: Synechococcus sp. UW140; assembly: GCA_945872185.1. Lineage (GTDB taxonomy): Bacteria > Cyanobacteriota > Cyanobacteriia > PCC-6307 > Cyanobiaceae > Cyanobium. The sequence continues at coordinate 3,218 of CAMBZX010000143.1, read as the reverse complement.
CACTGCCACTGCTCCTGGAGCGCGATGCCCTGCACAACCTGCTGGGACCGGTGATCGACGACGGCGAGGAAGTGGACCTGGCGGATCTGCGGATTGAACGCACCCTCGAGGCCCTCGGTTGCCAGTTGGAGGCGATCGAGGCCGGCTGGCGCGTGCAGGTGCCGCCGGAGCGGGCCCTGGATCTGCGGCGAGAGGTGGATCTGATTGAGGAGGTGGCCCGCCTGGTGGGCTACGACCAGTTCGCGGCCCACCTGCCCGATCCGCTCGAATCGGGTGGACTCAGCCCGGAGCAGCAAGTGGAGCGCCGCTTGCGGCGGGCCCTGTGCGCCGCAGGGCTGCAGGAAAGCTGTGCCCTCAGCCTGGTGGCGGCGGCGCCCGGGCGGGTGCCCCTGGCCAATCCGCTGCTGGCGGACTATGGCCATCTGCGCGACAACCTGCATGGCGAACTGCTGCAGGCGGCGCGGCGCAATCTGCAGGCGTCCCAGCCCGGCTTCTGGGCTTTTGAAATCGGCCAGGTGTTCCACCCCGGCCCGGGCGAAGCCGAGCAGACGACTCTGCTGGTGGGGGTGATCAGCGGCGTGCGCCGCTCCGAGCTGTGGAGCAGCAGCGGCAAGCCCCAACCGCTGGATTACTACGAGGCCCGAGGCGTGCTGCAGGGCCCGCTGGACGCCCTGGGCATTCCGGTGGAGGATCGCCCCCTGGCGAGCGCTCCGGCAGGCGAATGGCTGCATCCGGGGCGCGCCAGCGCCTTGGTGATCGAAGGTCGGAGCGGCGGCTGGTTCGGCCAGCTCCATCCAGCCCAGGCTGAAGCGCTCGACCTGCCCGAAGCCACCTACGTGTTCCAGCTGCAGCTGGAGCCGCTGCTGGCGGCGGCCACCCGTCGCCAGCGCTGGCAGCCGGCCTACAGCCCGTTTGCTACCGTGCCGGCGTCCGAACGGGACCTGGCCCTGGTGGTGCCACGGGATGTGGCCACCAGTGCCCTGCTGGGCGCCATCCGCAAAGCCGGCAAACCACTGCTGGAGCAGGTGGTGCTGGTGGATCGCTATGAGGGCAGCCAGGTGGAGCCCGGCTGCTGCAGCCAGGCCTTCCGGTTGCGCTACCGCGACAGCGCCCGCACGCTCACGGACGAAGCGGTGGAACGGGTCCACCAGACGGTGCGAACCGCGGTGGAACATCAGTTCGCCGCGCGACTGCGCAGTTAGGTCCGGCGCTCCAGCACCGCCAAGGCCTCGATGTGGCTGGTGTTGGGGAAGAAGTCGATCGGCTGCACGGAGCGCGCTGTGTACACCTCGGCGCAGAGCATGCCGAGATCACGGCTGAGGGTGGCCGGATCACAGCTCAGGTACAGCAGCCGCCGCGGCGGCGTGGCCAGAATCGCCGCCATCACGTGGGTTTCCAGCCCCTTGCGCGGTGGATCAAGCAGCAGGGCCTGCGCCGAATCCAGCAGGGCCGGCAGGGCCGTAGCCACGGCGGCGATTTCAAACGTGGCCCGATCGCTGAGGTTGTTGCCAGCCGCATTGAGCTGGGCCAAGGCCACGGCGGGCGGATGCTGCTCGATGCCATGCACCCGCCAGCCGGCGGCCGCCAGGGGCAGGGAGAAGGTGCCGATGCCGCAGAAGGCATCGAGCAGCAGGGACTCCGTGTTGGTTGCTGGGTCCTGGTTGCCGCCCAGCCCTTGCAGCAGCAGGGGCACCAGCCGCTCCGCCTGGGTGGTGTGGACCTGGAAAAAGGTGTCGGCCGCGATGTGGTATTTCAGCCCGGCGAAGGATTCCGACAGCCAGCCGCGACCCGCCACCGTGTAGGTGTTGGGCCCGAACAGCTGATTGGTGGGACGGGGCTGGAGATTGAGACTGACGCCGACCACCTCGGGCCAGCGCTCCATCCAGGATTGAGCCAGCACCTCGAGACCATCGAAGTCCTGATGGCTGGCGATCAGGGTGATCAGCACCTCGCCGCTGTGGTGACCCACCCGCAGGGCCAGATGCTTGAGGCCGCCCTCGCTGAGGCCATGGCGATCGACCGGCCAGTCGCTGGTTTCCAGATCCCGCTTCAGCGGCGCAATCAAGGCGTCGATCCGGGGGTCGAGCACCGGGCAACGGTTCATGTTGACGATCCGGTGGCTGCCGCGGCGGTAATAGCCGGCCTTGAGATGGCCGTCTTCGCTGCGCTCCAGCGGGATCACGGCCCGATTGCGATAGCCCAGGGGCCGATCCGACTCCAGCAAGGGCAGCACCTCGGGACTGAGGCCGGCGATCCGCTGCAGCGCCTGTTCCAGCGATCGCTGCTTCCATTGCTGCTGCCCTGCATCGCTGAGCGGCTGCAGGCTGCAGCCGCCGCAATGGTCGGCCAGGATGCAGGGCGGGCGGCGGCGCTGGGGTGAGGGCTGCAGGATGCGGCGCAGATCAGCGTGCAGCTGGCGGCGCCGCTCGGGCAGAAGCCTGACAGCGACACGATCGCCAGGCAAGGCCCCGTCCACGAACACGACCCGGCCATCGAGCCTGCCGATGCCACGGCCATCATGGGAGAGGTCCTGGATCTCCAGTTCGACGTCGGTCGCTGAAGCGTTCTGCTGAGTCATGTCATCGTCCACCGGGCTTGACCCTATCGGCAGCCGTGCAAAGGGGCGTTACACCTTGCACGCCAAAGCCCGTTCCGCCGACACCACTCGATAAGATCGCTGGGTCTGTGGTCGCTGCAATGAGCGTCGTTCGCGATCTGATCCTCCAGGCCGATGATCAGCTGCGGTATCCCACCGGCGGCGAGTTGCGCTCGATGGTGGATTTCCTTTCGGGAGGAGCCAGGCGCCTTGGGGTGGTCCGGGTTCTCACTGAAAACGAGAAGAAAATCGTTGATGAGGCCGCCCGGCAGCTGTTCATCCGCCAGCCCGACTACGTGGCTCCCGGTGGCAATGCCTTCGGCCAGAAGCAACGGGCCCAGTGCCTGCGGGACTACAGCTGGTATCTGCGCTTGGTCACCTATGGGGTGCTGGCCGGCAGCACCGAGATGATCCAGCAGATTGGTCTGGTGGGTGCCCGGGAGATGTACAACAGCCTGGGCGTTCCCTTGCCGGGCATGGTGGAAGCCATGCGCACCCTCAAGGAGGCGGCCCTGGTGTTGCTCAGCGCCGACGATGCCGCGCTGGCGGGTCCCTATTTCGACTTCCTGATTCAGGGGATGCAAACCACCACCTGAAACCGGACACGGACGGGTGAGTCCCA
>CAMBZX010000142.1 GCA_945872185.1 Synechococcus sp. UW140 | reverse complement strand
AGCGCTGGCGGCCGACCCTTGGGGCGCCAGGGCTTCCACCTGGTGCTGCGAGCCGGCCAGATGGGCCCGGCCCTGGGCACGGTGACGCTCGCCCCCGGCCAGCAACGGCAGCTGCAGGTGCGCCTGATCTACCCGGCCGATGCCACCCCTCCCCAGGTGCTGTCGCTGCTGCCGGTTTCCGCCGTTGCGGAGCCTGTGAAACAATCCCAGTCAACGCCGTCCGCCGCCCCGTGAGTCCGTCGAGAAAGCGCCGGGTCTTCCCCTTCACCGCCATCGTCGGCCAGGAGGAGATGAAGCTGGCCCTGCTGCTGAATGTGATCGACCCGCGCATCGGCGGCGTGATGATCATGGGCGACCGGGGCACCGGCAAGAGCACCACGATCCGGGCCCTGGCCGATCTGCTGCCCGAGATCGACGTGGTGGCGGGCGACCCCTACAACAGCTCGCCGGAAGATCCCGATCTGCAGAGCAGCGAGGTGCGTGAACGCGCCGATCGGGGCGAGAGCCTGGCGATCGAGGCGCGCCAGGTGCCGATGGTGGATCTGCCGCTGGGCGCCACCGAAGATCGCCTCTGCGGCACCATCGACATTGAAAAGGCCCTGAGCGAAGGGGTGCGGGCATTTGAGCCGGGCCTGCTGGCCAAGGCCAACCGCGGCCTGCTGTACGTCGATGAGGTGAACCTGCTCGACGACCACCTGGTGGATGTGCTGCTGGATTCGGCCGCCTCGGGTTGGAACACGGTGGAGCGGGAAGGCATCTCGGTGCGCCACCCGGCCCGCTTCGTGCTGATCGGCTCCGGCAACCCAGAAGAAGGGGAACTGCGGCCCCAGCTGCTCGATCGCTTCGGCATGAGCGTGGAGGTGCGCACCGTGCGCGATCCGGAGCTGCGGGTGCAGGTGGTGGACCAGCGCACCGCCTTTGACGACAATCCCGAAGGCTTCAACACAGCGGTGCAGGCCACGCAGGACGCCCTGCAGGAGCGGGTGGTGGCGGCCCAGAAGCGGCTGAGCCAGGTGCAGATCGACGCCGAGCTGCGCATTCGCATCTCGGCGGTGTGCGGCGAGCTCGATGTGGACGGCCTGCGCGGCGACATCGTCACCAACCGGGCAGCACGGGCTCTGGCGGCGTTTGAACACCGCAACGAAGTCACCGACGACGACGTCGCCCGGGTGGTGGCCTGCTGCCTGCGCCACCGCCTGCGCAAGGATCCGCTCGAAACGATCGATTCCGGTGATCGGGTGGTGAAAACCTTCTGCAAGGTGTTCGAGCGCGCCCTGCCCAGCGATCGCCGCGCCTTTGAGCTGACCCTGGCGGGCTGAACGGCACCGCTGGCCAGGACAGGGGATCCTTGGGCTCCCCAGCCAAAGCTGGCCGCCTCCGTAACAGCGCTCGGGTGACGGGGCGAACGAACCGCCACCCGAGCGCTGCGGCGGTTTGGTATCGCCGAAACCCGATGTGCGGCTGGCCCTGCTCACCCTTGCCGTTCGCCCCGAATCCGATCTGGTGCCCTGCTGCCGCCGGGTGCTGGCGCTGGGGCCGGAACTACTGGAATTGATCCTGCCCAGACTGGGACAACGATTCGCCGGCCTCAGCAACGAGGAGATCATGGCCACCATCGGTCTTTCACGCGATAGCTGGCGCCATACCCGCGCCTTCCAGGAGATCCTGGAGGAGGGCTTGCAGGAAGGACGCCAGAAAGGACTGCAGGAAGGAGTTCAGCAAGGATGGCAACGCGAAGCCGCCGCCCTCAGCCTGCGCCTGTTGGCACGGCGCGTGGGACCGCTCGATGCGGCCACCACGGCCTGCATCGAGGCGTTAGCACTGAACCAGCTGGAAGACCTGAGCCTCAGCCTGCTGGATTTCGACTCGGCGGCCGACCTGCAGCACTGGCTCGAGCACCAGGAGGCTTGATCCGGTCGTGGCCCAGCCCACCGCCTGAGAGCCTGCCCAGCCCTGCCACGCCAATGGATCGGCACAGGGGCCCTCGCCATCGCTCCAGTCCCTAGCCTTCCGGCGCCAATGGATCACGCCGGTGCCCCTGATCCCCCCACTGCTCTATGTCCTGCTACTGGCGGGTGGCGTCGGGCTGGGCCTGCCGGGGGGCGTGCTGGTGGTGAGCGCCGGGGTGCTGTACGGCGGCAGCCTGGGCCTGGCGGTGGTGGTGGCGGGCGAAAGCATCGGGCTGGTGCTGAACTGGCAGCTGTGCAGAGGTGTGCTGCGGCCGCGGATCCAGCGCTGGCTGGAACGGCAACGGCGCGGCCGCAGGCTGCGACGGCTGCTGCAGAGCCCGGCGAGCCTGGATTTGATGCTGTTGCTGCGGCTGGCCTTGATCCCGATGAATCTGGTCAATGCCAGCTGCGCCCTTTCGCCCACACCCTGGCGGCCTTATGCCCTCGCCAGCCTGGTGCTGGTACCACGCTTTGCCGTGCTGGTGCAGGCCGGAGCCGTGGGAGCGGAGGCCAGCCGCGGCAGCCTCAGCCCCCTGGCCATCGCCAGCCGTGCCATCGCCCTGGCCGCCACGGCGGCGGTGCTGCTGATCCTGGGCCGGCGGCTGCGGCAAGCTCTGGTGCGCAGCGACACGGAAAAGCAGCTGGAGACAACGGCGGGTGACTCAGAATGAAGCGGCGATGAAGACCGCCAAAGCTGAATGCTGCGCAGGACGCACCCAGACCGATGGCGGAGCCACTGCTGATGCCTGAAAACGAAGATGGCCTGCGGTTCCAGGCCAGGAGCCCGGGCTTCATGCGTCGTACCCGGCTGGTGAATGGACTGCTGGGTGGCTGGTCGATCGTGGTTGGCACCGCCTCCTTGGTGGAGGCCCATCTGGTGTCCAGGCTGGGATTGGCAACATCCATACCCAACCTGCGGGGCTGCGGCATCACGGCCCAGGAAGTGCAGGATCTGGTGCAGGAGGTGCTGGCAGAAGAAGGAAGGCTGCCGCTGGTGCTGCTGCTGGACTCGGTGGCCAGCGACCAGGGCCGGCAGCTGATGCGAACACTGCGGCGCGACCAAAACAACCTGCAAATTGTGCTGCTGGTGCAGGACGACCGTTGGATCAGCACGGAGGCCCTGGCGGCATGCCAGGCCCAGGCGATCGTGCATGTGCAGAGCTTCGGCACCGGCACGCTGATCCGAGCCCTGCAGGACCTGCGGCGGGGACAGCGTTTTCAGGATCCACGCCTGCAAGAGCGGCTGCAGGAGCAGCTGCAGCCGTCAACGAGCATGGAGCTCTCCAACCGCGAACAGCAGACCCTCGATGGCCTGGTGCGGGGACTCACCAACAAGCAGATTGCACTGGAGAACGACATTGCACCCACCACGGTGCGGGACTATGTGAGCAGCCTCTGCGGCAAGCTCAAGGCGAGCAACCGCACCCAGGCCGTAGGCCAGGCCATGGCGCTGGGGCTGATACGCCAGCAACTGAAACCCGGAACGAACACAGCATCCGGATCGGGGACGGCCCAGGGCTGATTCAAAGTGTGTCACAAGCGCTGTGGCCTGAGCTTTCAGCATTCGGTTCACTGAGCAGGATTGCTCCTTCTCTGTGCCCGAAACCGGCTCTGCTGCAACCGATCTCGATCTGATCAGCTTCCTCAAGGCGATCCCAGACGCCCGGATGCGGCGCGGGGTTCGAATTCCCGCCTGGTACCTGCTGCTGGTGGCCGTGCTGGGGATCCTGAGCGGCTGCGAAAGCCTGCGAGATCTGGAGCGTTTCGCTCAGCGCCACCATGCGGTGCTTGGCAAGGAGTTGGCGATTGAACTGCGGCGGCCCCCATCGGATTCGGCCTTCCGATACTTCTTCCTGCAGGTGGACGTGGTGGCCCTATGCACCGCCATCCGAGATTGGACCGTTGCCCAGATCCCAGGTGGTGCAACCGATCTCGAGCAGCTGGTGTGTGACGGTAAGACGCTGCGAGGCTCGATTGAACCCACGGCTGGTGGCGGATCAGCATTCATTGCCCAGGTGACCCTTTACTCAGCTGCTCTGGGCGTTGCGATCAGTCAGGCCTGCTACGCCACCGGGGAGAACCACGAGCGGGCGGTCCTCAAGCAGCTGATGGGCCAGCTCGATCTGGAGGGGATGTTGATCCAGGCAGATGCGTTGCACACCCAGCAACGGTTTTTCGACAGCTCCAGGAGCAGGGGGCCGACTTCCTCCTGACGGTGAAAGCGAACCAGAAGACTCTGCATCGTCAGATCCGCAGCCAGTTCCAGGGAAAGCGCCACATCCCTTTTGTGGCAACGGAACACGAGATCAGCCACGGCCGAGACATCACCTGGGCTCTGCGAGCAAAAGAGGCTCCAGAGCACATCCGCGAGACATGGAGCGGCACCAGCTGGATCGTGGAGGTGAGCACCACCGGTAGCCGTGACGGCAAGCCGTTTCAAGCTACCCACCACTTCCTCACCAGCCTGCGTACTACCCCAGAAGCACTGCTGCAACTGGTGCGAGATCGCTGGAGCCTTGAGAGCTGGCACTGGATCCGTGACACCCAGCTCCATGAAGACGACCACCGCTATCGAGGCAACGGCGCTGGAGCCATGGCCACGCTGCGGACGGCAGCCCTCAACCTGCTGCGATTGTCGGGATTTCAGTCGATCCGCGCCGGCATGCAGGCGGTAATGCATGACATCACGGCGCTGCTGGCGATGGCGATGCGGCAGCCCAGCCCAGGACCGAGTTGACACTTTGAATCAGCCCTGGGGGACGGCCTAGCCCGGGCCGGGAAAGATAGCTCAGACGAGAACCGAAATCACAGAGTCGATCAGCCTACAAGTGTAGGTTGACAAGGGGAGCAAGATCGTCAAGGATAACAGCAGACCAAAGGACGCCATGGCTACTTTTACTCAAGAACTGACTGAGATCGCACCCAACATTGCAAGCCATGAGGCAGCGGCGTTCAGATCCAGCCTGATCGCACTCGGCAGACAGCTCCAGGATGAGCCCGACTCGCAGGCCCATAGCCTACAAACGTGGTGGCAGTGGCTGGATGACGAAGGCTACGACCGTGAAACGTTTGCGACAATCCTGACACAGATTTGCAACGTCAAGATTGGCGAACAAAGCTTGCTGGAACTGACTTCGTTCATCACCTCGTCCAAAGACAACTCCGATGGCATCGCCATGCTGTTGGAGCAAGTCAAGCAAAGCCATCCAAGCTTTGCAGAAGAAGTGGAAATCCTGGAATCGCTGGCCCTGGAAGAAGATAATCAGCTAGCAGCTACCGCAGGAGGCATGAGCAAGGGCGGGAAGATTGGCATCGCAGTAGGAGCAGTCGGACTCACAGGACTCATAGGCGGAGGAATATACCTTGCGATAGCAAGAAAAAGAAGAACGGGAGCCATGAATCAGGCCATCGAACGGGGAGGAGTCAGAGAAGTCGAAAATATCGATCGTAACGTCAGGAACGAGATCAACGCAGTCGAGGCCCGGGTCGCAGAACATCCACAAAAGGTTATTGAAAACCTGAAATCGAATGAGTTCCAACCCCGAGAACAATCTGCCATAAAAGATTTTAATGCAGGAGAACTCGATACCAAAGCAGAGCACTACGCAATGGCGCACGGCAAAAAATTAGTCAGAGCCGAGGTAGAAAAAAGTTACTTAAATGACGAAACCCGTTTAGATGAAGACATGAAGGCATACTTCGAAGCCAACGGAGGCGGCGAAGAACAAAGATTAAGAGAGGCTGGAGTAACATGGGAGTTCCAGTTAAGAAACGGGAAACTAAATGACATCGAAAAATTCAAAGGAACCCAAGCATACGACAATAGAGTGACAAGTTGGGGCAAAACTACATACGGCCGTAGTGCAGAAAGGGAGGTCAGTGAAGTTTACATCGAAAGCCTCGATAGCACCAAAAAAGCATACAAAGCTTTAATAGAAATCGAAAAAGCGTACAAAGAAAATATGAAGTTACACGACATAAGCAAAATAATGAGCAAAGCCGAGGGATTTGCCAACACAGATGTCAACGATGCTATTAAAGAAATGGACCGATTCGGAACCAAACTCTCGATTGACGTCGAGAAGCGAGCAAAAGAAGCAGTTCAAGAATATGAGAAAGCAGTTGACGAATTTGCAAAACAAGAAGAACGAGAAGCCAGACAATTCGAGGAACAAGGCGCACAATTTGCAGAACAAAGAGCAAAGGAATTAGAAAATGCTGCAAGGACCGATATCACCGATGCTATTGATGATATTGATATATTTTGATTAATGAACCAAAAAGACCAAAACAGCACCAGGGCAACCATTGTGATGGTTGCCCTGGTGCAACTGGACATCGCTGCTTCCCTGACCAGGACCCAGCGCTATCAACAACCGCGATCAAATCAAAAAAACAGTAGGGACTGCTAGACCAGCATCATCAGCGGGGGGGCGTGCAACGCCAGCAGCTCGCGACTGAAGATGGAGTTCTGTCAGTGATCTGATGGTAGCGCCCCTTCGAGTGGTGTAACTCAGGAGGTCCTGTGCCCTTTTCTGGAGGGTGAACAGGAGCAGTCAGAGGATGACTGCCTGGAAGCTGATTGCGCAGCCCCATTTATCTACTATGCACCCTGATCGCTGAATGCGCAACTCA
>CAMBZX010000141.1 GCA_945872185.1 Synechococcus sp. UW140 | reverse complement strand
AGGCTGACGCCACCTACGTGGCCGTTGCCGAGGCGGGCGACGATGTCGTCGCTGCGGTAGTAATGGGTGCCGTTGATGGTGGCAGCCACGGCGGGGCTGTAACTGCGGAATTGGCGCAGGGCCCATTCCCCACCCAGGGAATTCCAGGTTGTGAGGTTGATCTTGCTGCTGTCGAGCCCTTGTTCCTTGCTCTGAATGGCGAAGTCATAGGCCGCGAACTGGGCCAGGGCGCCACCGAGGCTATGGCCGGTGATGTCGATGCGGCTGGCTTTGGGCAGGAGGGCTTTGATTAGATCTTGAATTTCATCAGTACTATTGTCATATTGAGGCCAGCCTTTCTGGACGTCAGTGTTGATGTCCGTCAGGTTGCCTTCGGTGCCACGAATGGCAACGATGTACTCGTCGGTACCATCCTTGCGGTAGATGTTGAGATAAAGGCCAGCTGTATTGGTGAGGGTCTGGCCGGTGATGCTGTAACCGGATGGCGAGCTTTCGCCATAGGCAGCGAAGGCAGCATCAAGCAGGACGCGGGGATCCGGTGCCATGGGTTTCCAGGGATGGGGTTGGTGAGTTAAAACTTGGGTGCGCTATTGCTTGGCGCAGAGATTGGCGACCACGAGGATCCGGCCGCCCTTGTGTGGGCTAGAGCGTTGGTCGAGATATTCCTGGAAGGCGTAGGCCAAGCGGCAGCCATCCGCTGACATTGCCGGCTTGCTGACGAAGCCCGTCTCCAGTCGCTGGTAGCGGCCATCGGGCATCACCAGATAGGCACCGGCGGTACCCGGAGAGCCATCTCGATTGAAGCCGGCTGTGGTGATCACCAGGCCATTGCGGGCCTTGAGAAATAGAGTGTCGCCACCTTCTGTATTGACCCAGGGGCCTGCTGGCACGTTCACTTCATGACCGACCTGTTCACCGTCGAGATGCCAGATCGTCAGGCTATTGGTGCGCTGCCAGCGCCTGCGCTCTTCGGGGCTGAGGTTGATGTCATATATTAGATATCCTTTCTCGGGATGCCAATCGGTGATTGCAGGAAGAGTGGGCAAATCAACTTTGATACCTGTGTCATAACGCTGTTCTAATTTCTTTTCAAGACGGCTTACCGAGTAGCCTTGTTGAGTTCCGTCGACACCGAAGTCGAGAAAGCCATCCCCCGGTTTCAGCTCCACCCAGTTGTGCCGCAGCAGTGGCTGAGGTGTGGGATAATTCTGGCAAGTGTAGTTGCTGCCATAGCTGAAGCCTTCGACCAGCTCTCGGCTTCCTAAGTAGTCAACTTTGCGCGCGGGGAATCGGATGCGGTAGTGCTTTGCCAGTCGTGCCTTTGGTGCCCGCTTGCCCAGCATGACGCTGTTGCCATTGATGCAAAAGCTTTCAACCCCCTTGAGCAAGCGTTGCGGTGGATTCTTCAGATCCCAGGCATAGAGCGATGAATCGGGTTCATTCTTTGTGCCCCAGCCAATGAAGACCAAGGTGTCATTGCCAATCCAGTCGATCCGCTGTCCAGGCACAAGGCCGTGCAGGATCGTTTTTGGGTAGGGCGTGGTGTCGGGTGTTGGCGCTGAAGACAGAGTGTTCAGCAGCCTGAGTGGCAGGGCGCAGCCTGTGGTGGTCATCATCAGCAGGATCAGAGCGAGAGCCGTTTTCATGCCGCGGCCGTGGAGGCCAGTCGAGGGTGGGGGTGTGGACCGGATCGGCAGCTGTTGCCAGTGTTCCCAGCGGCCGTCATGCCACCTGCTGGCTGCTCTGCGCTGACGATGGAAGCCATCAGAATCAGCAGTAGCCAGAGTAGAAAGAGCGGCGGCAGCGGCACGCAGCCCAACAGCGGCCCCCGGGTGCGTACCACCAGCACGATGGCGGCGGCGGAAATCACGGATTCCACAAACCAGCCAGTGCGGAACAGCTCCACATCACGGCCCAGCACCCAGGGGCAGCACGGCGAAGCTGAGGTGGTCGCATACCGAGCCCACCAGGCCGAAGGTGACCAGGAAGCTGCACTCCGCTGATGCCCGCCGCCGGAATCGCCAGATCATTTTCAAGCCGAACGATGTCGGCGACCTCCTTGGCCACCCGCTCCGCCACCAGGCTTGTTATCGCCGGGATCATGTACAGCTCCACCCCCAGGTCGGTCGCGCCATCGCTGAGTGAATCCAGCCGCAATGCGAGGCAGGCCGTCATCGCCAGAATCAGGATGATCGGGCTGCTGAACTGACGCAGCACCAGCAGCCCAGTTCTTCGGGGCTGGCCTGCAGCGATGCGAGCAGGACGTTGAGGGAGATGGCCCAGTACCCGGGCCCTGCAGACTGCTCAGGGCTCAAGGCACTGGACCCATTCAGGAGTTCAGGTTAAATACGTTGTCTCTGCGGTTTAGCCCGTCGTGGGCCGGTTGTGGCTGAAGACGGATCAGCTCAATGCCCCGAAGAGCATTGAAATCAGGGCGAATCCCACAACACCCACCAGAGCCAGCAGCGAAGCGGAAGTAGGCATGGCCTGGGCTCGTTGAATGGGCGGATCCTAAAGGAAATCTAAAGGCGCTTGGTGCTGGTTGTAACGGAATCCTGTGTCGCCACGTCGCCGAGGTTCACCAGCTGATCTCGACCTGCCAGGCCAGGTCTTTGTTGGCTTTCACCAGGCAGCGGGCCCCTGTGGCGTTCAGCCGGCACTCCCCCTGGGCCAGCTGGGCCTGGGGGAGTTGACCCTGAAGCCGTTGCTCCAGGGTGGGCTGGGCGTTGAAGCCGCGTTCGGCCACGGCGCTCACCTGCAGGATCAGGGGCCAGTGGGGTTTGCAGCGGCCGTCCTGGCAGCTCATGGCGCGGCTGCCGGGTTTCAGCACGCCTGCCAGGGTCAGCATCTGGCCAGGCAGCAGGGAGTCGGAGCCAGCCTCGCCCAGGTGCAGGCTCAGCAGTCCCGGCAACTGTTGATTCAGTCTCACGTTGCGGCAGCGCCTCTCCAGGCGGCTGAACGGTCGGGTGGTGGTTCGCACCAGCAGGCAGTGGCTGGGCCTGGTCTGCCAGCGGCCGAAATCCTCCAGGCCGTCCCGGTCCTGCCCCCAGCCTGGAGTCAGGGGATAAGCCAGACACCCCAGTCCCAGCAGCCAGGCCAGGCCGCTGCCCAGGCTCCGTGCTCCGGCCCAGTGCTGGAAGCCCATCAGTAGCCGGAATCGGCCACGCAGATGCCCTGGCAGCTGATGCCGTTGCTGGCCGTACGGCCGCAATGGCCGCACAGCACCGGATCGTTGCTCTTCACCACGGCGGCGGTGGGTGAGGTGGCGGTGGGCGAGGTGGCGGTGGGTGCGGGCAATCCAGCGGCCGGCCCGGCGGAGTCACGGCAGCTGGAGTCCGCGGCGGCGCTCGGAAGGCTCGGTTCCGGTGGTGGCGGCGACGCCTGGGGCCTGATCATGGTTTCCAGCCTCTCGCAGCGCGATCGCCATGGTGCCGCAACCTTCTGATCCTGGCGTGAGGGAACCGGGGCCCGGCATCGGCGTGGGCACCTGGGCCTGGGGAAATCAGTTCCTCTGGGGCTATGACCCGCGGCAGGACGCCACCCTGGCCGCCTGCTTCCAGCGGGCGGTGCAGCTGGGGCTGTCGTTCTTCGACACCGCCGATTCCTATGGCACCGGGCGCCTGCAGGGGCGCAGTGAGCAGCTGCTGGGCGAGTTCGCCGCCAGCCTCGCGCCAGCCCAGCGCCTCAATCTCACCCTGGCGACCAAGTTGGCGCCCTTTCCCTGGCGCCTCGGTCGCGATGGTTTTCGCCGTGCCTTCGCTGCCTCGCAGCTGCGCCTGCGCGGCAAGCTCGATCTGGTGCAGTTGCACTGGAGCACCCGTCGCTACGCCCCCTGGCAGGAGGGTCCCCTGCTCGATGGCCTCGGCGATCTGGTGCAGCAGGGAGCAGTGGCGGCCGTGGGGGTGTCCAACATGGGACCGCAGCGCCTGCGCCAGGTCCACGGTCGCTTGGCGCAGCGGGGAATTCCGCTGCGCAGCCTCCAGATTCAGCTCTCGCTGCTCTGCCCCGGGGCGGTGTCCAGCTGGGGAGAGGATCGGGGCGGCGTGGCGGCGGTCTGCCGCGAGCTGGGCATCGAGTTGATCGCTTACAGCCCTCTGGCTCTGGGGCTGCTGGGCCGCCCCCCCGGTCCGTTGCCGCCGCTGCCGGCCGGACCGCGCCGACTGCTCTGGCGCCGGCTCTGGCCGGGAGTGCAACCCCTGCTGGAGGCGATGGCCCGCATTGGCTCCTGGCATGGCGCCACGGGCGATGGCGTGGCGCTCAATTGGTGTCGGGCCCATGGGGCCTTGCCGATTGTGGGGCTGCGCACCCCGGCTCAGGCGGAGCAGGCAGCGGCAGCTTTGAGCTGGCAGCTCAGCCCGGAGGAGCGCCAGACTCTGGATCAGTTGGCTTTCGCGGCGGCGGCGGCGGGAACACGCATGCCGGCCAATCCATTCGAGAGTGCCTGAGGCGGCCTGGCTGGCCACCGCGATCCAGGCCGGCGGCTTCAGCCGGCATGGATCGCTGTGGCCGGCGCCGGGGTGAGCACCACCGGCAGGGCCGCCGCCCGCGGCTGGGGGAGCTCGGTGCGCTGCAGCAATCGCAGCATCTGGGGATCGTCGAGGGCGCCGTCGCCGTTGCCCTGGTTGGGGGCGCAGGCGGCCAGGGCCTCCTGCAACAGGGAATCGAAGGTGGAGCCAGGCAGGCGATGGCGTGCCAGCTCGAGAAAGGCCCGGGGCAGGGATTCGCCAGCGGCGGTGCGCAGGGCCGGGTTGCTGCGGCGCAGCTCCTGTTCCTGGGCGATCGCAGCCAGAAAGCGCTCGGTCACGTCCCGTTTGGTGCCGGCGCGGATGCGGGTGTCCTGCTCGGCTTCGCTGAGGACGGACTGCAGTTCCAGTTCCCCCAGTCGGCGTTGCAGGCTGTCCAGCACCTCCTGAGCCTCCTTGGCGATGTGGGTGAGTTGGCCGTCGGAGAGCCGGGGCAGATCGGCCACGTACACCTTGCCGTGGTCCCTCAGGGTGAGGAAGGTGGGCCGCTGTCCGCCCGAACCGATCTCCCTGGGGCCGGAAGCAGGCCCTTCCCGCAGCCGCGGCCTGGGCTGCTGCGGGCGCTGGGGAGGCACGGGGCCAGCCGAGGAACGCCTACGGGTGATGCGGGAAGTGCTGTCGAACATCGGTGCATAAAGGGGAGTGGAAGCCCTCCCGACGGCCGAGGGGATCTGGAGGCGAAATCTGGAAATCCCAGGCCTGCCATGGGGGGATTCTATGTAGCGAGGAACACGGTTGATTCGCGCTCCCGCTCGGCCCCTTGCGTGCAGAAACCCCGCTGTAGCCACGACAGTGCCTTGTCGGGCCAACCGTTCGAAGGGCAATCCCGCTGGTCCTAGGGCAGTCCCAGGGGGAGATGCACGGGGAGACGACTGAAAAGCCTGTCGGGGCCATGGTTCACCTCGCCTTCGCCAGTCGGTAGCCCAGTCTTTGCCAGCCGGCAATCCAGTGTGCAGCGGCTGGTCCACAACAGGCAGGGCGCTGGTCGGATCTGCTGAGGGGGAGCGACCCTCTCTTTATTAGTAAGGCAATCCCTGCAGGGGGTGCTCCCCGGCTGGGCCGGCCGCGATCCGGCCCAGCTCCCAGGCCTGATGGCCCTGCTCGCGGCAGAGCGTCAGGGCGGCGGCCACGGCCTCGGCCGGCAGCACCAGGCAGTAGCCCACGCCCAGGTTGAAGGTGTTCCACAGGTCCGCTTCAGGTACCTCGCCGTTCTCCTGCAACCAGCGGAACAGCAGGGGGCGCTCCCAGCTGTGGGGATCGATCACGGCGTGGAGCTCCGCCGGGAGGCAGCGGGGCAGGTTCTCCGGCAGCCCGCCGCCGGTGATGTGGGCCATGCCGTGCAGAGGAATCCGGGCTCGCTGCAGGGCTTGCACCAGGGAGCCATAGAGCCTGGTGGGAGTCAGCAGGGCCTCGATCAATCCCGGACCGCCGCCGGCTGCCAGCGGCGTCGTGGCGCTGACGCCCCTGGTTTCGAGGATGGGGCGCACCAGGCTGAAGCCATTGCTGTGCACGCCGCTGCTCGCTACCGCCACGATCCGATCGCCGGCGCGCACGAGGGATCCGTCGATGCGCTCGTCTTCTTCGACCACGGCCACGCAGAAGCCGGCCAGGTCGTAGCGGCCGGGGCCGTAGAAGCCAGGCATTTCAGCGGTTTCGCCGCCCAGCAGGGCGCAGCCGCTCTGGCGGCAGCCATCGGCGATGCCTTCCACCACCTCGGCCATGGCCTCGGGGCTGAGCTTGCCGGTGGCGATGTAGTCAAGAAAGAACAGCGGCTCGGCGCCGCAGGTGATCACATCGTTGACGCACATGGCCACCAGGTCGATGCCCACGTCGTGGTGGCGGCCATGGGCCTGGGCCAGCTCCAGCTTGGTGCCCACCCCGTCGGTGCCGGCCACCAGCAGGGGCTTGCGCAGCCCCTGGGGCAGACGGCAGAGGCCGCCGAAGCCGCCGAGGCCGCCGAGAACCTCGGGGCGCCGCGTGGTTTCAACGCTGGTGCGGATCCTCTCCACGAAGGCCCGCCCGGCGACCACATCGACGCCAGCTGTGCGGTAGTCCATGGCGTGGATCG
>CAMBZX010000140.1 GCA_945872185.1 Synechococcus sp. UW140 | reverse complement strand
TGGACCCCCGCATGGGCCACCAGCCACCACTGCCAGCTGAGGGTTTGGCCACAACCGGGGCATTTCTCGCGGGCCATCCTGTCGCCCTGGAGGCCGAAATCGCCGACGAAGTGACCCATCGCCAGCAACAGGAAGAGGTTGAAGGCAGCAGGGAAGTCGATCAAGGAAAGCCTGGGTCAGCCCTCAACACCATAAACAAAGGGGCGGAGCACTCAGGAGTGATGGGATGGGGCCTACCTGCCAGAGACATGACCCGATCCCGATAGCTCCTGAATGCCTGCAGCGATCGCCAACAGCGGCGGAGCCGGAATCAACCAATCCCGCCAGCAAGACAACTGAGACCGCTAAGGATCACTCCTCTTCGTCGGAGGAACCAGCAGGGATCAGGCGAATCTGCTTGCGGCCGAGCTTGATCTCGAACTCATCACCGGGAGCCAGGTCCAGCATGGCGGTGTAGGCCTTGCCCACCAGGAGATTGCCATTGCCCTGAACCGTGGCCACATAGCTGAGCTTGCGACCGCCCTTGCCCCGACCCTGGCCGCCACCATCACCCAGGCTCACACCTTTGGCTTCCAGCAGCGCCTCGTAGAAGGCGGTGAAGTTCAGGCGTTCGGTGCCATCCTTCTTGGCGCTGACGTAACCACAGCCGCGCACGAGCTCGGACTTGGAGACGTCACCGAGTTCTTTCACCTTGGCGAGCAGATCGGAACCTTTGAGCATGATGAAGTCCTGAAAACCGTTCTTGCCAACTCTATCGAACGATGGGCCAGGTTGGAGGATCCTTCTCTGGATGAACCAAACAAGTTGATCGGCCACCCCTGCCAACCCATCGGCTCGCAGGCGACAAGCGGGCGGGCTGGATGCGATGCTTTTGCCATGCCATCGTCTGGATCTATCCGCAGACAGGCCAGGCAAATCGCCCCACTATCCATCCTTGAGCAAGCGATAGGGCAGACAATCGATTGCAGCGTTACCGGCTAAGCCGAGCCCTAACCCCACCCGGCTGGGCGGCTCAGAAAACCGCTGCACAGCCGGTCGCGGCCATGGTGGAGCGCGCCTTCAGCAGCCCGCCACCCCGTGTTCAGCGGTTTTGTACAGGGGTGGCTGGAACGGGAGCCAGAGCTGCAGTGAGGGATTCGGCAGTCTCTTAGTCCGCCGCCAGCAGCCCCTGCAACTCCTGCGCCGCCGCCGCCAGGGCCCCGTCCAGGGCCGCCGCATCGCGCCCACCGGCCTGGGCCAGGTTGGGGCGACCACCGCCGCCGCCGCCACAGAGCTTGGCGATGCCGCCGATGAAGGCCCCAGCCTTGGCGCCCGCGGCGATCACGTCGGAGCCGAAAGCGGCCACCAGCACCACCTTGCCCGCATCGGCGGCATCGGGCTGGCCACCCAGCACCACCGCCGCCCCTGCCCCCAGCTGCTCCTGCAGACCCTGGGCCGCGCTCTGCAGACCAGCCCCTTCCACGCCATCGAGCCGTGCCACCAGCAGCTGGAACGCTCCCAGGCTCTCGGCCCCGGCCGCCAGCGCCGCTGCCTTCGCCAGCGCCAGTTCGCCGCGGGCCGCCGCTAGGGCCTTCTGCGTTCCCTTCAGCTCCTCCTGCAGGGCAGCCACCCGCTCGACGATTTCGCCCGGCTGGGCCTTGAAGCGATCGCCCAGGGCCCGCACCACCGCGTCGCGCTCATTGAGGTAAGCGAGCACCGCCGGCCCAGCTACGGCTTCGATGCGGCGAATGCCAGCGGCCACCCCGGTTTCACTCACGATCTTGAACAGGCCGATCTCAGCGGTGTTGGCCACATGGGTGCCGCCACAGAGTTCCATCGACACGCCCGGCACATCGACGACCCGCACCACCTCGGCGTATTTCTCGCCGAACATCGCCACGGCACCGGCAGCCTTCGCCCGTTCGATCTCCATTTCCTCCACCGCAAGCTCATGGGCCTCGGCGATCCAGCCATTGATCAGGGTCTCGATCTGGTCCAGTTCGCTGGGGCTTACCGCCCGGGGGCAATGGAAGTCGAAACGCAGCCGATCGAAGTCAACGAGTGAACCGGCCTGGCCGATCGCCGGATCCACCACCTGTTTCAACGCCGCCTGCAACAGATGGGTGGCGGTGTGATTCGCCTGGGCGCGGCGCCGGCAGGCCCGATCCACCTGGGCCAGAAGCAGATCCCCCACGGCCAGCCGGCCCCGCTCCAGCCGGCCGCTGTGCACGAACACACTGCGGTTGCGGCTCACCGCGTCGATCGTGACGAGCAGCTCCTCAGCGCCGTCAGCAGCGGTGCCGCTGAGCAGGCCGCGATCACCCACCTGGCCGCCACCCTCGCCATAAAAAGGTGTGGTGTCGAGCACAAGTTGCACCGCATCACCGGCTACGGCGGCAGGTGCCGGTTCGCCGTTCACCACCAGAGCCAGCACACAACAAGGATGCTCCAGTTGCGCGTAGCCCCGGAACTCGGTGGCCTCGTGCTCAGCGACCACCTGGGCAATCGCGTCCTGCACCGTGAGATCCAGGCTCACCGCGGCCGCCTTGGCCCGCTGGCGCTGGGCGTCCATCGCCGCCTCGAACCCGGCCAGATCCACCGACAGGCCATGCTCCTGGGCTATCTCCTCGGTGAGCTCCAGCGGGAAGCCGTAGGTGTCGTAGAGCTCAAAGGCCTGGGCACCGGAGATCTGGCTGGGGCGGGCCGCCAGCACCTCGGCCAGCAGCTTTTCACCCCGCTCCAGGGTTTCCAGAAAGCGGGCCTCCTCGCGCTCCAGTTCCGCCAGAATTACCTCGCGCCGCGCCAGCAACTGGGGGAAAGCCTCGGCCATCAGCGTGATCGCCGCCTCCCCCATCGCCGTTAAAAACGGCTTGTCGATGCCGAGTCGACGACCATGGCGCACGACGCGACGCAACAGGCGACGCAGGATATAGCCGCGGCCGAGATTGGAGGCGGTCACACCGTCGCCGATCAACTGGGTAATGGCGCGGCTGTGATCGGCGATCACCTTGAGGCTGGTCTGGCCCTGGCCCTCGAGGGCGCGGTAGTCCACCGAGGCCAGGGCCGCCGCGGTTTCGATCAGTGGGTAAATGAGATCGGTTTCGTAGTTGTTGGGAACGGCCTGCAGGATCTGGGCCATGCGCTCCAGCCCCATGCCGGTGTCGATGTTGCGATTGGCCAGGGGCGTGAGCGCACCGCCGGCATCGCGGTTGTACTGCATGAACACCAGGTTGTAGAACTCGATGAAGCGGCTGTCGTCCTCGAGGTCGATGCCGTCGTCGCCGAGCTCGGGTTTGAAGTCGTAGTAAATCTCCGAACAGGGGCCGCAGGGTCCGGTGGGACCGGAGGCCCAGAAGTTGTCGGCCTCATCCATGCGCACGATGCGCTTCGGGTTCACCCCCACCCCATCGCGCCAGATGGCGGCGGCCTCGTCGTCCTCGCGGAACACACTCACCACCAGGTTCCGGGGATCCAGGCCAAACACGACGGTGCTCAGCTCCCAGGCCCACTGGATCGCCTCACTCTTGAAGTAATCGCCGAAGGAGAAGTTGCCGAGCATCTCGAAAAACGTGTGATGCCGCGCCGTGCGGCCGACGTTCTCGATGTCGTTGGTGCGGATGCACTTCTGGCTGCTGGTGGCCCGCGGCGCCGGCCGCGGCGCCTGTCCCAGGAACACGGGCTTGAACGGCAGCATGCCGGCGATCGTCAGCAACACCGTCGGGTCTTCCGGCACCAGCGAGGCGCTGGCCACGCGCTGATGGCCACGCTGCTCATAGAAGTCGAGAAAGGCCGCGCGGATCTCAGCGCCGGTGCGGGGGCGGGATGGGGTGGCGGCGGCCATGGGAACAATGTGCTGCGCGTGCGCACCCATGATTACGCAGGGGTGGGCGGGGCATTCCGCCGAGGCAATGCGTGGGCGACTGGCAAGTGCGGCAGGTGCGCTGGCAAATAGAGCAATAATCGCTGAAAAGCTGGCGTGAATACGGAGCAATAGAGAGACTTACTTGGCGCGAATCCACGCCTAAGTTAAGCAGGTGGACTGCTCTATTCCTATGAACTCATTCAGGCTCAAGCCTTCTTTTGTTGCGCTGTCTTTGACGCTCGTCACGAGTGCCTGCGCAGCCTCCTTACTGCCAGGCGCGACCCACGCACAGACGGTGATTTATTCTTATAATATTAATGTGAACGGAGATATACCCACAGGCACGCCATACTCCGATGGCTCCTGGATGAAGGTGACGATTGATGATTTGCTTGGAGCGTCAAAAGGGAAAGGAGTTAAGGTCGTTGTCGATCCTCATGGACTGAATGCCAATGAATTTATCAGCGCTATAGGCTTCAATTTGTCTAAATCCTTTTTACCTCAAACAGTTTCCCCTAGTTCATGCACCGCAACCCTCACAGAGGCCTGCCCCGTAGAGATTGATATTAATAATAATAAGATTGATATTCATGGAGACGGCAATGGGGGCAAATATGATCTTGGGACTAACTTTATGACAGCCAATCTAGGACGCCTCTATGGCGGCATGACATCAACATTTGAGATCGCTCTAGATGGCCTCTCGTTCGCAAGCTTCTTTCCATACGAGCCCACAAAGCCAAGCCCGTATTCATCAGTCGCCAAAGTGCAGGGCATTGGTGAAAATGCCAACCTGAGTGGCGTCATCGGTGCTGGACCTCCAATTGATCCTCCGGCCAATGAGGCTCCCGCCCCCCTGCCGCTCCTCGGCGCCGCCGCGGCCTTCCAGGCCAGCCGCCGCCTGCGCCGCCGATTGAAGCCCACCGCAGCTGCCGCTCCCCGGTCGGCCTGATCGACGCCACCGCGCCGTCGCTGGGCAGCGCCCCGGCGGCGCGGCATGATCGCCCCGCCGAGGACGATCACACCCTTGTCCGCGCCCCAGGCTTCCGCCCAGCCCCGCGCCCAGTTGCGGCTCCGTTCCCTCAGCTGGGCGCTGCAGGCTGCTGTTGTCGCCGGGCTCGTGACCCTGGCGCCCGTCGCGCTGCCGGCCCTGCGGTCTGAGCCGGGACTTCAAGCCTTCACCCCCGCACTGGCGGCCGGCCTGGAGCTGGCCCTGCGGGCCGGTGGCTGCGGCTTTTTTTATGGCCTGCTGGCCTTTCACCTGCAGCGGGTCGACCCCGGTGACGGTCACCTGCAGGCGGGATTGGTGGGGGCCGTCTGTGCCATCCGCAGCCTGGCCTCGCCGTTGGAGCTGCAGGGGGGCCTATCAACGGTGATGATGGAGACGCTGCGGACCTGGTCGGCCCTCTGGTTGCCCGTCATCGCCGCCGCTTTATGGCTGCAGGGAGTGCAGCGTTGCCTGTCCTCCCTGCAGCCATGACCGCGCGCTCCGGCCGTCTCCCCGTTTCATGAGCCTGCTGCACGCCACCTGGCTGTTTCCCCCCGCAGGAGCGGGCGGTCGCCTGCTGCTCTGGGCCGACACCTGGCGTGTGTCCGAACCATCCGTACCCAGCCGCGGCGCCCCCGACCATCCCCTCAGCCTCGATGAATCGGCCCTGGCCGACTGGCTCGAGGAGCACGATCTCTGGTCGGAAGCACTGCGGCCAGCCAGTGCCACCCTCACCCTGCCCAGCCGCACCCAGGCCGCCAAAGGGCGCCGCAAGACCGGCGGCGCCAGCTGGAGTGGCCTGCCCCTGCAGGCGGGGGAACCGATCCCCAAAGAACCCGTGTGGTGGCCCTGGCGGGTGGAGGGCCTGGCTCTCGATCCCGCCGCGGCAGCCGAATGGCTGAGTCGCCTGCCCCTCTCGGGCGGCCATCCTGAACTGGCCGATGATCTGCGCTGGTGGAGCCATCTGCAGCGCTGGGCCCTGAGCCTGATCGCCCGCGGCCGCTGGCTGCCCCAGGTGGAGGCGGGCGAAGCCCGCTGGCTGCCGTTGCTGAATCGGGAGGGCGATCGCCGCCGGCTGGAAGACCTGGCCAGCCGCCTGCCCCAGGTGGCCTGTTGCGCCATGCCCGCCGATCCCTACGGCGAAGCGGCCCTGGCCTGTCGTCGCCCCGGCAGCGGCCGGTTGCGGGTGGCCAGCTTGCTGGAGGCCCTGCTGGATGGCCAGTTGCGCTCGGGTTTCAAACCGGAGCGGGGCGAACTCGATCCGCTGCTGGAGTCCTGGCAGAAAGCCCTCGGCCCCGGCGACGGCAGGCTCGGCCTCGATGAAGAGGAGCAGGAACGGCTGGAGATCGCCACCCACCACTGGCGCGAGGCGGTGGCCGGCCGGGTGGCACCGGCCCGGGCCTGTCTGGAACTGTTCACGCCACCGCCGGAAGCGGATCTCTGGGAACTGCGCTTCAGCCTGCAGGCCGAAGCCGATCCCAGCCTGAAGATGCCGGCCGGTTCGGTCTGGGCCCGGGGCGACACGCCCCTGCAGCTGGGCGAAGTGGAGGTGAATCAACCCGGCGAACTGCTGCTCGAGGGCATGGGGCGGGCGTTGCAGGTGTTCGAACCGATCACCCGCGGGCTCGATTCGGCGGCACCGGAAACCATGGAGCTGACGCCGGCGGAAGCGTTTGTGCTGGTGCGCACGGCCGCCAGCCAGCTGCGCGATGTGGGTGTCGGGGTGGTGCTGCCCCCCAGCCTCAGCGGTGGCCTGGCCAGCCGCCTGGGTCTGTCGATCGAAGCCGAACTGCCGAGCCGCTCCCGGGGCTTCAGCCTCGGCGAGAGCCTGGACTGGCGCTGGGAGCTGATGATCGGTGGTGTCAC
>CAMBZX010000139.1 GCA_945872185.1 Synechococcus sp. UW140 | reverse complement strand
TCTTGTCCATGCTCCCGCCCCTGCTGTTGGCCCTGGTCGCCGCCCTGATCCAACTCAAGGGCCAGCCGCTTGCGGGGGGGATCCTCAGCGGTAGCGCCAGCTTCCGCCTGGAGCGGGCCAGCGGCGGCGACACGCCAGTGCTGACCCTGCACAGTCCCGGCGGCGTGGTGCGGCTGTTGCTCGACAGTGGGGCCTCCTCCACGATGGTGACCCCGGCTCTGGCCCAGAGGCTGGGGCTGAGCAGCCAGGCCCTGTCCAACCAGGAGCTGGAACTGGCTGCTGGTGGGTCCGGTTGCGCCGCCCTGAAGCCCCGCCGCACCCGCCTGCCTCCCCTGGAGTTGGCCGGCCTGGAGCAGGTGGGTCAGCTGCGACTGAGCGGTATCGAGGCCCTGCTGCTGCCGGTGGCAGCCCTGCCGCCTGGGATTGACGGCGTGCTGGGGATTCCCAGTCTGCGCCAACTGCCCTTCTGGATCGATCCCCAGCGCCACCGGCTCGCCCTGGGAGCTGCGGCCCTGCAGGCCGCCCGGGATCATGATTCCTGTGCTCGTGGTCCACGGGACCCTCTCTCCCAGAGAGCCGTCTCCCACAACTCTGGCTCCCAGGGCCCCCTATCCCGTGGCGCCTTCGGGATGGGTTCGATCACGGCTGGCCCCCATGGGGCCGGTGTCCTCAGCGCTGGCAACGCCAGGCTCGCCAGTGGGCAGCCCCAGATCATCCCCTTGCACTGGCGGCGTGGCGTCCCGCTGTTGGACTTGAACAGCCCGGGCGGAACCGTGGCCGCGCTTGCTGACACCGGCGCCGCGGGCTTGTTCATCAGTCCGGCCCTGGCGGCCATGCTGCAGCCCAAGAGCCCTGGCCAACCCCTGCGATTGGCTGGTTTCTGCGGTGAGCAGGCCGTGGAGCTGCGGCGCTACGGCGGCCTGGCACTGCCTGGAAATGGCCGGCCGCCAACCCCGCCAGCGGTCCTCGAGGCCATTCGCCTTGAGAATCCGATTTTTGCCCAACTCGGGGTGGAGGCGATCGTGGGTCAGGAACTGCTGCGCAGCCGGCCCCAGCTCTGGCGGCTGGAGAACGAACCACCCCGGCTGGAGCTGCGATGAGCCTGATCCCCCTGCTGTGGAACCGCCTGGTCGAAGCCGTGACGGTCCCCTTTGCTCCGCTGCAACTGCTGATCGTGCTGGGCCTGCTGGGGCTTTACGGGCTGCTGGCCCTGCCACTGGCCTGGGGGTCGGGCCTGCTGCGGCGCCCCTGGCGCCAGTTGACGATGCGGCGCTGGCTGCAGTTAGGGGCCAGCCTGGTGCTGATGCCGGCGTTGCTGGAGGAAGGGATCTTCCGGGTGTTGCTGCTGCCTAGAGCGTTGCTGGATCTGGCACCCCTGGCCCAGGCGACCTGGGCTGCCGTGAGTGTGGGGCTTTTTGTGCTTTATCACCCCTTATCCGGCCGGTTGTGGTACCCGCCGGGGCGCCGGCTGTTTGAACAAGCCCGCTTTCTGCTGCCCTGCAGTTTGCTTGGGGCCGCCTGTGTGCTCGCCTATGTCAGCACCGGAGCGCTCTGGGCACCGGTGCTGATCCACTGGATCACGGTGCTGATCTGGCTGGGCCCCGGCGATGGGGCCAAAGATCTCACGGATAGGCATTCGGCACAAAGAACTGCTCATTGAGCGGTGGGCGCTGATAGTCGCCACCGCTCTTGCGGGGCGGCAATTTGATCGCCTTGGGCGTCATGTCCTCGTAGGGCACCTTGGAGAGCAGATGGCGGATGCAGTTGAGACGGGCCCGCCGTTTGTCGTCGGCCTCAACGGTGAACCAGGGCGCCTCGGGAATGTTGGTGTGGGCGAACATCGCATCCTTGGCTTTGGAAAATTCCACCCAGCGATCGCGGGATTCCAGATCCATCGGACTGAGTTTCCAGCGCCGTGCCGGATCTTTGAGGCGGGAGCGGAAGCGTATTTCCTGCTCTTCATCGCTCACCGAGAACCAGTATTTGATCAGGGTGATGCCACTGCGCACCAACATGCGCTCAAATTCGGGACAGGAATGCAGAAATTCATCCGCCTGGGTGGAAGTACAGAATCCCATCACCTTTTCCACGCCAGCTCGATTATACCAGCTGCGGTCGAAGATGACAACCTCACCGGCAGCCGGGAAATGCTCTACATAGCGCTGGAAATACCATTGGCTTTTCTGTTGATCCGATGGGGTGCCAAGGGCTACCACATTGCAACCGCGGGGATTGAGTGGTTCGGTGATGCGCTTGATCGTGCCCCCCTTGCCGGCAGCATCGCGCCCTTCAAAGATCACGATCAAGCGGTAGCCGGTGTCTTTGATCCAGTACTGCATCTTCACCAGCTCCACCTGGAGCCGGATCAATTCTTTCTCATAAACACGACGATCCAGGCGCCCTGAGGCGGCACCGGAGGTCTCAGCATTCAGATCCTCAAGTGTGGCCGAAGGATGGTAGTGGTCGCCATCAAGGTCAGTGGCTGGCACCTGCTTGCCTTGCTTCTCACCAGATTTGTGCTTACCCATGGCGTACCCGTTTCAGGCGTGCAGCCCAAGCCTGGCTCAGACCAGGGCCGCACCCCCTGGTGCCCACTGGGCGATCAGCTGCTCCATCCGCACCAGCTGGTAACGGCTCTGCTCGTTGGGTTGGCTCAGGTAGTCACGGCGCAGGCTGTCGAGCCGAAGCTTCAGAGCCGTCAACACAGGATGGTTTTCGTCCACAAGCTTTTCCTCAGACGTTCAAAGCTTAATCGATTCTGGAAATCTGCACCATGGGGCTCAGAAGCCTGTCGAGCTATGGGTCTGGACGCATCGATAGCCCCATGTTGCGCCCCCGTCACAACCGGGGTCGGTGCCGGATAGGTTGTCGCCGATGGATCCCGGCCAATGCATGGATCTGACCCCGTTCCTCGACTCGCTTGAAGGCGGCAGACTCGATCATCTGTTGCTGTCGGCCAGTGTCAGCGGCAGGGTGGCGTTTGCCATGAAAGGCCGTTTTTTACTGCGCTCGTTTTGCGAAAGCTTCCAGGACCGCAGCCTGATCGGCTGCGCCGTCACCGATGAAGCCGCCTGTCTGCAGTACCTGGCCAAGGAGCCCTATGAGCTGCTGATCTGCACTGACCATCTCGAAGGCGGCAATGGCTTTGAGTTGGCCCGCAAGGCTCGCCAAGCCCACCGGAGCCTGAAGGTGGTGGTGCTGGCCCTCGGCGATGTGATTCCGGTGGAATACGCCGAAGCCCCCTGGCTGGAGGCGGTGGTGGCCGAAGCGGATGTGGTCGACGATCAACGGCCCCTGCAGGCTGCCGTGATGGCGGTGATCGG
Source organism: Synechococcus sp. UW140 (assembly GCA_945872185.1). Lineage (GTDB taxonomy): Bacteria > Cyanobacteriota > Cyanobacteriia > PCC-6307 > Cyanobiaceae > Cyanobium. Next base: position 3,376 of record CAMBZX010000139.1, on the reverse strand, counting down.
CCATCACGTCTACCGCAGTCCCTCCCTGCGCGGCGGCAGCCTGCCCTACCTGAGCTGTCCGCGGCTCACCCCGAGGGAATACGAAGTGCTCGATTTGCTGGCCAGTGGACTCAGCGATCGTGAGATTGCCCGCAGCCTGGTGATCAGCGAAGCGACAGCGCGCACCTACACCAAGCGGCTGCTGCAGACCCTGAGCGTGAACAATCGCCTTCAGGCCGTTCTCAAAGGGATGCGTTGCGGCATGGTGAAACTCTGAGCTCCCATCCACCACCGCCAATGTCCCCGGATGGGGGGATCGCCAGGGGCGCTGGACGATCGAGATTGTCAAGGCATCTCCAGGTCCGATCGAGCGATGCCGTTCATCAGCTCCGCTTCCCAGCAGACGGCCAGCCTCCCCGTGACGGAACGGCCGCAACCGACGCCGTCCAAGGTCACGATCGGTGAACTGGAGGCTGGCTATTCGATGTATTGCAAGGCGATGCGGCTGTTGATCCGCGAAGGCCGCAGTCTCAGCAAGATTCAACGCACCGTCTGCTGGCAACGCCTGGCCCAACTGCATGAATGTCTGCCTGGCCAATACAGAGATCCGGACTACCTCTACGTGCTGCTGCGCCGGGAGCACGCCCCAGCCGAGCGGGATCGGGGCTGAGCAGGTGTTGCCGGCGCCCGGTGGATCGGCGTGGCCGGAGGACGACTGACTGTCCAGGCTGAACAGAGCCCGGCCCGCCAACCCCCGAAACTGCAGCCATCAACAGCTTTGGCAGTGTGACGGCGGCATCCCAACGGCCCGGGGTTTCCAAGGCACACGCCGGAGCCGCCACGGCTGACTTGCTCAGTGCTTCCCAACTCGTTCAGCTCAATCAACGGCGTGATGCCCCCGGTCTCAGGCAACTGGCCGGCCATGGGGCCGTGTTGCTGGTGGGTGCCCTGCTCTGGGGTCTGCCCCTGGCCGGCTACAACCCCGCCGCTCGGTTGATCCCTTGGCCGCTGCGGCTGCTGGGTCTGCTGCTGCTGGGCCTGGGCCTGGCCTTCGGCTTCTGCACGATGCATGAGAGCGGCCATCGCACCGCCTTCGCCAGCCGCCAGCTCAACGACAGAGTGGCCTGGTGGGCCGGGGTGCTGAGTTTCTACAACGCCGATTTCTACCGCCGCTACCACCAGTGGCACCATCGCTACACCCATCTCCCCGGCCTTGATCCGGAGCTGGAGGACAGCCCCCCCAGCGATCTGTCCAGCTACCTGCTCGAGCTCAGTGCGATCCCCTGGTGGATTGGCAAAATCCGAGGCCATTGGGCCGGAATCCGGGGTGATTTCGCTGGCCGGCCCTACATCTCGAGTGAGGCGATACCGGCCGTGCGTCGTTCGATCCAGCTTCAGTTCGTTGTCTATGGGGTGCTGTTGCTGGCCTCCATCCCGGCCGGCAATGGCCTGCTGTTCTGGTTGTGGCTGCTGCCGCTGGCGGTAGCCCAGCCCCTGCTGCGCTTTGTGCTGTTGGCCGAGCACGGCGGCTGTCCGTTTGTGCCGGATGGTCTGCGCAACACCCGCACCACCCTCACCCTGGCGCCGCTGCGGCTGTTGATGTGGCAGATGCCCTTCCACACCGAACACCATCTCTATCCCTCCTTGCCCTTCCATGCCCTGGCCAGGGCCCACGACCTGCTCGCGGCTCAAATCGAGCAGGTCGAGAGCGGTTACCTGGCAGTTCACCGCCGTTTTCTGGCCGATCTCAGCGCCCTCAGCCTGCCATTTCTGGCCACAGGGTCCCTGGCCGATCAGGCTGCGGCAGCGGAGTCCTGAGCAGGCGAGCACCAGGGAATCGTTCTGATGTCAACCCAGTTCCTGGCCAGAAGATTGCTGCCATCTGAATTCGCGCCGAAAGTTCAGAAGCTGGAACCAGCTGCTGCTGCTGATTGGCCTGCCGATTGGCCTGCAGAGGGGCCATGAGTTCGCTCCCTTCCGCTGCGGCGATCGATCGGTGTTTTCGGCTCGGTGACCTGGTGCTGCAGAGCGGCAAGGTTCTGGCCGATGCCCGGCTGGCTTACCGGGTGTACGGGCAACTCAACCAGGTCCGCTCGAATCTGGTGCTCTATCCCAGTTCCTACGGCGCCTGGCCCGAGGACCTCGCCTGGGTGGTGGGCCCGATCCTGGATCCCACACGTTGGTGCATCGTGCTGGTCAGCCAGTTCGGCAACGGCCGTTCCAGCAGTCCGAGCAATGGTGGTCCAGCTCTGCAGGCCGGCGGCTGGCCCGTCAGCCACGCCGACAACGTCAGGGCCCAACGGCGCCTGCTGGAGGAGTGCTTCGGGGTCGAGAGCCCGGCCCTGATCTACGGCTGGTCGATGGGAGCCCAGCAGGCCTATCACTGGGGCGTGCTCGAACCAGAGCGCAGCCAGCGCCTCTGCTGCATCTGCGGCACCGCCCGCACCACCCCCCACAACCGCCTGTTCCTGCTGAGCTTGCGCCAGGCCCTCACCGCCGATCCGGCCTGGAACGGCAGCGGGTTCGACGCCATGCCCGAACGGGGTCTGCGCAGTTTTGCCCTGATCTACGCCAGCTGGGCCGCCAGCCAGCCCTTCTACCGGCGCGGTGGCCATCGGGATCTGGGCTATGCCGATGTCGAGAGCTACGTGGAACAGGCCTGGCTGCCCGCCTACCGCCGCCACGATCCCCGTGATCTGATCGCCATGCTCGATGTCTGGCTGGCCTGTGATGTGGCCGTCGCCGCCGGCATCGTCAGCGATGAACCGGACGCCGATCTCGCCGCCGCTCTCGGCCGGATCCGGGCCCGTTGCGCCGTGGTGGCCGGTCGCCACGACCTCTACTTTCCTCCTGCCGACTGCGCTGCCGAAGCGGCCCTGATCCCCCAAGCCCGCCTGCAGGTACTCGAATCCGACCTGGGCCACCGGGCTGGCAATCCCCGCGACAGTGCTGTTGAGCAGGCCCAGTTGCGCGCCGTGGTGGAGGAGCTGTGCCAGAGCTGAAGGGCGGCAAGGCCCTGTCTGCGCCGGCGGACATCAGCCTTGACGGCCTCGCTGTAAGGACGCATTGGTCGGTTCCATCAGGCCCCCTGGTGGTTGAAACGGACGGGATTCAGAGGCCTCATCTTTCCTGGCAGAGGGGGCAGGGCCGCGAGCAAGCGTTTGCCGATCTATGGGTGGTTTCGCCCGCTTTGCGGTGGTGCGCCTGAAGCTGTTCACCCTGGATGAACGTCTACTGCTCGGCCGCCAGCTAGCCAAGCTGCTGCCCCCAGCCCTCTGAGCTAATGCCCCGCGACCGGCTGGCCTGGCTGCCGCTGCTGCGCCACTGGACCCACTGCCTCGGGGAGGGCCCGGAGGTCATTGCCCGCATGGGCGATCTGGCGGCCCTGCCTGAGCTC
>CAMBZX010000138.1 GCA_945872185.1 Synechococcus sp. UW140 | reverse complement strand
GCTGTCGATACCCACCTTGAATGACGCCCTGATCGATCCCGGCAAGACGCTCATCGTCACCCTCACGGCGCCGGCCGGTTACGTCGTCGCACCTGGCGGCTCCCTGTCGGCAACCGTCACACAGATCGATAACGACCCTCAGCAACTGGTCATTGCCCAGACAAGAGATGGTGGCGAGGCTGGTGGTTTGGCTGCAATCTTCACCGTAAGTCGCTCCGGCCCACGCACGGCTCCCCTCACAGTGAGCTATGCGCTGTCGGGCACTGCCACTGCAGGCGTGGATTACACGGGCACCAGTACAGGAACTGTGACGTTCCTGGCCGGAAGCAATACTACGACTCTGACAATCCCTGTTATCGATGATGCCCTTTCCGATCCTGACGAGCAGATTATTGCAACAATCACAGCGCCCTCTGGCTACTTGCTTGTTCCAGGATTTGAGATAGCAGAAGCCTTGATCACCGACAATGACCCTGCCCCGGTAGTGACGCTTGCTGCAACATCTGGGGTCGCTGGCGCTGCTAATGACCTCACCATCGCTGGCGGACTCGGCGACGAAAACCTCACCGGCGGAGTTGGAAACGACACTCTCAACGGAGGCCTGGGTAACGACACCCTCACCGGCGGGGCAGGTGCCGACATCTTCCGTTTTGACTCGGTGCTGAACGCCACCACCAATGTGGATGTCATCACCGACTTCACCCCAACGGCAGTCGCCACCACCACCGATCGCATCCAACTGGAAAACACAGGTGCAGGACTCTTCGCGGGAATCACTGCCACCGGCACCCTTCAAGCTCCTGCCTTTGTGAGTGGCACTACCTTCGCCAACGCCAACCAACGCATTCGCTACGACGGCAGCACCGGCAACCTTTTGTATGATCCTGATGGCAATGGCGCTGCCGCCTCCATCCTCTTTGCTACCATCTCCTCCAACCTTGCCGCTCTCAATAACACTCATTTCGTGGTGACTTGATCACCTTATGTAGTGCAGACTCCTCCAGGATATGCATGGTCATCACAGGCGTGAACCGTTTATGTAGTGGGTCAGCCCAGGCTTCCCAGCCGGATCAGCGCTCCCACCAGCATCCGCCGCTCCACCCCGGCCATCGGGGAAGGAGCCCATGGCAGGGCGGTGGTGTCCAGCACGGCGCGCTGGTGGAGATCGGCGTTGAGGTCCATGGCTGTGATTGTGCTCAGTCCTGAGCTGGTGCCTGGGGCGGTCGCCACTGCTGGGTTGGGGGCTGCAGGCCCCCAGTGGCCTGCTTGCCGAGCTGGGCTGTTATCTCACTCAGCAGACCCCCAACGACCCCCTCAGCCCAAGAAATGCAACAGGCGCCGATTTAGCTCACCTTGAGCAACAGGCGAGGCCAGGGCTGTGATAAAAAAATCATGCAGGCCTAAGAAATTCCACCTGCCTGCTAAGGATGATGTTGAAAAAGCTATTTGCCAGTAGCTTTGTACTGGCCTTCAGTCTAGTCGCTCAGACCGCTCTCGCGGGGACTAGGCAGTACACCTGTGGTCACACAGGTGCTGTCACGATAGATGATCTCTGTCCCCACGGCAAGAGATCCTGGCTTATATCGGCCGTCCCTCCCAGTCCAAGCACTAGGAGTTTGTTGCCGATAGAGCAGCAGCCCGCCTGACACGGCGAACGGCAGCACTGAGCAGGACCTCTGCGGCTCTGTTCTGCTGCCTTACGTGCCCATTGAGACGAGCCTCAGTCAGCCCTGTCCACTCTGACCACGACTACTGCCCTTCATCCAGTTGCTGCCACCAGCGCCTGCTGCTGTGATCGCTGGAACCTGAATAACTTGAGCAGGTTGTGCGTGGCGGCGATCAGGTGCCACTCGCCATTGACCTTCTCCAGGCCGCGCAGCAGAAAGCGGCGCAAGCCACGGGCCTCCTTGATCTGTCCATTCACCGGTTCGACGATCGCCTTGCGCTGGGGGTAAATCCTGGAACCCTTTTTGCTGCGCAGCTTGCGGGCCATCCGGGTTTTGGCGTCAGCATCCTTGGGCAGCGGGCCGCGTTTCGGTGGTAGTGGCTGACCGTGCGGCAGACGGCCGGTGGCGATGTAGGCGTCAATGCCCTGATCGGCGCAGCTCTTGGCGTTGTCCTCGCTCCAGTAGCCCGCATCCAGCGTCATCACATCCGGCAAGGCACCAGTGCTGGTCGCGATCCGCTCCAGCATGGGCACCAGGTGTTCCACATCCGGTGGCTGGTTGCTCACCCCGATCGCCACGATCACTTGGTGGTCGCTGTCGACAGCCAGCTGACAGTTGTAGCCCTGCAGATAGGAACCGCCGGATTGCATCAGGTGGCTGTCTGGATCCGTGAAGTTGCGCTGGGTCTTGCTCGTCGGCGTTCCGTCGGCCTTCCTGGCCAAGCCCCGTCTGGGCATCGCATCAGCCGCCAGTGGCTCCAGATCCGGTGGCTCCGCACCGGCCTGTTCTGCAGCCTCGATCGCTTTCTCCCTCGCGGCTTTGGCCTTGGCAGCTGTCGCCTCGGCTTTCTTGTTCAGTTCGGTCTGCTCAGCCGCTGGTGCCTCGGATTCGCTGGCGGCTGCCGCTTTGGCTCTGGCCTCCTCTGCCTCTTCTTGCCGCTGCCGGGCAGTCGCTGCAGCGGTCTCCGCCTCCATCTCCTTGCGGGCCTGACGGATGCGCACCAGACGGTCCTGACGACGCCGCAGTTCATCCGGCAGATCACTGCCCAGCTTCCCCTTGCCGTAGCGCTTGTCTTCCTGGGCATCGAGGATCTCCGCCCGGCGCATCAGGGCGTTGATCTGCTTCTCCAGTTCCTTCTCAGCTCTGAGCATCCGCTCGTGGCTCATGGCTTTGCGCTTGGAGGCATTGGCCTGCACCTTGGTGCCGTCCAGCGCCACATGCCCAAGGCTCACCATCCCGGCCTTCTGGCAGAGCCGCAGAATCTGAATGAACAGCCCCTTGAGGGCATCAAGGTTGCGGCGCCGGAACTCACTGATGCGACTGTGATCCGGCTGTTGGTTGCCGGTCAGCACCCGAAAAGCCAGGTCCTCATAGCAGGCTCTCTCGATCTTTCGGGAGGAGACAGTGCCCACGCAGTAGGCGTAGAGCAGCAGCAACGTCATCATCCTGGGGTCAAACCCTTTCTCCCCACGGGGATCCTTGGCCTGAGCTGGGATCAGGATCTGCGAGAGATCGAGCTCATTCACCAGATCCAGCAAGAAATACACCTGGTGATCATCCGAGAGCCAGTCACTGGGTGATGGCGGCAGCAGGGTCGTCTGCTCCGGCTGCCAGGGTCGGAAGGACTTGGGCTTTTGCATGCCCCATTCTCTCAGCCAGAAACGCTGCAGTCACTGGGTTCTGGGCGGATTCAGGGGCGTCTGTGGAGAAGCGGTTGCGGATCTATGCGCGACAGGCTCCTAGTGCAACCACTAGTCCAGCCACCAGTCCAAGCACTAGTGCAACCACTAGCACCCCTCCAAGCACCAGACAACGTGGAACACCAACCGCCTGCAGGAGGGGGGTCCATCTATGCACCACAACATCCGGTGCAGTTCTCCCATAACACAACTGCTTCGCCAGTTCATCAAGTTGGCAAACCACGCACAGTTGAGGCAGGAACATGAGTCTCCTTCTCCGGTTTAAGTATTTTATTGGTTTGCCAGTCCATGTGCACAGCACCGCTCCAGCTACCTTCTACCAATGACGTTGAAAGCCCTTTTCGCCAGTGGTTGTCTGCTAACCCTAGGTCTAGTCGGTCAGTCCGCTCTCGCGGGACCCAGGTACTACACCTGTGGTCACCACGGTCCTGTCACGACACAAGAACATTGTCCCGACGGCACCACCCCTATGCTCAACTTAGGCGTTCCTCCCGGTTACGAACCCTATCCAAATCCAGGACCCCGACCCAGACCCGAGCCGACGCGGCAAGCCGACCTATGCGATTCCACTTCAGACCCATACACCTGCAAGTGGAAACGCTACTATGCAGAAAAATGCGCACAAAAGCCTGGACTATACTACTGTAGCAACCTGGGTTTAACCCCCGAACAGCTGCGCGCAATTGAAAATCAGACGGGCGCACTTAAGGGCATGTTCGGTGTTTATAGAAACGGAATGTATTACATTAATTAACAGGAACGGCACCACGCGCACTCTGAAATGGCTGCGCGTGGTGCCGCCATCGCGGCGACGGCACCGATGGGGCTGGGAGCCTGAAGAGACAGACTTCCATCGAAGCGATAGACCGTAACATACCCGGCCGAGGAAAGCGGCACTATCACGGATACCGAATAAGAGCCCCTGCCACCACTGGCTCAATAATCCTTAGCCAAGCCGTTCTACAAACTTTCTTTATAGTTGAGTATTGGCACAAAGAGCTGGTTCACCACGAACGCCGGAGGAATCAAGCGCCACACTAAGTCCCTCACCCAGCGATAGTAGAACCTTGGCTACCTGCTAGCAATGATGTTGAAAGCCCTTTTCGCCAGTGTCTGTCTGCTGACCCTAGGACTAGTTGGTCAGTCAGCCCTCGCTGAACCCAGATACTACACCTGTGGTGACAACGGTCCTGTCACGACACAAGATCAATGTCCAGACGGCTCGACTCCTTTTCTTCACTTAGGTATCCCTTCCCGCGCTGGTGCCGATCTCGAGCCCGGTCCCAGCCCCGATAACCGTCCTGTGACGACGCGACAAAGCATTGACCAATGTGACTCCACCTCAGACCCGCCCAACTGCAAGTGGAAACGTTATAAAGCATCTAAATGCAAGAAAAATCCTCAATATTTCTACTGCTCAGCTCCCGACTACCCAAACAAACCGGCTCCCAATCCAAGATATACGCCATTTCCCGGGGCGCAATTATATTGTTCCGGGAAGCGAGAATATGGGTCTGGAGCGTGCATTTGGCGCTAATAATATAGACTATGCGCAGCGCTGCCATGCGGGAACCAGTCCGATGGGCTTGGACAAGGCTCATCATCCAGAAGTATTCGGAAAATTGTAATGCATGGAAAAATTAGTCGGCAAGCTTACCTTAACGCAAGCATCGAGTTAATCCATATCTGCGAGAAAGTCAACCATTCATCTCCACAACATCAGGATGACACGTCAACGTCGTAGCCGCCGCGAGGTCCTGCAGCTCCTGGTTGCAGCGGCAGGAACCGCCAGCCTGTCAACTCTGGCGAATCCCGGCAACGCCAGGGCGAACAACACGAAGCCGGCAACAACCCGACCTCCGATCGCACGCATCGATGGTGTCAAAGAGATCATCTGGGGGCGATCAATCGACGATCCCTATCGCTGGATGGAAAATCCCAACGATGCAGACTGGCAGCCTTACATGGAGCACCAGGCGGCCCATGCCAGGGCCGTACTTGATGCGATTCCCGATCGGGATAAACTAGCAGAACGTGTGAAAAGCCTTTCAGCGGAGGTACCTAGACCGAGCAAAATGATACCAAGGGGCGGCAAAATCTTTTATAAAAACAGGCCTAAATCTACAAATATTTTTAAACTATTTGTTCGTGACGGGATCAAGCAACCAGAAAGGCTTTTAATTGATCCATCCACCCTCGGCCAGGGCGATTCCCCCGTTGCAATCGACTGGTGGATGCCATCCCCAGATGGACGCTATGTGGTGGCTGGGCTTTCAAAAGGAGGCTCGGAGAATTCCGTGCTTCATATCTTCGATCTCAACACCAACACTTTCCTCAATGAACGCATTGACAGAGTCGAAGATGGCGAAAATCAAGGCCTAAGCTGGCTGCCTGATTCATCAGGATTCTTTTACAATCGCTTAGCCAATGAAAACAAGCCTGGCGACCTCAGCTACAGGCTTGACAGTGCCGCTTTTCTCCATCGGCTTCATTCTGATCCATCTAAAGATCGCCTAATCCTGAAACGGGGTCTCTATCCGGAATTTACAGGAACTCCAGAGGAATACCCCATGGTCTATACCGACGTTAATTCTGATTATGTCGTCGCCAGCTTTTTCGGAGGTGTTCGCAACTATAATTCCTTCTTCGTTGCTCGTCGCGACGATCTTTTGTCAGGCAGGCCGCGATGGCTCCAAATCTGCAACCTGGATGACGAGATCCAAAAGGTCGTCCTTGCCGCTGACATGCTCTATCTCCTGAGCACCAAGGGTGCCCCCAACGCCAAGGTGTTACGCACTTCAGCCAGCAAACCGAATCTTGCAACGGCCATGTTGGTGGTCCCGGAAAGCTCGGTTGTGATTGAAACGATTGCAATCGCCAAAGATGGGCTTTACCTCAAGGACATGCTGGGCGGATACAGCGGCATCCGCAGGCTGGAGGTGGATGGAACGCTGCAAAGGATCGAGCTCCCCTTCGAAGGATCCCTGCAAGAACTCTCAACCAATCCCATGGAGCCAGGGGCCTGGTTCATCGGCGAAAGCTGGCTTGTTCCCCCCAGTTGCTATTGGTTTGATCCAGGCCGCAACCTTGTCAGTGTCGTCCCCCTTATCGAACGGCCTGGGATCGACGGATCCGGTTACGAGGTGATTCGCAGTGTGGCCATCGCCCGGGATGGCACCAAGGTGCCGATGTCGATCATCGCCCGCCGCGATCTAAAGCACGACGGCAGTAACCCAACCCTAGTTTATGCCTATGGCGCTTACCAGATTTCTAGCACACCCTGGTTTTTCAATGGACGCCTCCTAGCCTTTCTCGAACAGGGGGGAGTTTTTGTCACTGCCCATGTCCGCGGCGGTGGTGAATACGGCAGTCGCTGGTGGAAAGCCGGCCTGAAGCGCACCAAGGCAAACACTTGGAGGGATCTGATCGACTGCTGTCAGTCGCTGATCAAGGCAGG
>CAMBZX010000137.1 GCA_945872185.1 Synechococcus sp. UW140 | reverse complement strand
ACCAGGCAGAAGGCCTCGGTGTCCAGGCCGGGCAGGGCGCTGCGGCCCAGCGGTTCCCGGCCCAGCAGCAGCGCCTCGCCCAGGCGCAGATGGTTGATGCGGCCGGGCGGATGGCCCGCGGCCAGCCAGGGCAGGTTGCTGGAGTTGCCCCCGGACACCAGCTCCAGCCTTATGGCGAAGCGTCGCTCCAGGGCGGTGGCCAGCGCCGACAGCTCCGCCATGTTGCGCGGATCGGCGGCGATGCCGTGCTGGCAGCCGAGGTTGGTGCCGATCCCCAGCAGCCGCAGGGCAGGCTGCTCCAGGGTCAGCTGGGCCACCGCCTCCAGATCGATCGGCAGGATCCCCTCCCGCAGATCCCCCAGTTCCACCATCAACAGCACCCCATGGCGGCGACCCTGGCTCTGGGCCGCCGCCGCCAGCGCCCTTAACACCACCGGCTCACTGTTGCAGCTGCTGGTGGCATGGGCGACCACCCGCTCCACCTGGCTGAGCATGGGCGAACGGATCAGCAGCATCGGCGTGGTGATGCCGGCGCCGACCAGGGCCTCGATGGTTTCGATGCGCGATTCGCCGATCGAGGCAATCCCGGCTGCCACCCAGGTGCACACGATCTCCGGCAGGCCGAGGCTGGCCTTGCTCACCCCCGTCAGGGCGATGCCTTGGCCGGCGAGCTGCTGGCGCAGCGTGCGGGCATTGTGATCGAGGCGATCGAGACGGATCTCCAGCCTGGGGCCCCTCAACCAGCTGCCGCCAGGGCTGGCGCCAGGGCCGGAAACGCCCGCAGCACCATCTGCACCAGGCGCTCCGGCGGACGGCTCAGGGCATCGCTGACCGGAATGCCCAGCTCGGCTTCGTAGAGGGCGATGGCGGTGGTGATCGCCGCGTCATCCATGGCTTCGTGGTTGAGGGTGAGGCCGATCACCCGCGTGGGTGAGAAGGCTTCGATCAGGCGGATTTCGCTGGCCGGGGTGGGCATGGCCACGTGGGGGAAATCACTGAGCCATTGGCGGCGCGGCGCGTGTTGGAGCACCACGGCCTGGGGCTGGCAGCCCCGCAGGATGAAGGTGGAGGAGAGATAGGCGGGATGGCTGAGGGCCCCCTGGCCTTCGACCACGATCACCTGGGGCTGCTCCTGCTCCCAGGCCTGCACCACGGCTGCCTCCACCTCGCCGGAACAGAACTGGGAGGGGATGGCATCCAGGGGGATGCCATGGCGGCCGCCCTGCATCAGGCCCGTCTGGCCCGTGTTCACCAACACCGCCCGGATGCCGGCCTGCTGGAGGGCCTGCACCAACCGGGTGGCGGTGGTGCGCTTGCCGATGGCGCCATCGGTGCCGAGCACGGCGATGCGCGGGCAGCCCACGCTGGCGATCTTGCCGCTGAACAGGCGTAGATCCTTCAGGGGCGGCACCCGCCGCACATCCCGGATCGTCACCCGATGGCGGGCGGCGGCGGCGGCGAATTCCGGGTCATCGTTGAGAAACTCCCGCAACCCCTGCACCAGATTCAATCCGGCGGCCATCGCCTGCAGCAACACCTGGCGCTCCGGCGGGCTCATCAGTCCGGTGGCCGGGGCCATGCCGTAGATCAACAGCTGCGGTTGGTCGCCCTCCAGGGCCAGGGCGGCCTCCAGATCCCGCACGATCGGAATGCCATTCGCCAGTCCGTCCAGCACCAGGCCGGCATCGAGGCCGGCGCAGTGGCTGTCGATCACGGCAGCGATGCGATAGGCCTCGCAGTGGCGCACCAACCCATGGGCGGTTTTGCCGTCGAGATGGTTGAACTGGCCTTCGCAATAGATCAGGGCGGACTGAACCGGCCTGGTGGCTGGGGCCAGCACACGCAGGAGCTGGGGCAGGCTCGGGGCCTGAAGTAACAATGCCAAAGGGAGCGGTGCCTCGCGGAACGCTCAGAGAGGTCGGCCGAATGGCCTGCCGGGTGCCTTGCCCGGCGGGGGGTCCAGACGTCCCCGCCAAGAGGGGGGTGGATCGCTTCACCCTAGGCCGGCTTCCTCGTCGTCCCCGTCGTCCGCGGGCGGCCAGGCGAGCGAAACGACCACCGGCGCATGGTCGCTGGGCTGGAGATTGCCGCGTTGATCCTTGTGGATCACGCAGCCAGTGGCCAGCTCCTGCAGCACCTCATCGAGATAAATGTGGTCGATGCGCCAGCCGCGGCCGGTGTCCCAGGCGCCACTGCGGTAATCCCACCAGCTCCAGTGGCCGCTGTCGGCTTCAAACATGCGGAAGCCATCGGCCAGGCGCTCGCCCAGGGCCTGCCGCAGGGCCGAGCGTTCGGCTTCGCTGGCCATGATGCCGCCGTTGAGACGCCCGGGGTCATGGATGTCGCGGCCTTCGAGGGCGATGTTGAAGTCGCCCACCATCACCAGCGGCTCCCCCTGCTGCTCCTGCATTGCCAGATAGCGCTGCAGGCAGGCCAGCCAGGCGAGCTTGTAGGTGTATTTGTCACTCGTGAGCGAGGAGCCATTGGGCACATAGAGATCCAGCACCCGCAGCCCATCGATGCGGGCGCTGATCACCCGTTTCTGTTCGCTGAGGTGTTCGCTTGCGGCGTCGTCCGGCAGCAGGGCGCCAAAGCCGATCTGCACATCCTCGATCGGCAGACGGCTGAGGATCGCCACGCCGTTGTAAGCCTTCTGGCCACTGATGGCACAGCGATAGCCGAGCGCTTCGAAGGCGCCATGGGGGAAGAGATCGTCGCTCACCTTGGTTTCCTGCAGGCACAGCACTTCCGGTTGCTGCTGCGCCAGCCAGGCCGTGACCTGGTCGAGCCTGGTGCGCACCGAATTGACGTTCCAGGTGGCAATCCGCATCGGCTTCGGGCTGGGTTCCGGCCCAGGTCTCCTAACATCCAGAACACGATCCTGAGCCTGTAACGGCCTGCCGCCCATGGCCCGCAAGCCCTGCCATTCTTCCTCCAGGTCTTTTCTGCCCCTGGCTCGCCGGCGTTGCGGCTGGCTTGGCGCGGCGCTGCTGGTGGCGTCGCTGGGCGCTCCGGTGCGGGCCCAGCAGGCGGGCTACGGCCAGACCATGGGCACCTCGCCGATGGAGCGGCAGGTGTACGACGGCACCAGCAAACCCAGCAGTGGTTCGATTCTCGACTCCACCAATCCGATCGATCTGATGAACAAGCTGCGGCGCGGTTCAGCCATGGACGACGCCACTCCCCCGAGCTCGGCGATCGATCAGGCCCTCAAGGACCTGGACGCCCAGTCGGCACCGGCTGCTGCGCCGGGGGCCTCGGCGGTGACGTCCCAGGTGAAGGCACCCTGAGCGGCTCCAATCCCCAGCTGGCGGCCAGTTTGTCCAGGATCGGATCCGGTTGGGCTGGGTCGCGACTGCGCTGACGTGCCGCGGCCAGGGTGGCCTGGGCGGCCTTGTGTTGCCCCCGTTGGTGGTGCAGCAGGGCCAGGCCCAGCAGCGGCCGCTGGTCCTGCGGGAATTGGGAGGCCAGCTGGGTGTAGGTCGCCTGGGCCTGGACGTGCTGCCCCCGTCGCTGTTGCAGCTCGGCCAGCAGCAGTCCCAGTCCCATCGCTTCAGGCTTGATCTGCTCCTGGCTGGCGCTGCGATAGGCCTGGCTCACCTGGGTTTCGGCGGCCGCGCCCTGGCCCTGCTCCAACTGCAGCAGCGTCATGAGCTGCAGCGCTTCCACCTGATCTGGCTTGCGGCTCAGAATCATGCGCAGCTCCCGTTCGGCGCCGCCGCGATCGCCTTGATCGCGGCGGAGTTCCGCCAGCAGCAGCCGCAGGGACCAGCGATCCGGTTCCCGATCCGCCAGTGGCTCGAGCAGGGCGATGGCCTGGTCCTTGCGGTTGAGCGCGATCAGCAACTCCAGCAGCCGCTGCTGCTCGCTGGCGCTGGCCTCCTGGCGATCAAGCCGCTGGCGCAGGCGGCTCGCTTCCGCCAGCAAGGGTCTGGTGCGCGGATCGCCGCCGTCGGACCCTGCCTGCTGTTGCCCCAGCCACCAGCCCCCCGCGGCGGCCAGCAACACAACGGCGCCGGCGAGGCTGGACCAGAGACCAAGGCGGCTGCGGCTGGGCGTCGCCATCGGCGAACAAGACGAGGGAGGGGCGGGCTCGGTCTGGGCGGAGACTACCGCCGCCGCTGGCTACATTGGCCCGGCGGCGGTAGCCGCTCCTGCTCAGCGGCGGGTTCCACCACAGCGATGACATGCGCCAGCACCCCATCTCCCCGGTCACCGAACCGACGCAGTACCGGGCCATCGGTGTGGTCCGTGGTCAGTACGTTCCTGCCGATGCCGAGCAGCTCACCCGCGGTGTGATCCGCACCGCCGATGGCTCCGAGATCGAAGCGGTGGTGCTCGGACGGCTGCTGACACTGATGCGTCGCCATCTCGACCTGGCCGAACCCCATCTCTGGGTGGTCTACCCGCGGACCCGTGAGGAGAGCCATCTGCATCTGCAGATGGTGGGGGTGTGGGAGCCCAGCACCCTCGCCCAGGTGGATCCGGCCAGTGCGCCAGACACTGCCTCAGCCGCTCTCAGCAGGCCTACGCCGGCAGCCAGCACCCCGGCAGCCAGCGCTCCAGAAGTCGACTCTCCAGAAGTCAGCGCTCCAGACGTCAGTGGTGCAGAAGTCAGTGGTGCAGACACCCGACTCGATGCGTTGCCTGAGGGCGACGATTACTTTTCCGTGCGCGGCGAGCTGATCTACACCCGCCCCGAAACCGGTGATCTGGTGATCAAGGTGCGCCAGCAACCCCGGGCGGATGGCTCCCGGCCCGTGCCCTTCAAATTGCAGCTCAAAGGTGAGATTCCCCTGCAACATCTGCGCCATTTCGTCTCCCTCGATCTGCGGCGCCAGGGGCAACAGCTCACCCTCGAGGCGCTTGAGGTGTTGGAGCCGGTGGCCCAACGCGGTAATCGCGGCGGTAAGGGGGGTGGCAAGGGCGGCGGTCAAGGCCGCCGCAGCGCCCCAGGTGCTGAAAAAGGGGGTGCTGCTGCTGGTGGCGGCCGGCCCCGTCCGCCCGAGTCCGGCCCCTCCCGGCCCCCTGCCCACGGCAAGGCGGTCAGCCGGCCCGGTCGCTGAGATGGCCCCCGCCTCTGCCGGTGTGGCGGTCTTGATCATCACGCTGCTGGCGGTGGCCGGACCACTCCTCGGGCTCTCGCCCTGGATCGTCACCGCGGTGGCGGCCCTGGCCCTGGGCTCGCTCACCCTCGATGCGGCCCGCTTCGGCGGCCGCGGCGGCCATCTCGTGGCCGAGGCCTTGCCCGGCGGCCAGGAGCGGCTGCGTCGCATCGCCATTCACGAAGCTGGCCATGCCTTGGCGGCGGCGGCCGATGGCCTGCCGGTGCGGCAGGTGCTGGTGGGCAGCCTGGCCTGTCTGCGGGCGGGCCTGGGCAGCAGCGGCAGCACCGAATTCGAGCCTCCGGCCAGTGCCAAGCTGTCGCTTGAGGATTTGCGTCGCTGGAGCCGGGTGCTCCAGGCCGGCATGGCGGCTGAGACGCTTTGCTACAGCCAGGCGGCCGTTGGTGGCGCCGATGATCGCGCCCTGTTGGGCCGCCTCTGGGGCCTTTCCGGCCACGACGTTGAAACGGCCCAGCGGGAGCAACGCCGGGCCCGCCGCGAGGTGGAGCAGCTGCTGCGCGCCCAGCGCCAGCCGCTGGAGTTGCAGGCCGCTCGCCTGCTGCAGCAGGCCCCGCGGCTGGGCCACCCCAGCCGCACCGAGCCCCTGCCTGCGGCATGACCCTCGCCCTGGTCGACTGTCCCACCGGTCTGGCGGGCAACATGCTGCTGGCGGCCCTGCTGGATCTGGGTCTGCCGCCAGCGGTGATCCACGAGCCCCTGGCGGCCCTGGGTCTGGCCGATCTCTATCGCCTCGATCTGGAGCAGCGCCGCAGTGCCGGACTGCGGGGACTGCACCTGACGGTGGTGCCCCTGGAGCCCCAGCCGCGCCATCGCCCCTGGGAGCTGCTGCGGCGCCAGCTGGCTGAGGCGCCGCTGGCGCAGCCTCTGCGCGACAAGGTGCTGGCGGTGTTCTCCCTGCTGGCGGTGGCGGAGGCGGCGGTGCACGGCCATCCTCCCGAGCAGGTGCAGTTCCACGAGGTGGGGGCGCTGGATGCGCTGGTCGACATCGTCGGCGTCTGTGCCGGCCTGTTGCATTTCGGCATCGACTCGCTGGTCTGCGGCGTGCCTCCCGCCGGCCATGGCAGCGTGCCCAGCGCCCATGGCGTGCTGCCGCTACCGGCGCCAGCGGTGCTGGAGATCGCCCGGCTGCGGGCCATTCCCCTTGCCGGCAGCGGCAGTTTCCCCGCCGCCGAACTCACCACGCCGACGGGGCTGGCCCTGATGGCCTGCTGGGCCCAGCGCTTCGGGCCGGCGCCGACGGCCCTGCCTCTGCAGGTGGGGGTGGGTCTGGGCAGCCACCGCCTGGATCGCCCCAACCTGCTGCGGCTGATCCTGGCCCAGCCCCTTGAGGCCGCCCCTGGCACTGCGGATGGGGCGGCTGAACAGCAGGAGCTGGTGCTGCAGCAGCAGGCCCAGATTGACGACGCCACGCCTGAGGATCTGGCCTTTCTGGCGGCGGCCCTGCGGCAGGCCGGCGCCCTGGAGGTGTTCAGCCAGGCGATCGTGATGAAGAAAGGACGCCACGGCTTCCTGCTCACGGCCCTGGTGCCGCCCGATCGGGCAGCGGCCCTGCGCCAGGTGTGGTGGCGCCACAGCTCGACGCTGGGGCTGCGGGAACTGCTGCAGCCCCGCTGGTGTCTGCCGCGTCAGAGCCTGGCGCTGGACACCCCCCTCGGCTCGCTGCGGCTGAAGCAGGCGCTGTTGCCGGGGGGCTCTTGGCGCTGCAAGCCGGAGCACGACGATCTGGTGGCC
>CAMBZX010000136.1 GCA_945872185.1 Synechococcus sp. UW140 | reverse complement strand
CCCGTTGGCGACCTTGAGCTGGAGGCTTCAGACGCTCAGGAAACGCTGGATCAGCTCCTGGCTCAGCTCCGTGGTGGGGCCACTGGCCACCACCCCGCCTTTCTGCATGGCGTAGTACCAGTCGGCCTGACGCACGAAGCTGGCGTGGTGTTCCACCAGCAGCACACTGATGCCGGTCTCGCGGATGATGCGGGCGACGGCCCGCTGGATGTCGAGCACCACCGAGGGCTGAATTCCTTCGGTGGGCTCATCGAGCAGCAGCAAGCGTGGTTTGCCGAGCAGGGCCCGGGCGATGGCCAGCTGCTGCTGCTGGCCGCCGGAGAGGTCGCCGCCGCGGCGGGCGAGGAACTTCTCCAGGATCGGAAACAGCTCGAACACCAGCGGATCGATGTGGCGATGGCGGCCGATGCCACCGGGCAAGGCTTCCAGACCCAGCAGCAGGTTTTCGCGCACGGTGAGCTGGGGGATGATCTCCCGCCCCTGGGGCACATAGCCGATGCCGGTGCGCGCGCGCCGGTGCGGCGGCAGTGCCGTGACCTCTTCACCCGCCAGCAGCAACGAGCCGCTGCGCTGGCGCAGCAGGCCGATGATCGTCTTCAGCAGCGTGGTTTTGCCGACACCATTGAGGCCGATCAGGCAGGCCATCTGGCCCGGTGCGATCGAGAGATCGACATTGCGCAGGATATGACTCTCGCCGTAGTAGACGTTGAGGTCACGAATGGCGAGCAGATGGCCATCTTCGCCACTGGAGGGATGGGCATTCTTCAGGGACATGGTGCTGGTCATGGGATCTCCTGGTGGGATCCGCTGTCGCTGGCGACAGCAGAGGTGGCGACAGCAGAAGTGACTCCGGCCGAGACATCTTCATCCTCAACCCCGAGGTAGACCTCAATCACGCGCGGGTCCCGTTGCACCACATCCATGCTGCCTTCGCAGAGCACATGGCCTTCATGCAGCACGGTGACCGGGCAGTCCAGCTCGCGGATGAAGTCCATGTCGTGCTCAATCACCAGCACGGTGTGATCCCCCGCCAGCTGGCGCAGCAGCTCGCCGGTGCGCTCGGTCTCCTCATCGGAGAGGCCAGCCACCGGCTCATCCACCAGCAGCAGGTCTGGATCCTGGGCCAGCAGCATGGCGATTTCCAGCCACTGCTTCTGGCCATGGGAGAGGCTGCCGGCCGGCCGGGAGGCGTTGGCCTCCAGGCCCACCACCGCCAGCAACTCCTGCACCCGATCGCGCTGTTCGGCGTTGAGGCGACCCAGCAGCAGCGTGAAGGGCGAATGGCTGCCCTTCACCGCCAGCTCCAGATTGCGCCGGGGGGTGAGGTTTTGATAGACGCGGGGCGTCTGGAACTTGCGGCCGATGCCGAGCCGGGCGATGCGGTGCTCGCTGATGCCCAGCAACGACTGACCGCGGAAGCGCACATCGCCGCGCGTCGGCTTCACCTTGCCGGTGATCACATCGAGAAAGGTGGTCTTGCCGGCACCATTGGGGCCGATCACGGCCCGCAGCTCGCCTGGCGCAAGGGCGAGATTGAGATCGTTGAGGGCCAGAAAGCCGTCGAAGCTGACACTGACGGCCTGGAGTTCAAGCAGGGGCTTCATGGCTCTCCTCCGGGTTGGCTGGCACCGCTCTCCAGGGCCTGGGCACGGGATTCGATCGCCCGTTTCTCGGCCTGAGCCTCAGGATCTTGATCGAGACCGGGATAGGTGGCCGTCGCCGGCGAGGAGCCCAGCATCGCCAGAATCCGGCCGGGACCCCCCTGGCGCCACCAGCCCACCACCCCATCGGGCAGGGCGGTGACCACCAGCAGGAACAGGCCCCCCTGAATGAACAGCCAGGTTTCAGGTAATTGTTCGCTGATCAGGCTCTTGGCGTAATTGATCAGCACGGCTCCCAGCACGGCGCCGATCAGGGTGCCGCGACCGCCGACCGCCACCCAGATCACCATTTCAATCGAAAAGGGCACCGCCATGAACTGGGGGCTGACGATGCCGGACTGGACGGTGTACAGGGCGCCACTGATGCCGGCCAGGGCACCGGCGATCGTGAAGACGACGGTCTTGAACGCGGTGGGGTTGTAGCCGGTGAACCGCAGGCGTGGCTCGTCATCGCGTACGGCGATCAGGGCATCGCCGAAACGGCCGCTGGTGAGCCAGCGGCAGAGGTACCAGGCGGCAATCACCAGCAGCACCGTGATCCAGAAGAGATTCCGCTGCATGGCATCGGAGCCCACCATCTGGCCGAAGAAGCTGGCCGTATCGGTCTTGAGGCCGTTGGTGCCGTTGATCAGTTTCTGCTGGCCATTGAAGAAGTTGAAGAACACCAGCAGGGCCGCCTGGGTGAGGATCGAGAAGTAGACCCCCTTGATGCGGTTGCGGAACACCAGGTAGCCCAGCAGGCCAGCCACCAGGGCCGGGATCACCCAGATGGCGACGAGGGTGAACCAGGCTGAGTTGAAGGGCTGCCAGAACAGCGGCAAGGCCTTGACGCCATACAGGCTGAAGAATTCCGGCAATTGGCCGGGCTCAAGCGAATCCAGCTGCAGATACATGGCGATTGCATAGCCACCGAGGGCAAAGAAAATGCCCTGGCCGAGGCTGAGCAGGCCCGTGTAGCCCCAGATCAGATCGATGCCGAGGGCCACGATACCCAAGGACAGAAAACGCCCGAGCAGGTTGAGCCGGAAGGGCGGCAGGATGAACGGCAGGATCAGGGCCGCGGCGATGATCGCGATCCAGGGCCACCAGCGACGCAGGAACGCGGCCGGTGTGGCGGCGGTGTTGGAGGTGATGGTCATGATTCAGGCCTCCACCATGCGGCCCTTCTGGGGGAAGAGGCCGGCGGGGCGGAACTGCAGGAAGACGACGATCAGAATGAACACCAGCACCTTGGCCATCGAGGTGGTGGCGAAGAAGGTGATCGTTTCATTGAGGCCGGCGGGCATCTGCGGCCAGAGCAGCAGCAGCGAGCCCGAGCCGAGGATGTAGCTGAGAACGCCGATTCCGAGAGCCGCCACCACGGTGCCGAGCAATTTGCCGACGCCGCCCAGTACCACCACCATGAAGCAATCGACGATGTAGTTGCCGCCGAGATTGGGCCCGACCGAACCCAGCAGGGTGACCGCTACTCCGGCCACACCGGCCAGACCGGAGCCCACCAGGAAGGTGAGGGCATCCACCTTCTCGGTGGGGATGCCAAGGCAGCTGCTCATCGGCCGGTTCTGGGTGACCGCGCGGATGCGAATCCCCCAGACGCTCTTCTGCAGGAACCAGTGCACCGCCACCAGGGCCACAACCGTGAGCGCGATGATGAACAGGCGGGCCGTGGGCATGGTGACACCTGCCACATCAATCGAGCCACGCAGCCACTCGGGCGCCGTGACATCAATGTTGCGGGCGCTGAACCAGGGCTGATCCAGGCTGCGCTCGTTGCCGAGGGCTGAGGCCAGGCCGATGCCGATGGCGCCGGCTCCCACCCAGCTGCCCACCCCCAGCAGGGGCGACCAGCGCTGACGCCACCAGGCCGCCGGCAGCAGCCGCGGAGCCAGCAGGCCGAGAACCACAGCCGCCAGCAGGCCGATGAAGAAGGCACTGGAGACGGAGCGCACGAACTGCTGCAGGATCAGGCTGACGCCCCAGGTGGCCAGCAGGGTTTCCAGGGGGCGGCCATAAAGGCGGCGAATCACGGTCTTCTCCAGCAGCAGGCCGGCCAGGCCGCTGACCAGAAAGGCCAGGGGAATCGAGACGAGGATGTAGGCCGGGAACAGGCCCTCAAGGGGACCATTCTTGAGCAGGTTCTGCACCACAAAGGTGGTGTAGGCCCCAAGCATCATCAACTCGCCATGGGCCATGTTGATGACCCCCATCAGACCAAAAACCACAGCCAGGCCGAGCGCTGCCAGCATCAGCACCGAGCCGATGGCCAGGCCATTGAAGAGCGTGTCAAGAAGAACTGTCATGGACTCCCGTTGAAGACGGGGCAGGTGAATCGATCAGAAAAATCAACAGAATTCCGGAGGTCTCAATGAAAAAGGGGGGAGGAACGGATCCCTCCCCCCAGGTTGAATCCTCAGCAGGACTCACATTTTGAACTTGCCGGCGTCTGGGCGATTTTGGGTGTAGTCGCAGGTGTAGCCCTTGGTTTCGGGAACAAACTGGTTCCAGGCGATGGGCTTGAGGACTCCCTTGTTCTCGATGATCTTGAACATGCCGTCCTTCTGCACCTCGCCGATCATCACCAGTTCGGTGGTGTGATGGTTGGGCTGCACTTCGATCTTGCCTTGAGGCGCATCGAAGGTGACGCCGATCAGGGCCTCACGCACTTTGTTGTCGTCGACGCTGTTGGCCTTCTCGGCACCCTTGGCCCAGAGGTAAACCATGTTGTAGGCGGACTCAGCGGGGTCATTGGTGACCCGCTTCTCGCCGTACTTGGCCTTGAAGTCGGCGGTGAACTTCTTGGAGGCGGGGGTGTCCAGGCTCTGGAAGAAGTTCCAGGCGGCATAGGTGCCTTCAAGATATTCAGGGCCGATAGCCGCAACTTCCTCCTCGGCAATCGAGAAGCTCATGATCGCGTAGCCGTTGGCAGGGGTGAGGCCAGCGGCCTTCATCTGCTTGAAGAAGGCGACATTGCTGTCACCGTTCAAGGTGTTGACGATCACGCCGCCTTTCGGCAGAGCCTGCTTGATCTTGGCGATAATCGGGGCAACTTCAGTGTTGCCGAGAGGTAGGTAATCTTCACCAACCAAGTTGCCGCCTTCGGCCTTCAACTGCTCCTTCATGATCGTGTTGGCCGTGCGCGGATACACGTAATCCGAACCCACCAGGAAGAAGTCCTTGCCCTTATTCTTCAGCAGCCACGACACGGCGGGCTCGGCCTGTTGGTTGGGGGTGGCACCGGAGTAGAAGATGTTCTTGGAGCACTCCTGGCCTTCGTACTGAATCGGATAGAAGAGGAAATGATCCTTGGCTTCGAACACCGGCAGCATCGCCTTGCGGCTGGCGGAGGTCCAGCCGCCGAACACCACGGCCACCTGGTCCTGATCGATTAATTTCTTGGCCTTCTCAGCGAAGGTGGGCCAATCGGAGGCGCCGTCCTCTTCAACCGGCACGATCTTCAGCTTTTTGCCGTCGACCTTGACACCACCGGCTTTGTTGATCTCGTCGATCGCCATCAGCTCGGCTTCGGCCACCGTGTTTTCGGAGATGGCCATGGTGCCGGAGCGGGAGTGAAGGATGCCGACCTTCACCTCGCCATCGAAGTCGCCACTGCTGGATTTGTCACCGCCGCCGCAGGCCACAAGGCTGAAGACGGTGGCGAGGGCGGTGGCTCCACCGATCAGGCGCAGGGATGGGATCCGCTTCGCTGATGGCTTCATGAAGTTGCTCCTGGGGATGGGATTCCGCCTGGGTCCCTTTCGGAGTGGACCCTGCGGCGGTTTCCGGGAAGGTAGTAACCGACCCTGCGGTGATTTTGTAACCGTTGTGACCGTTCCCCGGAATGGTTCGCATCGGCACACCTGGGGAGGGGATCGTGGCGCCGTGGCTGGGCTGTCAGCGGGATGCGGGCAGCTGTCGCAGCAGAAACGTCTCCACCTGCTCCAGACCTTCCCCGCTGCGCAGGTTGGTGAAGCACCAGGGCCGCCCGCCCCGCATCCGTTCGGTGTCGCTCGCCATCACCGCCAGGCTGGCGCCCACCATCGGCGCCAGATCGATCTTGTTGATCACCAGCAGGTCCGAGCGGGTGATGCCGGGCCCGCCTTTGCGGGGAATCTTGTCGCCGGCGGCGACGTCGATCACATAGATGCAGAGATCCACCAGCTCCGGACTGAAGCTGGCCGCCAGGTTGTCGCCACCGCTCTCCACCAGCACCAGATCAAGATCGGGGAAGGCCTGCTCCAGTTCCGCCACCGCGGCCCGGTTGATCGAGCAGTCCTCGCGGATGGCGGTGTGGGGGCAGCCGCCCGTCTCCACGCCGCGGATGCGTTCCGGTGCCAGCGCTCCGGCCCGGGTGAGGAACTCGGCGTCCTCCTGGGTGTAGATGTCGTTGGTGACCACCGCCAGCTCGAGGCGATCCCGCAGGCGCAGGCAGAGGGCCTCCACCAGGGCCGTCTTGCCGGAGCCGACCGGTCCGGCCACACCGACACGCAGGCGACTCATCGGTAGAACGCGACTGACCGCAGGCTACGGAGCCGGCTGGCCAGCCTGGCCACGCTCGCTATCGGCTCGCGCCTCAGCCAGGAGGCCGGCCGCTCAGCTGCGGAACAGGCGGGAATAGAGCTCGCCCTGGCCGAGCTGGGCGATCCCGGCGCCGATGCCGCTGCTCCAGAGATTGCGGGGATCGGCGAGCGACAGCTCCTGGGCCCGGGCGGCCAGCTGCGGCCCCAGGGCCAGCAGCAGCCGCTGGGCCTCGGTGGGACCGAGCGGCACCAGGCGCACGGCGGCGCTCAGCTGGTTGGCGATCCAGCCATGGAGATAGGCCTCCACCACATCTCCTGGGGCGAGTTCGAGGCTGTGGCCGGCGTGGGCGAAGGCGGCAGGCCAGGCCAGGCGGGCCGCCGCCGCCGGCAGGGGCCAGCCCAGGTCGGCCAGCAGCTGCTGCAGCGACCAGCCCATCTGCCGCTGCTGGGCCCGCAGTTCCGGGGCTTCCCGCTGGGCCAGCAGCCAGCCATCGAGGTCCCGCACCGCCGCCCAGTCCCCCTGCGCCTGCAGCTGCATCAGCCGGGGCAGGGCTGCGGCTTCAACGCACAGGGCACCCCGTGCCAGTTCGGCCTCCAGCCAGGCCCGCACCGCCTCCGCCTCCCCCAACCGACCGCTCTGCACCAGCACCTCCAGCCCTTCGGCGTAGCTGAAGGCCCCCACCGGCAGCGCTGGCGAGACCAGCTGGTAGAGCCGCAGACGCTGCAGGCTCACGCCGACCCGTGGGGTTCACCCCCTGCTGACTCGCAAG
>CAMBZX010000135.1 GCA_945872185.1 Synechococcus sp. UW140 | reverse complement strand
CGTTCCGTATTTTCACAGATGTCATTCCGTTCATCCCCATGCACCATGGCTTGATCGGTTCAGATACGGGCTCGCTACAGTGATTGAGGAAGACACAGGTCACGCTGTAAGTCAGCCATTGACCTGGCTGGATCAATCGGGCTTCGCTGCTTTGCTGGCCGGCACCTTGATCGTGCTGATCACGTTCTTCACTTCCTACAGGCATGTCGACATCCCCGCCCATGGCAGCTTCCAGGTCAATCAGCAAATCTGAATTCCTCTCCTCATTGCCGCCCTGGCGGCGCTGGTTGGCGAAGTTCAATTGGCATCCAACAGTCGATGCGCAGATCAGCGCGTTCGAGCGGCGGAACGAAACCGAGCAACTGAAGAGCGAAACCGCTCAGCTGAAGAACGAAACCGCTCAGCTGAGGAGAGAGTCCGAGCAGCTGAGGATCGAGAATGCACGGCTCGCCGAGCTCGAATCCAGGCTCGACTTGCTGTTTCTCAATGCCGATTCCTCCTCGCAGATTCCCCCCGCAACCGACTGCAACTGAGCGAGACGCTGGCCTTGCTGCTGGAGGATGCCGGCTTTTAAGCTGAAATGACGTTCAAGCCCAACGGTTTCAATGTTCGGGCTGTTGGGTTTTGCCGTAGGTCACACTATCTGGGGGATACGTTTGCAAGCCTCAGGGGCAGCATCGTGCGTGCTTGCGGTATCGCTCAGCCGTCCCGCCGGTGCTTCTTGTAAAACCGCATCACCGCCAGCGCCACGCTGCGCGGATCGTGGCGCAGGGTGGCGGTGGGGCGGGCACCTTGGAGCGGGGCCCGCATCACCTCATAGCCCTGGCTGATCAGGGCGCGGCTGTCGCAGGTGACCGGTTCGGCGCCGCGCAGGCGGTAGTTCATTACCAAGGGGGAATCGTCCAGCTCTTCCTGGGCCAGCACGCAGTTGAACAGTCGCTTCTCGATGCCCAGGCTGGCCAGCTGCGCCTCGATCGCCCGCAGATGGCCGCCGACATCGAGGCCATCGGTTTCGCCGGGCTGGGTCATCAGGTTGCAGATGTACAGGCGCGGCGCTTTGCTGCGGCTGATGGCGCTCACCAGTTCCGGCACCAGCAGATTGGGCAGCAGCGAGGTGTAGAGGCTGCCGGGGCCGAGCACGATCAGATCGGCATGGGCGATCGCCTCCAGCGCCTTCGGCAGGGCCGGAGGGCGTTCGGGGATGCATCCCAGCCGCACGATCGGACTGGTGGCCTTGCCGATCTGCGATTCGCCTTCGATGCGCTCGCCGTTTTCCAGTTCGGCCCAGAGGCGCACATCGGCATTGGTGGCGGGCACCACCTGACCTTGCACCGCCAGTACCCGGCTGCTGGCGGTGATCGCTGATTCCAGGCTGCCGGTGATGGCGGTGAGGGCCGTCAGGAAGAGATTGCCGAAGCTGTGGCCCTCCAGGCCGCTGCCAGAGCGGAAGCGGTATTGGAACAGCCGCGTCAGCAGTGGCTCCTCGGTGGAGAGCGCCGCCAGGCAATTGCGGATGTCGCCGGGGGGGGCGACGCCGAACTCTCGCCGCAGCACGCCGCTGCTGCCGCCGTCATCGGCAACGGTGACGATGGCGGTGAGGTTGGTGCTGTAACGCTTCAGGCCCGAGAGCAGGGTGGAGAGGCCGGTGCCGCCACCGATGGCCACGATCGCCGGGCCGCGGTTGAGGCGGCGCTGGGCCAGCAGGGCATCCACCAGCACCGTGTCCTTATCCGGAGCCAGGGCCTGCTGGATCGAGCCGAAGCTGCGGCTCTGGCCCAGCCAGATCAGGCCTCCACCGATCAGCAGCACCAAGGGGCCGGTGATGCTGCGGGGCAGCACCCGCGTCAGCTGGGCCAGGGCCATTTTGATCGCTTCCAGGATCCAGTAGATCGGCTGCAGGTCGGCCCAGACCGCGGCGCCGAGCAGCAGGATCAACAGGCCCAGGCCGGAGGTGAACATCCAGCGCTTCACCACCAGCCCCGGTTGCAGCCAGCGGGCGGCCCGCCTGGAGCGGCTCACCAGATCCTGGCGGCGCCGATCGCCGCGGCCCACCCAGCTGGGTCGTGCGGCGGGTCGCCTCGACCTGGGAGCTTTGGCGCCGGAGCCGCGGACGGGCAAGGGGGGAGCGCCGGGACGCGGCGGGGACGTGGAGGAACTGTACGGATGGAAACCGTTCGGGGAAAGCGACCAGCGCTCGGGTCAACGGTTGGGGAACAGTGCAAAAACGGGGCCTGAAACGTCAGGATGGGTTGGGAGCTGTTCCCAACCTCCTGCTGTCTCCCCCCAGAGCTCTTGGTCTCCAGTCTCGCCGACGTCGCCAACACCCCGCCGGACGCTCTCGTGGCCCAGATGGAGAAGCTCACGGTGCGCTGGGGCACCAAGCCGCCTGTGCTGGAGTCGGTGGATCTGGATCTGTTCGCCGGCGAGCGTCTGGTGGTGATCGGCCCTTCCGGCGCCGGCAAGTCCACGATCCTGCGGCTGCTCTCCGGGCTGTTGCTGCCTTCGGCCGGCAGCCTGAGTATTCATGGCGAGGGGCAGACCTACCTGCGGCTCGATCAGCGCCATCCCCCGGACGTGCGGCTGGTGTTCCAGAACCCGGCGCTGCTGGCCTCGCTGACGGTGCGCGAAAACGTGGGCTTTCTGCTTTACCGCTTCAGCAAGCTGAGTGATCGCGAGATTCGCGAGCGGGTGAGCCGGGCCCTGGAGGCCGTCGGTCTGGTGGGCATCGATGAGTTGCTGCCCGGCGAACTCAGCGGTGGCATGCAGAAGCGGGTGAGCTTCGCCCGGGCCCTGATCGATGATCCCGGTGCCGCCGGCGGCCGCGTGCCCCTGCTGCTGTTCGATGAACCCACCGCTGGCCTCGATCCGGTGGCCTGCACCCGGGTGGAGGATCTGATCGTGCGCACCACCGAGCTCACCAATGCCTCCTCAGTGGTGGTGAGCCATGTGATCAGCACGATCGAGCGCTGCGCCGAGCGGGTGATGCTCCTCTACGAGGGCCATTTCCGCTGGAATGGCAGCATTGAAGAGTTCAGGGTCACAACCAATCCCTACGTGGTGCAGTTCCGGAGCGGTAGTCTGCGCGGACCTATGCAGCCGGCGGAGCTCTGAGCCCATGCGCCGCAGTGTCCGCGAGGCTCTGGTCGGATTTTCATTGATCGCCGCAGCTGGCAGCGCCTTCACGCTCTGGCTCTGGCTCAAGGGCGTGTCCATGGGCCAGAACACCTGGATCATGCGTGCGAGCTTCGCCGATGCGGCGGGTCTGGCGGACCGTTCACCAGTGGTGTATCGCGGTGTGTTGGTGGGCAACGTCCGCAACATCCAGGTCACCGACAAGGCGGTGCTGGCCGATCTCGAGATCAACGATTCGGCTCTGCGTCTGCCCAGGCCAGTGGTGGCCAGGGTGGGGGCGGGCTCCCTGCTCGGCGGCGATGCCCAGGTGTCGCTGATGAGTGCCGGCCAGCCTTTGCCGGCGGACGGCACCTCGCCACGGGATCGCCGCTGTAACAACAAGCTGATGGTCTGCCAGAACGGTTTGGTTCAGGGTGTCACCTCCGCCACCCTCTCCTCGGTCACCGACACGGTGCAGAAGATGCTGGACGAGGCCGACAAGCAGAAGCTCGTCAACAAGTTGGTGGCCGCCACGCTGAGCTTCGAGGCCACCGCCGACGAGACCAAGAAGCTCACCATCGATGGGCAGGTGTTCCTCAAGGACGCCCAGGTGCTGGTCAACCAGCTGAACCGTTCGGCTACCAAGATCGATCCGATCCTCACCAACATCAACACCGCCAGCGTTGATACCGCCAAGGCCACCAGGCACATCAAGAACCTCACCGCCGCCCTCGACAAACCGAAGACCGTGGCTGATCTGCAGGCCACGCTCACCAATGCCAAGCAACTCACCGATCGCTGGAGTGCGGTGGGCGGCGACGTGCGCAAGCTCACGGATGATCCCAAGTTCATGGATGGGATCCGCAGTGTCTCCACGGGGCTCGGCAAGTTCTTTGAAGAGCTCTATCCGGCCCAGACCCAGGCCGCCAAGGAGCGGGACGATCAGAAGCGCCAGGAGCGTGAGCAGAGCCGCAATCCGCCGCCAGCTTCAAGCCGCTTCGCGCCGCGTTCCAGTGGCCCGGCACCCAGTCCCTAGATTCGGACCCTAGATCCAGGTCCTCGACCCAGGATCCGCCAAGTCCGGCGGGATCTGGATCCGCCGCTTGATTGCTGCCAGGGTCGGCGGGGCGAATTGGGTGGTCCATGGTCGCGGCTGCGGCTGCTGCCGTGGCCCACTGTTCAGACCGTGTTGATCGCCTGCATGGCGATGGCGGCGATCGCCTGATCACTGGCCTTGGGCAGCTGCACATAGCGGCCGCCGGCGGCCTCGGCCAGATCCTTGCCCATGCCGCTGCCGATGAACTTGCGCTCGGTGTCGATCACCAGCAGCTTGAGGCCCAGGGCCCGGTAGCGACTGGCCACCTGTTTCACCTCTTCTTTGAGGTCCACCGGCTCCTCGCCCTCCAGCTGCGGCTGGCCCAGGGAGCGGGCCAGGGGCACATTGCCGCGGCCATCGGTGATCGCCACCACCACCACCTGGCCCAGATCGCCCGTGGCCAGGGCATTGGCGCCGACGCGGGCGGCCTGGGTGAGGCCATGGGCCAGGGGGGAGCCGCCGCCACAGGGCATCGCTTCCAGCCGGCGTCGGGCGGCGGTGATCGAGCGGGTGGGGGGCAGCAGCACGTCGGCCTGTTCGCCGCGGAAGGTGATCAGGGCGACCTCATCGCGGTTTTCGTAGGCCTCGGTGAGCAGCCGGATCACGGCCCCCTTGGCGCTCTGCATGCGGTTCAGCGCCATCGAGCCGCTGGCATCCACCAGGAAAATCACCAGGGCGCCGGCTTTGCGCTGCAGCTGCTTGGCCCGCAGATCGCCGTCTTCGACGATCACCTTGCGCTGCGGTTCACGCGCCCGGCGGGCTTTCTGATACGGCGCTGCCGCCCGCAGGGTGGCAGCGACGGCGATGCGTTTCACCGGCCCGCGGGGCAACATCGGCTTCACATAGCGGCCGCGGGAATCGCTCAGCACCACGGCGCGGCTGCCGCTGCCACCGCTCTTGGCCTTGGCGGCGGAGAACAGCAGCAGGTCGGGGTCGATGGCGGTGGCCTCCGGATCGAGCAGGAACTCCTCCGGGATCGACGGTGGCGCCTGATCTTCGGGGGTGTCGTCCTCGTCGTTGTCGTCGTCCTCCTGGTCGGGCTCGTCGGGTTCCTGCTCGTTCTCCGGTGGCTCGGGCTCCTCCGGCGGTTGCTCCCCCTGGGGCGGTGGCGGCGGTGGTGGTTCCAGCGGCTGGTCCGGATCCGGCGGTGGCAGCTGCAGCGCCCGCGGCGCGATCACCAGGCGCACCGCCACCAGCAGATCGTCGGCTTCCACCTGATCGCGGCCGCTGAGGGCGGCATGGGCGCGGGCCACCCGCACCGCATAGAGCTCGGAGCGATGCCCTTCGACGCCGCCGCGCAGGGCTTCGGTGACCAGGTAGGTGATCTGCTCACGGCTGATGCGCACATCCGGCAGCCACTGGCGGGCCAGCAGCAGCTGGGTGGCCAGGGCATCGCTGTCCTCCTGGAAGCGCTGGCGGAAGCGGTCGCTGGATTCGCCGTGATCGAGCGCCGAGCGGGTGATCGCCACCCGTTGCTCGACGTCCAGCAGCTGGTTGGCGGAGAGGGCGATGGCGAAGCGATCGAGCAGGTGGTCGCGCACCGCCCCTTCTTCGGGGTTGTAGGTGGCGATCAGCAGGCAGCGGCACGGGTGCGACAGGCTCAATCCCTCGCGCTCGATCCGGTTTTCGCCGCTGCCGACGGCCGCCAGCAGCAGGTTGGTGATGCCGTCGTCGAGCAGGTTGAGCTCGTCGATGTAGAGCACGCCGCGGTGGGCTTCGGCCAGCAGCCCGGGCTGGAACACCGGCGCTCCGGCGGCCAAAGAGGCGGTGACATCCACCGATCCCAGCAGCCGGTCTTCGGTGATGCCCAGGGGCACCTGCACAAACGGTGCTGCCACCACCCGGGTGGGCAGCAGGGCGTTGGCATCGAGGCCTTCGGCGTCGCCCCCCAGGGCCGTGATCCGGGCCCGGGTGGCATCGTCCCACTCATCCGGGCGCCTGGGATCGTGGTTGAGCGGGCTGGCGCCGGCGCCGAGATCGAGCCCATCAATCGGTGGCAGCAGGGCATGGAGGCCGCGGGCCAGCACCGATTTGCCGGTGCCGCGGCCGCCGGCGATCACGACGCCGCCCAGGCCCGGATCCACCGCTGCCAGCAGCAGCGCCAATTTCAATGTGCCGTGGCCGGTGATCGCCGCCAGCGGAAAGGCGCGGGCGGCGGCGGCACTGGCTGCTGTGGCACTGGCGGTTGTCGCAGTGGCTGCCTGGGCACTGGCCGCTTGGGCGCTGGC
This sequence comes from Synechococcus sp. UW140, assembly GCA_945872185.1. Lineage (GTDB taxonomy): Bacteria > Cyanobacteriota > Cyanobacteriia > PCC-6307 > Cyanobiaceae > Cyanobium. The sequence continues at coordinate 538 of CAMBZX010000135.1, read as the reverse complement.
GTCACTGAGGGTGCCTGGGGCGCTGGCGACCATGGGTGGAGGGGGAGAGCCCCGGATGCGGGCCTGGATTGGGCCAGTCTCGCTGATCAGGTCGGCCGTGCTGGCAGGCCTTGGCGCTCGTTCGCCATGGTTGTTACTGGGACCGCCACGGTTGTTACTGGGACAGCAAAGAATGAAGCGGCGGCCAGGCTTCGTTGGCACTTGGTTCGTTCGGGCCTGGTTCGTGCGACTCGATTCGCTCCGAGGCTGTCGTGACACCATGGCAGCAGGCAAAGTCTCAGTCATGAAGCCGGTAATGCGAAATGAGTAGTCAGACGAGTCAGGGAGCCAAAGGCTCAACGGTGAATGCAATCGTCTCAGGGGTGATCAATGGGGCGATGGCGATTCCGCTTTGCATTGCCCTGGCTTCTGTCATTTTTTCGGGTGATCTGAGGCCTTATTTCCCCCTGGGGATCGGCCTTTTTCTGGTGGGTAATGCGATGGTGAGTGCCGTTGCCTCCCTGCATTCCAGCAGCCGCTTCGGCATGGCTGGGGTTCA
>CAMBZX010000134.1 GCA_945872185.1 Synechococcus sp. UW140 | reverse complement strand
CGTTGGCCACTGGGGTCGGAACAGCAGCTGCAACCACCACGGGTGCGGTGGCAGGCGTTGCCGCAGCGGGTGCGGTGGTTGCAGCTGCTGGCGGCGAAGTGGCCGCCAGGGCGGGAGCAGCGACCTCAGTGCCCTGGGTCGGAGCTGGGGCCGCTGCGGGTTGGGACATCGCTGCCCCAGGAACGGCATTGCTGGCCGCGACCGCCTTGCTGGCTGCGACCACCTTGGCGTTGGATCCGGTTCGGGGGATGCGGCTGGCCATGGTGCTGAGGGGAGAGGGGAACAGAAGCGGCAGAAACGGGGCCTGATCGCCATGGGCGGCAAACAGGCCTGGTGGATTCACCCGTCCGGTTCCCAGAAATCGATGATGCCGCCGATGGTGAGGTCGGTCTGGATTTCGGGATTGCCGCAAGCAAAGCGAGCGGCCGAGCCGCTGGCCGTGAACACCCAATTGCCCGGGGAGGCGCCCACCGGATCAACGGCCACGCTGAGCTTGCCCTTGACGCTGCGCAGGATCCTCAGATTGGAGTGACCCAAGCCTGGCACCCGCTGGGTACAGACCAGGGAACCGGTGACCTGCATGATTTCCATCAGCCACCTCCAGGAGCCGCCGACGCCTTGCCGGCATCGGGATCCCAGTGGTCAATGATGCCGACGATCGTCAGATCGCTGGGGTAAGACTTGCTGCCGGCGGCTTCGCGGGCGGCGGAACTGCCCACGCAGATCACCCAGTCACCGGGAGTGCAACCCACCGCATCCACCGCCACCTTCTGGGTGCTGCCATCGAGCACCACCTGCAGATGCTTGTGCTCAAAATCAGGGATGCGGTTGGTAGACACCAGGGGTTTGACCACCTTGCAGATCAACATGTCAATGTCCTCCTGCGGTAGCGAAGCTGATGGTGGAACCCACGGCTTCAGCCGGCACATGCCGGTCCTGATCGCGGATCGTCAGCAGGGTGTGCAGCAAGCCCTGCTGCACCAGCTCGGGATAGCGGCCTTGTATGGCAGCTTGCACCCGTTGAGCATGCTTCACCGCCCGCTCCCGGGCACCGGGAACTTGGCCGTGATAATCAAAGCGGGCCACCACGGGCACCGGCAAACCGCGAGACACATTCAGACCGCTGAAGATCTTGATGCCGACATCGAGATCGGGAGCACCTTCTTCGACAGTGTCCATGTAGGCGAAGTAGGTGAGATTACGCAGGTGAATCTCCTTGAAGCCGATACCCACGCCGATGAAGCGTTCGGCGTGGCCGTCATCGCTGTAGTGGCCATCGTGGTAGGCCCGCACATAGTCGATCTGGGAGAGGTTGTTCTCCAGCAGCCGAGCGATCAGGCGCACCATGCCGGGATCCGGTGTGCTGGCGGCGGCCTGTTCCACCAGAGTGAGAATGCGTCGGCGGCCCTCGGCTTCTGGCAGCTGGGCGGTGGCGGCGTGCACATCCCTTGCATCAAGCCAGCGCTCCAGGTTGGTACTGCCATCAAGGCCTGGCACATGCACCCGGATGGCATCGGTGTCGGTGTCGAGGCCCAGTAGCAGCAGATCCACGGAGGCGCCACAACAGAAGCTGTTTTCCACCGCGGTCTGGAAATCGCGCAGGCGCGCCAAGCCGCAGGAGGCCGCCAGGGCATCATCGCTGCCATGGGCGGCACAGCCCTCATGGCTGGGATCCAGGGAGCTGAAGTGGTAGAGAACCACCTTCAGATAGCGGGTGTCGGCCTGGGCCGGATTAGGCAAGCCCTCCCGATAGCGGCGATGTTCGGTCTTGACCCAGCGGTTCACCGTGTTTTCCACGTCGAACAGGCCACCGGCATGGGGACGGCGACGCACGGAACTGAAGGGCAAGCGCAGGGCATAGGCGATGGCGTGGGCCAGACGGCCATCGGCGCAGGGCGTGACATCCAGCAGATGGAAGCCGCACTCCAACAGGAAGGCGTCAAACGCTTCGGCCGCCGCACCGCCAGGCTTGCCACCGAGGGGATCATCCTGGAAAAAGCTGGCGCTGGTCTGCTCATAGGTTTCAAACACGCACCAAGCGAACAAGGTGCGCATATCCAGCTGGCTTACCCAGGCCCGCTCCAGAATCGGCAAGGGCAGGGTGAAACCGAAACAGGCACTGGCCAGCTGCTGGGCGCGCTCAACAAAATCATCTTCGTGCTGCAGCGCCGAAAGCTGCTTCAACAGCGGCACGATGCGATCAAACGACTCCTTCACCTGCAGGTCGTAGGTGCGCAGGGCCGCATTGGTCCTGCGATCCGTGAGCGGATGGTCGGCACCGCTGCGGCCAGCTCGGGCTCGCCCGCCAATGCCGAGGGCGCCGCCGGCGCGCCTCAGCGGCCGCTGATTACCACCTGCCACGGCCGCGCTGCGGTCAGGGCTGATCCCACCAGAACTGGAGCGGACAGGGCTAGACCGGACAGAGCTGCTGGGGACAGAGCTGCTGGGGACTGAACTGGTGCCAGCGGGGCTGGTGCTACTTACGGGAGTGCTGGCGGCACCACGCCGCCGCACCCCGGTGGGCCTGGTCTGGGGCTGTTCGCTGAGCTTGAGGCTGCGATTGCGACGGGCTGCCGTGCCCCTGGCGACGGGCACGGGATTCTGGGGGCTGGGGTCGGTCGCAGCGGATTCGGGCTCCGGCGCCGGGTTCGGCTGTCCCGGGCGACGGCGCTGGGCCGTGCCCGAGAGGGGGCGGTCGCGTGATTCCAGGCGTCGAGGCATCGCTGGATCAGCCTCGGGCGCCGCCAGACACCGTGATCAGCGAACCGGTCTGGCTGTTGCCACTGCCTCCGGTAACGCGGCTCACCGGAGCGGGCACAGCTTCATTGCGCTTCAGATCGAGCCCGGGCATGGCGGCCAGGGCGCCTTGGCGGCTGGGATTGCGGCGCCGGGCGGAGACCCCCTCGGTGCCGGTGACCCGCTCGCCCCGATCCCAGTCATCACCAGTGATCTTGAGGCCAGCGGAAATGCCTTCGCCAGTCACCCTGGACAGGGGACGAGCGTCCGCATCCACGCTCACCGCTGCCAGGGCGACGGGCTTGATCGGCCCCCGGCTGGGCTGGCGATTGCCGCGATCAAAGCGAAAGTGTTCGGTGCCGGTGATCTTGTCGTCGGCCATCGCAAACGGGCCCGTGACCCGGCTGCTCTGGTGGGAGTTGGAGCCGGTGCCGGTCACGCCGCTTTTGCGCTCGCGGCTGCTGTGGGCCACCCCCGCTGGCGACTGGACGCTGAACTGCTCCCAGGGTTGCTCGCCAAGCGGGCGAGGGAAGTCGGCGTCGGTCGGCAGGGCGGCACCACAGGCCTCGGCCAGCTGGTCGGGGCCCACATAGGGAGTGCCGCTCACGTCCTCACAGGCGCCGCGTTGGGCACCGGTCATCACACCGCCGATGCCGGGCTGGATGCCGCTCATCACAGTGCCCATGCGCCTTGGAGTGCGTTGACGCACGGCCTTGGCCTGCTCGGGGCTGCACCAGTTGCTGGCTTCCTCAAACCCCACGTAAGGGGTACCGGTGACGATCTTGCAGGTGCCGGGTTCATCGCCGGTCACCTTCTCGGAGCGGCCAGTGCGGGTGCCGCTCACCACCTGCTGGCGGTTGGTGACACTGAAGCCCACCTTCGCCGCTTCCGGTGCTGGACGGCCTCCACAGAAGCGGTCGTACTGCTGGCTGCCGATGTATTCATCGCCGGTGATGATCTTGCAGGAACCGGGTTCATCGCCGGTCACCTGGTCGCTGCGACCCACATGGGTGCCGGTGATGCCGGTGCCCCGCAGGGTCTGGAGGCTGGCCACCTTGGCGGGCGCCGGACGTGACTCCGTGTTGGGGTTGTTGACGTACTGATTGCCGGTGAGCTGGCGACCGGAGCCGGGCTCGTCGCCGGTGACCTTCTCGGAGCGACCGATCACCAGACCGGAAACGGTGTGACCCGCCTGGGTCTGGGTGTGGCCCACCTTGCGTGGGGAAGGAATGCTGCTGCTACTAGCGGCGCTGCCGCAGAAGATGTTGGACTGATTGGCCGAAACGTATTCGGTACCGGTGATGTTTTTGCAGGTGCCGGGTTCGTCACCGGTCACCTTCTCGGAGCGGCCCACTTCATTACCGGTAACCCGGTTGCCATGGCTGGTGGCGCTGACGCGCACCTTGTCCGGCTGCTGGCGGCTGCCACCCTGGCCTTGGCAGAAGGTCTGGAACACTTCAGCGCCCAGGTATTCAGTGCCGGTGATGGTGCGGCAAGTGGCCGCTTCGTTGCCAGTGGTCTTGGGAGAGCGGTTGGCCTGGGTGCCGGTCACGATCTGGCCAGAAAGGGTTTCACTGACGCCCACCTTGAGACTGGCTTCAACGACGGCGGTCTGCTTCGAACCGTGGCGATTGGGGCCACTGGGACGGGTGCCGCCACTGCGGGAGCTGCCGGCGGAGCCCACCTTGCACTTGAGTTCGCGCACCTTCTGGGCCAGTTCCCGGCTGCTCATGTCGGGGTTGCCCTGGCGGGCCATGGTGGCGGCGGCACTGTTGGTGGAGGTGTTGGCTGATTTGCCGCGCTTCGAAAGGGCATCGCGGCGGGCTAGCACCAAGGCACGGCTGGGATTGTGCTGGGCGGTGCGCTTCGGAGTGGAGGAGCGACCACCATTGCGATTCGCCAGGGAAGCGCTCAGGTCGGGACCTCGGGACTGGGCGCCTCTGGAGGGGGCGCTGAGAGTCGCGAGCGGCTTGCTCTCCTGACACTTGCACTTGTGCTCCTTGGCGGGAGTGGCGGCGGCAGCCGCAGCGGCAGCAACAGCCGTGGCTTTCTGCACCTCGTTGCGGGTGCGATCGCGCGAGGTGTCGGCGCGCTTGCCGCGACGGGAGAGAGCTTCACGACGGGCCAGCACCAGCTCACGGCTGGGGTTGGCAATCGGCCGCGCCGTGGAACGGCGAGCTTCGGAGCTGGGCGCCGCGCTCTGGCGCGAGGAGTCGAAGGACACCCCAGGCCTGGAAGCTCTCCTGGAGCTCGGCGGAGCCGGCTCGCGGCTGACCGGCGGACTGCTGGCGGCCTCACTGGTCAGGGAGACGTTGGTGCGGGTGGGGCGCGCATCAGCAGCACCGCGCACCCGGTTGGGGCCGGAAGAATAGCGGCCAGCGGATTTCTTGCCGCCACTGGTGAGGGCCTTGCGGCGCTCCAGAGCTGCTTCACGACTCGAGGGGCTGGCCATATCCGTCCGATGAATGAAAGTGACGAATGCAGGGGTGAATGTGCAGAATCAGCTCCGGCTCTCAGGCCGGATTGATCAACACAACCCTTGCGCCATGGCCGCGGACACAAAGGTCCACCGCCATGGGAAAGAAGGGGGTGGAAGAACCCGCGATCAAACGGATTCTTCCGATGGTCAGGTGGCTGAAATCAGCGACCTTCAAAAACGACGAAGCAGGAACCCTGACTTTGGGTGTAGGCGTCGTAGCCCACCAGACGCACGTGGTGGTCGGGGTAGGCACGGTGGCAAGCCTCGAGCTCGCTCACGATCACGCCCAGGTCCTTCTCGCCGAAGAACGGCAGCTTCCAGTACGACCAATAGGTCGACATGGAGCGGCTGGGGTGAACGTGCTCGACCAGGGGACTCCAGCCCTGGGCAATGATGTAGGCGATTTGATCGTAGATCTCGTCCTGGGTGAACGGCGGCAGGAAGCCGAACGTCTCCAGGGTGGCGACTGTTTGATAGTCACCCACGGTGCTCTTGAAGGGCATGGGGATCCTTGTGGTGAAGGGGGTGGTGCTGGGTTGTCAAGGCTGGCGATCAGGGAGGAACGGAGCCTGACCTTCTGCAGGCAGGAGCCGTTCCCGACCAATCAGAAGCCGACGATCACTGGACGTCGAGTTTGTCGACGGTGTCGAACTCGAACTTGATTTCCTTCCAGGTTTCCAGAGCGATGGCCAGCTCGGGGCTGTGCTTCGCGGCTTCGAGGAGGATGTCGCGGCCTTCCTTCTCAATCTCACGACCGGCATTGCGTGCCTTGACGCAAGCTTCGAGTGCGACGCGGTTGGCGGCGGCACCGGCAGCCGAACCCCAGGGGTGGCCGTGGGTACCACCACCGAACTGGAGCACGGAGTCGTCGCCGAAGATCGCCACCAGGGCGGGCATGTGCCACACGTGGATACCGCCGGAGGCGACGGCGAACACGCCGGGCATGGAGCCCCAGTCCTGGTCGAAGAAGTTGCCGCGGCTGCGATCTTCAGGAACGAAGGATTCGCGCAGCTGGTCGATGTAGCCGAGGGTGGTCTGACGATCACCTTCGAGCTTGCCGACCACGGTGCCGGTGTGCAGCTGGTCACCACCGGAGAGGCGCAGGCACTTGGCCAGCACCCGGAAGTGGATGCCGTGCTTGGGATGGCGGTCGATCACCGCGTGCATGGCACGGTGAATGTGGAGCAACATGCCGTTCTTGCGGCACCACTTCGACAGACCGGTGTTGGCGGTGAAGCCACCGGTGATGTAGTCGTGCATGATGATCGGCTGCCCGAGTTCCTTGGCGAACTCAGCCCGCTCATACATCTCTTCAGGAGTGTTGGCGGTGCAATTCAGGTAGTGACCCTTCTTCTCGCCGGTCTCTTCCTGGGCGAGTTGCACGGCCTCAGCCACGAACTCAAAACGATTCTGCCAGCGCTGGAAGGGCTGGGAGTTGATGTTCTCGTCGTCCTTGGTGAAGTCGAGGCCACCGCGCAGGCACTCATAGACCACCCGGCCGTAGTTCTTGCCGCTCAGGCCGAGTTTCGGCTTGATCGTGCAGCCCAGCAGGGGACGGCCGTACTTGTTCATCCGGTCGCGCTCGACGCAGATGCCGTTCGGCGGGCCTGGGCAGGTCTTGATGAAGGCCATCGGGAAGCGGATGTCTTCCAGACGCAGATGGCGCAGAGCCTTGAAGCCGAACACGTTGCCAACCAGGGAGGTCAGCACGTTGGTGATCGAGCCTTCTTCGAACAGGTCGAGGGGATAGGCGATGAAGGCATAGAAGGCCTCCTTGTCACCAGGCACGTCCTCGATGCGG
>CAMBZX010000133.1 GCA_945872185.1 Synechococcus sp. UW140 | reverse complement strand
GACCCACACCTCCTCTACGGCGGCCAGCTGGCGCAGATGGCTGGCCATCGCCAGCTGGTAGGCCTGGTCGTCCTCGATCAGCAGCAGACGCATCGCTAAGGCTCCCGCTGCGGCAAGCGCACCACGACCCTGGCACCGCCGCCGCTGATGTTGCTGGCGTGGATACTGCCGCCGTGGGCCTCACTGATCAAGCGGCAGAGATACAGGCCCAGCCCTGCCCCCGGCGCCCCCTGGCCGTGCTGGGCAAACCGCTGAAACAGCTGCGGCAACTGCTCCGGAGGGAATCCCTGGCCGCCATCGCGCACATCGATGCAGCAGGCTCCCTCCCCCTGGCTCAGCTGCAACCAGACCCGCTGGCCGCGCAGGCTGTGGTGTACGGCATTGAGCAGCAGGTTCTCGATCAAGCGCTGCAGCAGCGAGGGGTCGGCCCGCAGATCCATCCCGCCTGAGCCCTGCTGCCGCAGCACCAGAGTGATCTGCCGTGGAGCGGCGATCGGCTCGACGGTGCCCAGGGCCTCCTGGGCAATCGCCAACAGCTTGCAGGGCTGCAGCTGGACCTGCAGGCCCTCCTGCTCCGCCCGGAACACCTGCAGCAGGTCGTCGATCAGGCGCAGGCAACGTTGCTGGCTGCTGCGGATCGCCTCCACCACAGCACCGTTCTCCAGAAGTGAGAGTGAGGCCAGGGTGCCAAGCACCGGCGTCTTGATGTCATGGGCGAGGGTGGCGATCACATCACCGCGCAGCTGCGCCTGCGCCAGCTCCACTTCCATGGCGATGCGCTGATGCTCCAGCTCCCGGTTGCGCACCAGCAGGCCGGTGGTGACGACCAGGCTCAGGCAGACCAGCAGGCGATCGATCAGCACAGAGGCGAGGTTCTGGTGCACCGTCAGTGGCACCGGCAGTGGCACCAGCAGATTGAGCAGCGTGGATCCGCAACAGATCAACAGAAACCGCCAGGCCTGGGTGGGTGAGCGCTGCGAGGCCCCGAGCAGCAGCGGCACGATATAGAGAATCCCCAGCACGACAGCCGGAGGCGTGGCCAGCTCCAGCAGCAGGATCAGCAGCCAGATCGCCCACACCAGGACGATCGGTGTCCTGGAGAGCCTCACGAGCCGATGTCCTCCTGGGCCTGCGGCGGCAGCCCCTCGGAGATCAGGTGCAGATCAATGCTTTGACCGCGCAGTTGGTGCTGCAACCGCTCGGACAACGGTCGGCGGAACAGGGCCTTGAGGCGTGAGCGCATCGTCTGGCCCAGCACGATCTGGGTGATCCGGCGTTCCTGGGCGACCCGGGCGATCGTGGGCAGGATCTCGGCGCTGTCCTCGCGCAGGAAGGTCCCACCCACGTCCTCGCACAGCTGGCGACATTCCTCCTGGATCAGGGACTCCTCGCGGCTAAGGAAGCGATTGGGATCGTGAACCGTCAGCACCAGCAATGGCGCATCCATGGCGGCGGCCAAGCGGGCGGCGCGGCGCAGCAGGCGCTTGCTGGTGTGGTAGTTCGCCAGGCAGACCATCACCCGCTCGCGCAGGGCCGTCATTGCGGGGAGGATGTCGTTCTCGACCCGATCAGCCACCTCCCGCAGCGATAGCTCGCGCAGGGCCACCAGATGGCGCCGCTGGAAGAAGTTGGCCAGTGCCTGGCCCACCTTTTCTGGCGCGTAGACCTTCCCCTCCTTGAGCCGCTCCTGCAGCGTTTCCGGGGTGACATCCACGAGCACCACCTCATCGGCCAGCTCCATGACCCGGTTGGGGATGCGCTCGCGCACCACCACGCCGGTGAGCTGGGCTACCAGGTCGTTGAGGCTCTCCAGGTGCTGGATGTTGAGCGTCGAATAGACATCGATGCCTGAAAGCAGCAGCATCTCCACGTCTTGCCAGCGTTTCTCCCGCTCGCTGCCTGGCAAGTTGGTGTGGGCGAGTTCATCGACGAGCACCAGCTGCGGATGACGCGCCAGCACGGCGGCCACATCCATCTCCTCGAGGTCCACCCCCTGGTACTGGATGCGCTTGCGCGGGATCTGCTCCAGTCCTTTCGCCTGCCTGGCGGTTTCCTGGCGGCCATGGGTCTCCAACAGGCTGATCACCACATCGGTGCCCTCCCGCAGCACCTCTTGACCCTCCTGGAGCATGCGGCAGGTCTTGCCCACGCCCGGTGCCATGCCGATGAACACCTTGTGGCGACCGCGCCGGTGCGTGGAGCGGATCATGGGACCGGCTGACCGGTGACAGCTCCAGCGCTCAGCCCATCGAGCGCCAGGTTGAAGCCGAGCACGTTGACCACCGGCTCGATGGACTGCAAACCCAGGGGGCCTTCCTGGTGCAGACGCAACAGGCGCTCCAGTTGCACCAGGGGCAGCTGGCGTTCGCGGGCCAGGCGGGGAAGCTGCTGGCGCGCCGCCGCCAGGCTGATGTGGGGATCGACGCCTGAGGCGGAATCCTGCAGGAGGTCGGGTGCGGGGCTGGTCACCCCCAGGCTCTGCCAGCGACTGGCGGCCGTAGCCACCCGTTTGGTCAGTTCAGGATTGCTGGCGGCCAGGTTGGGCGCACCGGCCGGGCGGCCCTGCAGATAGCGGGCTGTACTGAAGGGCTGGCCGATCAGCCGCGCGCCCACCACGGCGCCATCGCGCTGCAGCAGGCTGCCGCTGGCCGCATCGGGTGCCACCAGCCGCGCCAGGCCGAGCAACGGCAGGGTGATCACCACCACGGTGAGCAACCAGAGCAGCAGGGTGAGGCGCACGCCTCGCAGCAGTTGAGCGGTGAACGACATCAGAACTTCTCCGGCTGGGCGATCACGGCGAACAGGTAGCCCGACAGGGCGGCGGTGCCGCAGAGGAGCAGGGCCAGGGTGTGGCTCTGCAGCGGGGGCTGGCTATAGCGGAACAAAGGCGCGAGCAGGAGGGTGCCGGCGACCAGAAGAAGCGGCAACCAAAAGCGGATGTGCAGAAAGCGGGCCATGGGGATCGCTGAGAACGGGAAATGCTGAGAACGGGGACCGCGGAGTAGCCAGCAGTAGTCAGATCAGCCGCAGGGCGCCGATCGCCAGATCGATCACCTTGATGCCAATGAACGGCGCCACGACACCGCCGGCGCCGTAGAGCAACAGGTTCCGCCGCAGCAGCTGTTCGGCGCTGAGCGGCCGGAATTGCACCCCCTTGAGGGCCAGGGGCACCAGGGCCGGAATGATCAGGGCGTTGAACACCATCGCCGAGAGAATCGCCGATTGAGGTGAGGCCAGCTTCATCACATTCAGCGCCTCCAGTCCCGCCCCGGCGAACAGGGCCGGCAGGATCGCGAAGTACTTGGCGATGTCGTTGGCGATCGAGAAGGTGGTGAGCGCGCCGCGGGTGATCAGCAGCTGTTTGCCGATCGTGACGATGTCAATCAGCTTGGTGGGATCACTGTCGAGATCGACCATGTTGGCCGCCTCCTTGGCGGCCTGGGTGCCGGAGTTCATCGCCACGCCCACATTGGCCTGGGCCAGGGCCGGGGCGTCGTTGGAGCCGTCGCCGGTCATCGCCACCAGCTTGCCGAGCTTCTGCTCCTGCTGAATCACGGCGATCTTGTCCTCCGGCGTGGCCTCGGCGATGAAGTCATCGACGCCGGCCTCGCGGGCGATCACGCCGGCGGTGATCGGGTTGTCGCCGGTGAGCATCACGGTGCGGATGCCCATGCGGCGCAGCTGATCGAAGCGCTCGCGAATACCCGGCTTGATGATGTCCTTGAGGTAGATCACGCCGAACACCTCGCCGCCGCGGCACACCGCCAGGGGGGTGCCCCCCAGCCGCGACACCTGCTCGAAGCAGGCGTCCAGTTCATCGGGCACCTGGCCGCCGCGGGAGCGCACGAAGCCCTTGATGGCATCGACGGCTCCCTTGCGGAATTCCAGGCCCTCGGGCAAATCGGTTCCGCTCATGCGGGTGCGGGCCGAGAACTCGATGCCGCTGGCCTGCGCCTGATCGAAGGGCAACGCCGCACCCATTTTCTCGGCCAGTCGCACAATCGAGCGCCCCTCCGGCGTCTGATCGAAGCAACTCGCCCCCAGAGCGGCCTCGGCCAGATCCGCGCTGCTGTGGCCGCCCACCGGCAGGAACTCCTCGGCGAGACGGTTGCCGAGCGTGATCGTGCCGGTCTTGTCGAGGATGAGGGTGTTGACATCGCCGCAGGCCTCCACCGCCCGCCCGGAGGTGGCGATCACGTTGAACTGGGCCACCCGGTCCATGCCGGCAATGCCGATGGCGCTGAGCAGGCCGCCGATCGTGGTGGGGATCAGGGCCACCAGCAGCGCCACCAGGGTCACCACCGAGGGCGCCTGATCAAGAAATCCGGCCACAGGCGAGAGGGTGGCCACGGCGATCAGGAACACCTGGGTGAGCACCGCCAGCAGCACCGTGAGGGCGATCTCGTTCGGTGTTTTGCTGCGTTCGGCGCCCTCCACCAAGGCGATCATGCGATCGATGAAGCCCTTGCCTGGATCGGCGCTGATCCGCAGGGTGAGCTGATCGGAAAGGATGCGCGTTCCACCGGTGACCGAGCCGGCCACATCCGAGCCGGCCTCCTTGAGCACCGGAGCCGATTCACCGGTGATCGCCGATTCATCCACCGAGGCCACCCCGGCGATCACTTCGCCGTCGGCGGGAATCACGTCGCCGGCCTGCACCAGCACCAGATCGCCCTTGCGCAGGGCGGAGGAATCCACCAGTTCGATCGAGCCATCGGTCAGCTGGCGCCGTGCCTCGGTGCGGGCCTGGGTGCGGCGCAGGGCATCGGCCTGGGCCTTGCCTCGGCCTTCCGCCAGGGCCTCGGCGAAGTTGACGAACAGCAGGGTGGCCAGCAGGGTGAGGCTGATCAGGGCGTTGAAGCCCCGCTCGCGCCCACCGGCCTGGGCATCGAGAAGGCGTGGCTCGAGAGTGAGAAGCAGGCACAGGGCGGTGCCGCACCACACCACGAACATCACCGGATTGGCCACCGCCAGCCGGGGGTCGAGCTTGCGGAACGACTCCACGATCGCCCGCTGCACCAGTCCCTGCTGGCGGGGGCGTTCGGTGTAGCGCCGCTGCTGGCGCGGCCCGCGCGGCATGCGGGGAAAGATGGCGCGGGGTGTTGTGGTGGTCATCTCAGGACGCCAGGGTGAGCACTTCCGCGATCGGCCCGAGGGCCAGCACCGGGAAGAAGGTGAGGGCACCGAGGATCACCAGCACCACGGCGGTGACGCCGGTGAACAGGCCGGTGTCGGTGCGCAGGGTGCCGGGACTCGGTTCGAGGGCGGGTTTGCGGCGGACGCCATCGGCCAGCGCCAGCAGCGCAGCGATCGGCAGGTAACGGCCGCCCAGCAGGCTGAGGCTGGTGCTGAGGTTCCACCAAGGGGTGCCATCGCCGAGGCCCTCTAGGCCGCTGCCGTTGTTGGCGGCCGCCGAGGCGTATTCATAGACCACCTGGCTGATGCCGTGGGAGCCCGGGTTGCTAATGCCCGCCAGCGTGGCGCCACCGGCCAGGGTGAGCGCCGCCGGGATCAGCACGAAGATCGGATGGATCAGCAGGATCAGGCTGGCCCACACCACCTGGGGCTTCTCCACCTTGCGGCCGAGGAATTCCGGCGTGCGGCCCACCATCAGGCCGGTGAGAAACACCGCCAGCAGCAGGAACACCAGCAGGTAAGCGATGCCGGTGCCCTGGCCGCCGAACACCACCTGCAGAAACAGGTTGAACAGGGTCGTGAGAATCGTCAGCGGCATCGCCGCGTCGATCGCGCCGTTCACCGCGCCGGTCATCGTGCCGGTGGTCACCACCGACCACAGACCGGTGAGTCCGGCTCCAAAGCGCAGCTCCTTACCCTGCAGGTTGCCGCCACTGATCCAGCGGTCGAGGACCGGTTTGCCGGCCTGCTCCGCCGCCATCGCCACCACGGCACCGATCACCAGCAAGGCGAAGACCAACACCAGCAACAGGTTGCTCTGGCGGCGGTTGCCGACGAACCGCCCGAAGGCATCGAGCGTGGCCGCCGGAATGATCAACATCGCCCAGGTGCTCACCAGATTGGTGAGCAGGGTGGGGTTTTCGTAGGGGTGGGCGGAGTTGGCACTCACAAAGCCGCCGCCGTTCTCACCCAGCTGCTTGATCGCCTCGAACAGGGCGATCGGGCCCCGGGGCAGCAACTGACTGGCGCCTTCCAGCGTGGTGATCTGCAGCGGCGGCGCCAGGGTCATCGGCACGCCACACACCAGCAGGAACAACGCCAGCAGCAGCGAGGCGGGGATCAAGACGCGGGTGAGCGAGCGCAGCAGATCGCGGTGGAAGTTGCCGATCGGCCGCCCGCTGAAGCCGCGGATCACGGCAATACCCACCGCCAGCCCAGTGCCCGCTGAAACGAACATCAGAAACTGCATCGCTCCCAGCTGGGCCAAGGTCCCCAGGCTCTGCTCAGGGACCAGGTGCTGCTGGTCAGTGTTGGTGAGAAAGGAGATCGTGGTGTGCATTGCCAGATCCCAGCGCAGCCCCCCGAATCCCAGGGGGTTGAGCCAGAGCGGCTGCAGCAACAGCAGCGCCAGGGCCGGCAGCGCGAACAGCGCATTGCTGATCAGCAGCGGCGCCAGATAACCGCTGGCGGATTCGGCGCTGCGGCCAGCATCTCCGATCCAGCGCAGCAGAGCGGCCTCGATCGGGTTCAGCCAGCGGTCCCAGGCCGGCTGGGGCCGGTCATCGAAGACCTCAAACAGGTGTCGCCCCAGGGCGGGGGCCGTGAGCACAACCGCCGCCAGGGTGACGGCGGCCAGCAGCCAGAGGAGCATGCAGGCCAGGGCGTGAATCAGACTGCTCCAGCCTCCAGCAGCTGCCGCTGCTGGCACAACTGCCAAAAGGTAGAGATGGGAGGCGGGCGCCCACCGCTCAGGCCACCTCAGGGCCCTAGCCCCGTTGCCTCAGCATGTCGTCCGCCCAGCCCTGGCAGCGGTGGGTGAGGTGCTCGCCATGGGCGATCAGGCCTTGGTGCAGCTGGCAGGTGAGCAAGGGGATGCAGTTAGGGCCGGGGTGGTGGCGGAAGAAGTGGTAGGTCATGCAGACCTGAAGGCTGCGGGTCTTGAGCAGGACACCTTCGTCGAGATAG
>CAMBZX010000132.1 GCA_945872185.1 Synechococcus sp. UW140 | reverse complement strand
TAGCGGCTGGCCAGCCCCTGGCTGGCGGGATTGACCATGGCGAACTCGCAGCAACGCTCGCTGAGACGCTCGCTCTGCACCGTGCCGCTGGTCAGATCGATCGTGCAGCGCTCCAGCAGCCCTTCGGGGATCTGGTCGAAGTCGATCGCACGGAAGTCGGTGTCCGGGCCGATCGAGGGGAAATCGGCGTAGAAGATGCTGGTGAGCACCAGTTGATCGCGCTCCTCCCAGGCGTTGACGTGGTGGAAAACGAAGCCCTCGGGAGCAGCAATGATGCGCGGCTCCTGGCCGGCGAAGGCGCCGGAATCGCGCGGCACCAGCCAGAACTGGGCCTGACCGCCGGGTTTGGAGGCCAGGCACTGGGCGGCACCCTTCTGGCCGAGCAGGTAGGGCAGGGGGTTGAAGGCGATGGCGTTCTGCAGGAACACCGCCCAGTTGGGGGTGATCGCGAAGTCGTGCAGGAAGGCGAAGCCCTTGAAGCTGTCGGAGCGTTCGCTCAGCAGTTGGCCGGCCTTGACGCCGGTCGTCGGGTCGTCCGCCACAGCGAATTCCAGCAGCCGCACGGTGCTGCGCGGCCCGCTCTTGACGCCGAAGGTGACCATCCGCTCCTGACCGTGGTGACCGGGATCGAAGCGGGGATGGGCGCTGAAGGCCTCGCCCGGCTTGAGCACGCCATCGAGCAGCGTGACGCCCCGCGTCTCGAGGCTGTCGGGGTCAAGGGCGTGGGGGGAACTGGCCTCCCACAGGGCCAGCAGGTCATCACCGAGGCGCACCACATGGGTGTTGGCGATGTTCTTGAGCCGCAGGTCGAAGGCGTTGGCCAACGGGCCGCCGGGCTTCTGGGTGCCGAAGACGCCGCGGTAGAGGGGCTTGCCCGCCTTCTCCTCCGCCAGCCAGCCTTCGGTGCGGATGAAGCGGTTGCTGAGCCGCACGCCGCCGTCCTCGAAGCGCAGGGCGGTGATCATGCCGTCGCCATCAAACGGGTGGTGCACCCAGTGGCCGCCGCGCTCCAGCCGGCCCGGCCCGTTGCGGTAGAGGCTGCCTTTCAGCTCGGCCGGGATCGTGCCATGGCTGGCCTCCAGCTGGACTTCCGTCAGCTCGACCCCGACATTGCGGAAGCCACTGGCCCAGTCGGCACGGTCGAAGCGGCTGGATACCGGCCCGGTGGTGTCAGCGGAAACGGCTGAAGCGCCTAGGGCGGATGCCTGGGGGCGGCCGGGGGCAACGGTCATCGGGGCGCGCAGCGGAGGAACGGCCGCGATGTCACGGCTTCCCCATCATTGCGTAACGGAGTGTGAAGGTGGGGGCTGGCGGCGAGCCCGCTGGGTCGCCGCGCGGATCAGCAGTTTCGATCAGTCGCTCCGAGCCTGGCGTCCCAATCGGGCGGCGCCCTGGCCCGGTATTCAAAATCAGCCCTGGCAGGGGCGCTCCACCGGTGTGCAGGGAGGCAAGGGACGCTCGCAGGGGGCGTTCAGGTTGTCCGGGCAAGGTTCGACCTGGGCGGCCCGGCCGGGGGCGGCCAGCAGCATCAGCGCGGAGGCTGCGGCGGTGGTCAGCAAGATGGCGCTTTTCATGGTGCGGCAGCGCAGAGGATTCTCACCGTATCGATCTTGTCCCTGCTGGGGTCTCCGGGATTTGCATGGCGTTAACGGCACCGATTGGCCGTCAGATCCTCAAGCCCGCAGGTCCGCAGGCCTTCGTGCCGGTGGTGGCGAGGGGGGCATGATGTAGTCATTGGGTTGTAGTGATCTCCTCAGCACTGTCCTGAACCAGTGCATCCGCACTCTGGAAACAACGCTTGCCCAATCTGTTTGCTCCCGTGGCGGCGAGGTTGGTCGGACGCTTCAGGTTCCGATCGCGGAATCCAGGGGGTGTTGTTCAGCCGGCTCTCGGATTGCTCCCCCCTTCAGCTCCCCGCCTGCTCCAGCACTCCTTTGCTGCTGGGCACGGCACCGGCGCGGCGGGGATCGATCTCCACCGCCAGGCGCAGGGCGCGGGCGAAGGCCTTGAAGCAGGCTTCGACGATGTGGTGCGAGTTGACGCCGTCGAGTTGGCGGATGTGGAGGGTGAGCCCGGCGTTGTTGGCCACCGCCACGAAGAACTCCTTCACCAGTTCGGTGTCGTAGCTGCCGATCTTCTGGGCCGGGATCGTGAGGCCATAGGAAAGGTGGGGGCGGCCGGAGCAATCCAGGGCCACCTGCACCAGTGCTTCATCCAACGGCGCCACGAAGTGGCCGAAACGGTGGATGCCGCGGCGCTCGCCCAGGGCCTTGGCCAGGGCCTGGCCGACGGCGATGCCCACGTCCTCGTTGGTGTGGTGATCATCAATGTGGGTGTCGCCCTTGGCCTGAATCTCCAGGTCGATCAGGCCATGGCTGCTGAGCTGGTGCAGCATGTGATCGAGAAAGGGCACGCCGGTGGCCACCTGGCAGCGGCCGCTGCCATCCAGTCCCAGGGTCACTTGCACGTCGGTTTCGCCGGTGACGCGGTGCACGGTGCCGGTGCGCATGGGGGAGCTGCGCCTGCCGGCGCCTGAACAAGGTGCTCCGATCATGCCGAAGCCCCGGGCTGCCGCCGCCAGATCAGTTGCTGCGCCGCAGCCCAGCAGCGTTTAGCTCCACACCGGCGACTGGGAACCTTCCGGCGGCACGGCCAGGGGATGGCTGGCACCGAGGAGATCGCGGCTGATGGTGGCGCAGATGTGATTCATCGGTAACCCGAAGACTTTGCTCTGGAAGGGGTTTTCGGTGAAGGCCGCCAGTCGTTCCGCCGTAATGAAGGCCAGGAAGCCCAGAAAGCCCTCCAGGGTGCCCAGCCCCTGATCGAGGACATCCAGGCGTACGAAGAGCAGAAAACCAAAGCTCCACACCAAGATGCGAATGAACAGGTCGTAGGCGGCGGGGATCGGCGTGAGCCGGATGCGCTCCAGCCCTCCCAGGGCGTTGCAGATCCCGTCCTGGACCCGCAGCAGGGATTGCAGACCCGAGGGATCAAGCGAGCCCGAGGCCGCCAAAGCCCGCAGGGCTTGCGCTTGCTGGCTGAGCAGCTCCTGGCTGCTCGGAGTCGGGGCCGTGCCCCCAGGCCGCAGCTCCCGGTTCAGGGTCCAGACCAACTGCACCTGGCGCTCCAGCAGGGCGGTGTGCTGCGGCGAGCCCTCGGCTGCCACCGGCAGCAGCGCCAGCAGTTGCAGCTGCCAGTTGCGGCTCTCGTTGACCATCGCCCCCCAGATCAGCCGCGCTTCCCACCAGCGCAGATAGGCCTGGTTGCTGCGGAAGCCCGTGAACACGGTCACCACGATGGTGAGGATCGGCAGCAGGGCCTCCGGTGAGAGGCGACGGGCCAGGTCTTCGTTGAGGGGGGCGCTGGCGATGCAGAGCAGGATCGCGACCAGCACATTGCCGCGCATCTCCCAGAGCACGAGGGCTGCCAGCCGTGGATACCCCCAGGTGCCAACCGGTCTCAACATGGCTTACGACTTCCGCTACGGGCCCCGCTCACATGCCCGTGATGCAGTAGCCGCCATCGACGTAGATGACCTGGCCGGTGATGCCGCTGGCGAGGGGGCTGGCGAGGAAGGCGGCGGTGGCGCCGACTTCTTCCTGGGTGACGGTGCGGCGCAGGGGTGCCTTGGCCTCGACGTTGTGGATCATGTCGAGGATGCCGCCGATGGCGGAACTGGCGAGGGTGCGGATGGGGCCGGCACTGATGGCGTTGACACGCACCTGCTGCTCGGGACCGAGCTCGGCGGCGAGATAACGGACGGAGGCCTCCAAGGCCGCCTTGGCGACGCCCATGACGTTGTAGTTGGGGATGGCCCGCTCGGCGCCCAGATAGCTGAGGGTGATGACGCTTGCACCCGGATTGAACAGGGGCTTGGCGTAGCGGCAGAGGGGCGCCAGCGAGTAGGCGCTCACCTCCAGCGCCCGAGCGAAGCCCTCGGGACTGATGGCGGAGTAATCGCCGATCAGTTCCTCCTTGCCGGCAAAGGCCAGACAGTGGACGAGCACGTCGATGGAGCCCCACTGCTCGGCCACCCGGGCGAACACCGCCTCGATCTGGGCGGGATCCTGCACGTTGAGGGGCTCGAACAGGGTGGGTGCCAGGGGCGCGGTGAGGTCGCGCACCTTGCCCTCGAAGCGGCCCTTTTCATCGGGCAGATAGGTGACCCCCAGCTCAGCACCGGCTGCATGGAGCTGCTGGGCGATGCCCCAGGCGATCGACTTGTTGTTGGCGATGCCGGTGACGAGGGCCTTCTTGCCGCGCAGATCGAGGAGCATGGGGGGAGGGCCGCAGCACGGCCATGGCATTGGTGTGATTCTCCCGCAGCGGCGGGCCTGGCGTTCTGGCTGAGCAGCCGCCAACGCCGGCCCTCGGGAACTTACGGCCTTGGGCTGGTTGATCTTCCAGGCCAGGCCTGGGGATTCAACCCTGTCTGCGTTGCCTGCAGCCGTAGCGGCTTCACGGCTGGACCTGGAGATTGGATTGGGTTGTTACTTCGTTGGTGATTGGCTGGTCGGGTTGTTGCTGGCCTCGCTGGCTGCCAGTTCGGTCGCGATGGCGTGCTGGGGGAGGCCATCTCTGGCTATCACGATCAGCACCATGATCGAGCCCAGCAGCAGGGGCAGCAGTCGCAGCCAAGAGTCCAATCTGGTGTGTGGTTGAAGCAACAGCAGGCTCGCCGCGATCAGGATGGCGGCCAATGCCAACCAGGGAGCGCGGAGCCCAATCCCCACCGATCGCCAGCGGGGCTGATCCTGCCTGGTTTGATATGTTTTGTCGGTCGGGATCCAGACCTGCTGCTTTCGACTCAGGAACTGGACCATGGCCTTGAGGTTGCACCAGTAGTAGAAGGGCAAGAGCAGCAGGTGGCCCGTGCTCACGGCCCAGGGAGCTCTGTTGGTGATTGGCTGCAAGTCCCGGCATCTGCAATGGATTGGTATGGCGATCAGCAGCGTCGGCAGGAAGCTGCAGTACAACAGGATCAGGGCTGGCACCGAGGCTGGGATGATCAGCAAGACGAAAGGGAATAGTGCCTGCACAAGGATTTCACCGAAATGAAACAGCAGGTCCATATGCTCAGATGGGCTCAGGGCTTGGCGATCACTGCTCAGCAGAGTCAGGGATTCTTTGACCAGGAATTGAAGATTTCCATAACTCCAGCGGGTGAGCATTCGCTGCAGTCCTCCTAGGGAGATCGGTGCCCAGAATCCAGTGGGAATAAGGTGCGTCTGGCCCCGGAATCCTGCTCGGTTTGCCCTGATGCTCATCGCCACATCTTCCACGAGCAGGCTTTCTCCCCAGAGATGTTGCGACAGTGGCCCAATGCGCTTCAGGGCTTCCATGCTCCACAGGGCATTGTGCCCTTGGAAGAAGCACCATCCGCCCAGATTGGCCTGATAAGATTCCTTTATTTTAATGGTGAGTAGCATCGCTGTCGCGATCGCAGCGGCTTTCCCCATGCTCGCGTTTGTGGGCAGGTTGAAGAATTGGAGATAGCCAAGACTGGGGGAGTCAAAGAAGCGGGTTGCGCTATCGAGGAGCAGATGGCTCGGCACCGTGGAGTCGACATCGACAAAGAGGACCAAGTCGCTTCGGGCCTGGGAAATCGCCAGGTCAAGATTGCCAGCCTTGAAATTGTCTGTGCCATCCCTGTGCAGAAAGCGAATCGGCCGACTGGGCGTGCTTGAAGCCGCAATCAATATCTTGATGTCTTCGGTGTCGCGATGATCCGCGGTACTGTTGTCTGCCACGATAATGCTCAGATTCCCGGCGGGATAGGTGAGATTGAGCAGCGACTCAATCGTCATCTTGGCCACGTCGTAGGGTTCGTTGCGGCAGGGCATGATCGCTGTCACAGAAGGCAGCTGCTTTTGCGTTGGTGTCGACTGGGCAGGGTTCGGGCGATTGAGCTGTAGTGGATCGCGGCTGAACAGTGCAGTTGTCAGCCATAGCAGATAGGATTGGGTGTAAAAGAATGGAATCAGTGCAAGTTGCACCAGCAGCGCGCCTGCAAGCTGGGGCAGGCTTCTTGCTGGTGCTTGGGAGTGCTGACAGAGGAAGGCCCAGGCTCCATGTTGAAACAGGGCGATGGACAGGATTGCGCCCGCTGCTGTTCTGTTCAGCTGAGGCTTTTTGGCTATTGATGGATTGCTCTGCCATCGTCTCGACAGGAGCGGGATCAAGAGCGACAGGTAAATGGCTGCCACTAGCACCAGGGAAGTTGCACTGAAAAGGGTTGCCTGGGTCATCCTTGATTTGCGCTGATCGCATCGAAGCGATCAGGTGATTGGGCTTGGGTTGGCGCTGTTGTTCTGCCTGGATTGAGCGGGTTTGGCCTGGTTTAGCCGCGATTCTCCAGGCGGTCTTGGCTTATATGGTGGTGATGAAACGTTCCTGTGGCCATGGGAGAGCTGGGACTGCTGGCTATCCGGAGCTTCTGTGGCCCCTCTGGAGCAACTCTTGCGGTGTTGATCGACCGTTGGGGCTGGGCTGAACTGAGCTGAGCTGGTCGCTCAGATCGAAGCACCCTGGTCCCACGCCCGATCCAAGGGGAACCGCCGAGAGTCGCCCCGTTGCTGGCCTGCCTGGTCCGGAGGCGAGCCCATCGCTGGTGATGCCCACGCCCGCTTCATCGTGACAGCGTCCCAACAGTCAAACCGGGCTTCAGGGCCCCGGCGGCTCCATTGGTGGCTCCTCGTTCTCAAAATCTTCGGCTTGGATTGGCTGGCCGAGCAGCCTCTTCTCGGCTCGCAGCACCGCCTTGGGATTGCTGAGCAGGTTGCGCTCCTCCAGCAGCGGATAGCCGGTGGGCCGGAAGTCCTCGGCGCGGCGTGGCGGCTCCCTCCAGATGAAGCGCCGCTCGGGGGCTTGTTGCTGGCAGAGGGCCGCGAACTGGCGCCGCAGTTGCCAGCGCACCGGTCCGCGGGTCATGGCGGCGTAGAACTCCTGCCGTGAGGCCCTGCCCATGCTGGTGGGACTGGCGCTGGTGCCTCCCTGCAGGCGCGCCGCATCCGGATTCCAGCGAGGGCTGCAGCGACCGGCGTCGCTGGTGTCGGTGTCGAGCCAGAGGTGCAGGCCTTCCCCGCCGGCTCTGGTGCCCAGCGCCAGGCCGTCGTTGGGCTGGTGGCGCGGTAGCGGAAACACCCAGCCGCTGGCCCTCTGGCCTGCGGGCAC
>CAMBZX010000131.1 GCA_945872185.1 Synechococcus sp. UW140 | reverse complement strand
GGCCGGGCTGGAGAGCCCCAGCGGCGGCGAGATCTATGTAGGGGATCGCCCCGTGAGCCGGCTGCGCCCCGCCGAGCGCGATGTGGCGATGGTGT
Source organism: Synechococcus sp. UW140 (assembly GCA_945872185.1). Classification (GTDB taxonomy): domain Bacteria; phylum Cyanobacteriota; class Cyanobacteriia; order PCC-6307; family Cyanobiaceae; genus Cyanobium. The sequence goes on along the minus strand of CAMBZX010000131.1, from coordinate 7,276 downwards.
TCCAGAGCTACGCCCTTTACCCCCACCTCAGCGTGGCCGACAACATCGGCTTCGGCCTGCGGCGCCAACGCCAGCGCAGCCCCCTGCAGGAACTGGCCGATGGCCTGCACCGGGCCAGCCGCGGCCTGCCAGGCCCGCTGCGGTTTCGCTCCCGGCGCGAAGACCGGATCGAAGCCGTGATCCAGCAGGTGGCCGGGACCCTGGAACTGGGGGCCCTGCTCGATCGCCTGCCCAAGGAACTCTCCGGCGGCCAGAAGCAGCGGGTAGCCCTGGGTCGGGCGATCGCCCGCCAGCCGGCCGTGTTCCTGATGGATGAACCGCTCAGCAACCTCGATGCCAAGCTGCGCACGGGCACCCGCGCCCAGATCGTCGAGCTGCAGCGACGGCTGGGCACCACCACCTTGTATGTGACCCACGACCAGGTGGAGGCGATGACGATGGGCCATCGCATCGCCGTGCTCAACGGCGGCCATCTGCAGCAGCTGGGCACGCCGTTGGAGCTGTATCAATGGCCCTCGAATCTGTTCGTGGCCCAGTTCATCGGCAGCCCACCGATGAATCTGCTGCCGGTGCAGGTGTGTGCTCCCGGCCAGCTGCTGCTGGGCAGCCAGCGCTTGCTGCTGGAGGGGCCCCTGGAGGCCGTCAGCGCCAGCCGGGTGGGCCAGACCCTCACCGGTGGCCTGCGGCCCGAACATCTCAAACTGTCGCCTGCCACCAACCGCAACCTGACCGCCGAGGTGAGCCATGTGGAGGCCCTCGGCAATGAGCAGCTGCTCACCTGCCGGTTGCTGGAAGGCAGCCATCTGCTGCTGGTGCGCGCCAGCCCCGAGCAAGCGGTGAGCGTGGGCCAGACCGTGAATCTGACGGTGGATCCAACCGGCTGGCGGCTGTTCGATCAGGCCGGCGAAGCGCTGGCGCTGCCGCCGGCCCCCAAAGAGCACCGGCAGTTGCAACTGCCGGTGCTGGGGTGAGTGGCAGGGGCCAACCGTTCCGGCCTGAATGGTCAGGGCGTGGGGGGTGAGGCCGCACACCCGCCTAACCTGGCACCATGGGCATCCCTCAACCCGCGGCGCTGCGGCGAGAGCCTCCGGCCGGGGCGCTCGGGCCAGGGCTTGAGGCGCCGGAGATTGCTGTGGCCTTGGCCAGGCTCAGCCTGGATCCTGAGGTGGAAGGGATCCGGCTGTTCGGCTCCCGCGCCCGTGGCGAGGCTCGAGCGGGTTCCGACCTCGACCTGCTGTTGATCCTCAAAGGCAGCCTGACACCGGAGCGGGAGCAGCAGCTGCGCGCCCGCACCCGAGCATTGCTGCTGCCGCTGCTACCCGTGGATCTCGACCTGCTGATCAGCGATGCCGCCACGGCCAACCACTGGGCCGGCTCCCGCTGGCATGTGCTCGGCCACATCCACCGCGAAGGGGTGCAGCTCGATGCCACCTGAGGAGGACGCCCGCGCCATCCTGCGGCTGGCCTTGCGCCACGAGCAATCGCTGGCCGCCAGCCTGGATCCGGCCTTCGCCCAGGAGAACTGGGGCTTTCTGGCCCAGCAGTGCGTGGAGAACCTGCTCAAGAGCCTGATCGTTCTGGCCGGTGAGCAACCACCGTTGAGCCATGATCTCGAACGTCTGCAGCTGCTGGCCGGTGTGCGGCTTCCGGAGGAGCTGTTGGCGCTGCAGGAGTTTGAGGTGAAAGCGCGCTATTCGCCGGAAGAGACACCGCTTTCGTGCTCCCGAGCGGAGCTGCTGGCCCAGATCCGCCAGCTGCGGGCTGAGCTGGAGCATTTGCTGGAGGGAGCGAACAGGCAGGGCACCGGCACCAGCTGAGCCGGCTGGCGTCCGGTCAGGCCAGGGTGCATCGGGTGATCCGGGCGATGCCGGCCGATGAGCGCGTTGTCTCCCTGAAACTCCGCCCATCCACTTCGAGACGCAACCTGGACCGATACCTGATGCGCCGCCATCCGATGCGGACGACCCTGCGAATCGACGACGATGGGCTGACCTCGACACGGGTGCTGGCTCGCCAGCGGGGCAAGAACCTGGGCGCCGTGATCCGTGAGCTGGCCCGCCTGGGCCTGCACCAGCCCCTGGCGCCAAGCGCCGGCCGGGCTCCAGGCGCAACGAGTGCTGCTGCTGCCGCTCCGACCCGAAGGCTCCCCCGTCGATCTGGAGCTGGTGAACCACCTGCGCGACGAATCGATCCGCGTCACGTCCATCACGAGCGGGCCCACCCTGGGCCGAGTGATTCAGCGCCGTTGCCCTGGGCCAGCTGCCCGCTCACGGAGAACGCCGTGCTGAAGACGCGGAGAACTCCATGCTGGAACCCGTTGGGCTGCCTAAGGTTCGCGTCATGGCCATGCCGCAGCCCCTTCTGACGCCCAGCCAGCAACAGCACTGGCTGCGTGGCTGGGCCGTCCATTCCGTTCGCCTGGAGCAGCACCGCCGACAGCTGCTGGAGATGGCACCGGTGGTGGTGGGGGCTCTGCAGGCCCGTTGGCCCGATGCCCGTGTGTGGCTGTTCGGCTCCGCCCTGGGCCCCGGCTTTCATGCCGATTCGGATCTCGATCTGGCGGTGGCGCAGCTGCCGGCCGAAGATCTCATCGATGCACTGGATCTGGTGGCCCGCTGCGCCGGCCGGGAGTCTGACCGCCTGGCCCTGGCTCCGGTCGCCATTGATCTGGTACGCCTGGAGGCGCTACCACTGCCCTGGCAGCAGCGCATTCAGCGGGATGGCCGACGGCTTGGCTGATGGCCATGGTCCCCGATCCGCCACCGCCCGCGCGCTTGCGGGATCTGGCCATCGATCTGGCGGTGGAGCGTCAGCGCCTGGAGGCCCTGATGGCGAGTCTGGAGCAATTGGAGCAGCGCTGGCAACATCAAGGGGCCGATTCCGAGCGGGTGGACGCCGCGGCCCTGCGGCTGCAGAACCTGCTACACCGGCATTGAGCGCTGCCTGCTGCAGATCGTGCGGGTCCTCCATGGCGGCACCCCGGAGGGAGCCGACTGGCATCGACGGTTACTGGATCGGCTCACCCAGCCCACGGAACGGCGCCCCGCCCTGCTGTCAGCCGCCACGGCCCGATCGCTAGGTCAGCTGCTGGGTTTTCGCCATGTGGTGCGCCACCTGTATGCCGACGACCTGGATCCGCTGCAGGTGCAGCAGCGGCTGGAGGGAGCCCTGGAACTCTGGCCGCGGTTGAGCGCTGAGCTGTCCGCCTTCGAACGCTGGCTGGCGGAGCTGATCGCCCTCGTCGAGGACGGTGCGGGCTGAGCGGCGAAGAAGCGTGATCAAAGCGGCGTGCACTGCGCCTGCAACGGCTCTGAAACCTCCTCCAACCAGCGCGTCGTCTCCTGACCGAGCACCTCCGCCAGCCAGGGGTTCCACGGCGGCAGGATGAGCCACTCCGGCAGAAGCTGGTCGAGAGCTTGGTCATGGCAGCAGCCATCCTTCAGCCATGGAACCCCCCGCCGCCAACCCCGCCCCAACACCTGATCTGGCCGGCCTGCGCCGCGAGTATGGCCGACTGGGCCTGCGGCGCCAGGATCTGGAGACCGATCCGGTGGCCCAATTCCGCCTCTGGCTGAGCGAGGCCACGGCAGCGGCCTTGCCGGAGCCCAACGCCATGGTGCTGGCCACCAGCGATGGCCGCCGCTGCAGTTCCCGCACCGTGCTGCTCAAGGCCTTCGATCAGCGCGGCCTGGTGTTCTTCACCAACCACGGCAGCCGCAAAGCCACCGACATCGCCGCCAATGCCCAGGTGAGCCTGCTGTTCCCCTGGTACGGCCTTGAGCGCCAGGTGGGCGTGATCGGCAGCGCCGCCCGGATCAGTACCGCCGATTCCCTGGCCTACTTCGCCTCCCGGCCCCACGGCAGCCGGCTGGGGGCCTGGGTGTCGCAGCAGAGCGCCGTGATCAGCTCGCGCCAGTTGCTGGAGCTGGAATGGGAGCGAATGCGGCGGCGCTTCGCCGATGGCGAGATTCCGCTGCCGTCGTTCTGGGGCGGCTACCGGGTGGTGCCCAGCGAGTTCGAGTTCTGGCAGGGCCGGCCCAACCGCCTGCACGATCGCTTCCGCTACAGCCGCGACGACACGCAAGCAGCCTGGGCGATCGAGCGGCTGGCTCCGTAGGCATGGCGCGCTGAACGTCTCGGCCCGGTGTTGCGGAGCTGGATGGGGATCGAGTCGCAGCTTGCCGGCAGCGGAGCGTGGTCAGCCCAATTAGGTTGATGGCTGATGGGCCCTGATCAGAGCGGCGACGTTGCTCGAGACGCGCGAGCCTGGCTTCGCGAAAGCTGAGCAGCTGGCCGATCAGCCCGCCCAGATCGGCTCAAGCTCCACCACCAGCCCCGGGAACTGGGGATCAGCCTCAAGGCGGCTGGCCGCTTCCATCCGCCGGGGCTCGGCCGGGGCGTCCGCCAGCGGCTCCCAGATCTCCACCGCCCGCTGTTCCGGAATCAAGAGCCAGCCGAGGCGGGCACCGTTGCGTTGATAGCTGGCCATCTTCTGGCGCCGGGCGGTGAGGCCGCGGGGGCCTTCGTCGCGGGAGCTGGCCAGCTCCACCACCAGATCGGGGCAGAGGGGCGCGAAACCACGGCGCTGCTCAGGGCTGAGGCCCTGCCAGCGATCCAGGACCACCAGGGAAACATCGGGGCTGAGCACCGAGTCGTCCGGCAGGCGGAAACCGGTAGAACTGTCGTACGCCTTCCAGCTGCCGCTGGCACGGGCCCAGGTCTGGATCTGAAAGAGCAGATCGGCGTTGCGGGCGCCCATTTCAGTTCCAGTGGGGGTCATCAGGATCAAGGAGCCATCAGCGGCCAGCTCCAGCACCGCCTCCCGATTGGCCTGGCACAGGACTTCGAACTGTTCGGGGGTAAGGCGCAGACCAGCGCAGAGCGAGAGGGGCAGGCGGAGCACCTCCGGCAGACCGTCGCCGCAGAGCTCGCCGGCCAGGATCTCCAGGGGGCGGGGGGGAGCGAGCATGGGCCCGTCGGCAGTGCACAGCTTCAGGCTACGAGGGTTGGTGACAACTGGCGCTGCCAGCGGGCCGAGCGGCTGCAAGCACTGCTCACTCCCAGGGACGACCCGGAGCAGGCCAGAGAGGCTGCAGGAGCAGCACTCCCAGGAAGCCGCCGGACGCCGCAGAGCCTGATCAGCCCATCAGCCTCCCCTACAATGCCGTCATCAGGTGACGGCATCAATATGCGCACGATCGTGGACCTGCCGGAGGCCGAGCGCACCCAGCTCGATGCCCTTTGCCGCCAGCGGGGGCTGTCGCGGGCGGAGGCACTGCGGCAGGCGCTGCGGCTGTGGCTGGAGCAGCAGAAACCCAGCCACGGGGAGGTCTTCGGCCTGTGGCGTGACCGCCCGGAGGGTTCTCTGGAGCTGCAACAGGCGTTACGGCAGGAGTGGGGCGAGCCCTGATGCTGCTGCTCGACACCAACATCCTGATCGACGTGCTGCGCGGCGAAGCCCTAGCCCTGGCCTGGCTGGAGCAGCAGGAGCGGCCGTGCATCAGCGTGATCAGCTGGATCGAGGTGCTGGTGGGCTGCCGCGAAGGTGAAAGCGGCCCCGTGCAGGCCTGGCTGGAGAGCTTTCCCCGCCTGCCGATCGACGACGCCATCGCCCTGGAATCGGTGCGGCTCCGGCAACGCCATGGCCTGAAGATTCGCGACGCGATCATCCTGGCCACCGCCCGCTGCAGCGACCTCAACCTCGCCACCCGCAACAGCCGCGATTTCCCGCTGGCCTTGGGCGGTGTGCTGCATCCTTACCAGCTCTGAGAATGAACCCTGAGAGCGGGTCTATCTCGAGCGCCAACGCCCTGGCCGGCAGCCGCCACAATGGCGCATGAACCGTTCCGCCGACTGGCTGCATCAGGCGCAGGCCGATCTGCAGCTGGCCGGAGTCAGCGCCGCCGCCGGCCACCATGAACGGGCCTGCTTCGCCTGCCATCAGGCGGTGGAGAAGGCCCTGAAGGGTTTGCACCTGCGCCATGGCCAGCAGGCGTGGGGCCACGGTCTCGGGCGCTCCTGCCGCGATCTGCCGCCGGCGGTCGCCACCGCCCTGGCCGCCAGCATCAGCGATCTGGAGGACCGTTTGCGCATCCTGGATGCGTTGTACATCCCGACGCGCTACCCCGACAGCCTGCCCGATGGGGCCCCGACGGACCATCACTGCTGCGCAGAAGCCTGACGGCTTCGGCCGGCTCCAAAGCGATGACGCCTTACGTCATGCCCGTTCGATCGTTGACGCAATCGCTGCTGCACCGGCCTGAGCCCGAGCAGATCCTGCACCAGGTGCGCCTCTGGGCGGCCCAGGTGGCGGTGGAGCATCCGGGCCTGGAGCGGGTGGGCCTGTTCGGCAGCTACGGGCGGGGTGACGCCGGAGTCGGCAGCGATCTCGATCTGTTGCTGATCGATACCGGCAGCAACGGCCCCCAACACCACCGACTGCTGGCCTGGCCCCTGGCGGAGCTGCCGCTCAGCTGCGATGCCCTGGTGCTCACGCCCAGCGAACACGCCGAACTGCTGGCCAGCGGCTCAGAGCCATGGCCGCCGCCCTGCAACGGGACAGCCGCTGGTTGTGGCACAGGTAGCGATCAGACGCTGGGCGAATCACGCCAGTTGGTGCGCCTGTGAGGTGATCGCCTCAACATCGGATGCGTATCTGTCATACAAGTTGGCATACATCTCGTAAACTGGATTCGATCACGTCGATGGCGTTCCATGGGTGCTGTCAGCCTCCGCCTTCCAGGCAACCTGGAGCAACAGCTCAGTGAGGAAGCGCGACTCAGTGGCCAACCCCGCTCCCAGCTGCTGCGCGAGGCCCTGGAAACCCTGCTGTTCCAGCGGCGGGAAGCACGGGCACAAGCGGCCCTGAGGCTGGCCGCCGTGGCCTTGGCCAGCGATGCGGACGCCTGTGCGGAGGCCCAGGAGCTGGCCGCCGATTTCCTGCTGGCGGAGAACGAGGCCCTGGCCGGGGCTGAGGCGCCTACCAACACGACCTCGGCCGAACCGTGGTGGCGCTGATGCGCCGCGGTGAGGTGTGGGTGGCACGCCTCAATCCCAATCAGGGGGCTGAGGTGGGCAAGCTGCGGCCGGTGGTGGTGATCCAGGCCGATGCGCTCACGGAAGCGGGCCTCGCCACCCTGCTGGTGGTGCCCCTCACCAGCCAGCGGCGCCGCGGCGCCGAAGCCCTGCGGGTGCTGATCCCCGCGCGCGACCGTTTGCTGCGCGAGTGCTGGGCCATGGCAGAGCAACCCCGAGCCCTGGATCGCAACCGCATCGG
>CAMBZX010000130.1 GCA_945872185.1 Synechococcus sp. UW140 | reverse complement strand
ACCCAGGCGATCTCGCCATGGTCCCAGCCGCAGTTGTCGAACAGGACCACGGCCTGATCGTCGTCGGCTTCCAGCAGGCGCTGGGCGAAATCCTTCACCAGGGTGGCCGGACTCAGCGCAAAGCCGGCGGACTCGGCCACGGCCGCGACGCCCGCAGCCGTGGTGACTGACTTCATCGCCTGGTTCAGCTCTGCCTCGCTGCGCAGGCGCAACAAGAAATCATTGATGCTGGCGCGGTTCTCTTGGGGCGATGTCATGGGCGGTTGCAGGCAGGACCCGGCCGTTGGCCGAGCGAGGGGTGAGGACAGCACCTCAAGGCAACGCTTGAGGGTCAGAGGCGTGATCGCGGCTGCGGCAAGGGCAGCATCGGCCGGATCAACGGCTGCTGGCTGAATGGCGCCATGAGGTTACGGCGTCAGCGAGCAGGTTCGAAGGGCCAGGATGACTAATGATCCGCCCATGTAATGCATTCGACGTTGACGGGAGCTTACGGGGAACAGGGCTTGAAAGTGATGCACAAGCCGGCCCTGCGTGCGCCAGGCGACATCGGTGAGTGTTGTGGAGCACTTGGTGCTTTGAAGCGCCCGATCGACTGCGGTGCAACGTGTTTGATTACCCTTCAATATCATTGGCTACGGCCTTGCAGTCCCTGCCTTTGATCCTCAGGCGTTCATCCCACCGACGGCGCTTACGGCTGTTGGTTCGAGTGCTGGCGATTGTGCTGGGCTTGTCCCTGCTCAAGCTCCTCGTTCACCAGTTCGCCCTTGAGGTGATCACGGTGAACCCGCTGTTTTCGGCCCTGGTGGCTTCCACCGTGTTTCTGCTGGGCTTCCTGCTCAATGGAGTGCTCACTGATTTCAAGGACAGCGAGAAGCTTCCCGGTGAACTGGCCTCCGCGCTGGAAGCCCTGGGCCTGGAGATTCGTGGTATTCCCGCTCACCATGTCGACGCGCAGGTAGCTGTGCCGTTGGTCGCTGTTGCCGATCTGACCCACGGCATTCTGGCCTGGGTTCGGCAGCATCTTTCCACGCACGATCTGATGCTTCTCTATCAGCATGCCCATGGCCGTGTCGTTGACGCCGCTGTGTTGCTGCGAGGCGAGTCAACCCTGCAGGGCCGCCTGATGAGCGAAATGGCCGCTGTGCTGCGGAGCGTTAACCGGATCGAAACGATTCGCGAGACCTCGTTCGTGCCGCTGGTGTACTGGTTGGCCAATGCCGGGGCGACCCTGCTCTGTGGTGGGCTGGTGCTGATGAGGAGTTCCTCGATCATGGAGTCCGTCTTTTTCCTTTTTGTGATTGCTTTCTTGCTGATTTTTCTGCTAAATCTTATTGGGGATATAGATAATCCTTTTGGTTTTTCGAATCCAGATTCGGCGGAAGATGTCAGCCTTGATGTGCTGCAGGCGGCTGCCGTTCGTCTGCAGCTGCTGGCGGAGCAGGCCACGGGGAAGCAGGCCTGAGCTCCTGCTGCTTCGCCTGGTTCCTGCCGCGGCCTAGCTCCATTCAGGCAGGCTCTTCTCGGCAGAGCGGCCCCACCGAGCACGTCTCGATCGCCGTGCAGACGCTGTTGGAGAAACAGCTCAAGGCGGAAGGCACCAGCAAGGACTGCCTACTTGGTGCGATGCCTTCTTTAGGCGCGCCTTGGACCTGGAAGGCCGCAAACGGCGGCTGGAGCCGCACCACGAGCCGATCTGGTTGCTCTGGCCAGGCGGCTGCCTCTGCCGGCGCCACCGCCCATCGGGTAGCTCGGGAGCGCGATTTTCCTGGCTGAGGCGGTGGTCGTCCTGGGCCCCGGGGATCAGGAGCTTGGGGATCAGGACGTAGACCTTTGGCGCCGGCTCCTGTTCGGCCCGAGAATCCGCTCGCGGTTGATGGCGCTGGGCCTGAAGGCATGGACCTGAAAGCCGACGCGATCCAGTGCAGCCTGAGGGGCAGGTAAGATGCGTAGTTGGGATTATAAATTGTTGGCGATGAGCAGCAGTCTGAACCAGGCAAAGCCCCGTGGCCTCAATGTATTGACGAGAATTGTCTATGTTCATCAGGCCTTCTCGCTGGCTGTGCTGGGATCGGGCCTGTCCTCGTTGCTGGCGAAGGGAAGCGCGCTCCATGCGCTGTCAACCGGTGCTGGGCTGGTGATTGCCGTGGCTACCGCCGTCGCCATGTTTGGCGTCGCCAAGCAGAAGTCGTTGCTTGCTCTTTCCTGGCTTCGCGTCTTGCTCTGGGCGGCGGTTGTCAGGGGGGCGCTCAGTGTGTTGACCCTTTTCGGGACCAGCGACGCCGCGATTGCTGGTTTTGTGCGTTCGATGATCCTCAATGAGGGCATCCTGATTCCGCTAGCCATCTATTGGTCCAGGGCCGTCCATGGCCGCTATCTCGCTTCCTTGCGGGGCGACTGATTGCCTTTGTTCTTCTGCCGGCGCAGGCCTCGCTTTTAGACGATTCGCTTGTGCACCCGCCCGAGGATCAGCCCAATCAGGATCGCGATGTAGAGCTGGCCTGAGAGGGTGATCAGGGTGGCCATCACCTGAACCGTCACGTTTCTTGAGTCCAGCACTTGGGTGCCGATGGTGGTCAGCAGCCCAAACGAAGCCGTCATCAAGGCCGAGGCCACGGCTCCACTCGGGACCGCGCTGGTGATGTGCGGTGGCAGGGCTGACGCCACGAAGGCCGATGGCTGCAGCACCCAGAGGGCGGTGAGCATCACGCCACCGGAGATGCCGAGCGTGAGATAGCCAGAGGCGGCACAGTGGAGGACCGACAGGGTGACAAAGGGTTCACGGATCAGGGTCCGGACTCCCCGCACCACGACGACCAACAGGAACAGCAGCCAGACCAGCACATGGGGCAGGGTGATCACCCGTCCCACGGCAGGCTGCCAGGCCAGGGCCGCGCGCCAGATCAGCTCCAGGGCAATGGCGCTGCAGCCCAGCAGAGCCATCGCGGGCCTCGTCTTCGGCATGCCGCTGAAGCGGTTCACGAATACCAGCAACACCACGGCCAGGCCGATCAGCAGAAACGACACCAACGGGCTGAACAGCTGCGCCAGCGGCAGCAGCAGCAGAAACAGCAGCCCATAGATGAGCGTGATTCGGTACCCGAAGTGGCGCTTCCGGATTGTCTGCAGTTCTTGGCGGTTGATTCTCAACGGATTCTCCGAGCTGGGAGCTGGGGACCACAACGTTCACTCCGGCGCCAGCGGCCATCGCAGCGGTCCTCATGGGACAAGTCTTGACAGCTCACGGTTTAGCCACGCAGCCGCAGGGCCAGCAACCCGCGCCATCGTCATCAGCTGGCTGGTGATTCTGGCCCTGCAGCGCAGGCCCACCCGATTGCAGCCGTTTCGGTCGCCGGCGGGGCTGGGTTGGGCCGCTTTGCGACCATGGCTTCGATTGCCTGTGCCTGTCGCCGTGACCGATGCCGTGTCTGCTCGCGAAGCTTCTGAAGCGTCCCCGGCCGGGAGCACCGCATCCTTGAGCGACGCCCTGCCCAAGACCTACGACCCGGCCGGCACCGAAAGCCGCTGGCAGCAGGCCTGGGAGCAGGCGGGCGCCTTCCACCCCGATCCGGCGGCCCCGGGTGAGCCGTTCGCGGTGGTGATCCCGCCGCCGAATGTGACCGGCAGCCTGCACATGGGCCATGCCTTCAACACGGCCCTGATCGACACGGTGGTGCGCTTCCAGCGCCTGCGGGGCAAGAACGTTCTGTGTTTGCCCGGTACCGACCACGCTTCGATCGCCGTGCAGACGATCCTGGAGAAGCAGCTCAAGGCCGAAGGCACCAGCAAGGACCACCTGGGCCGCGATGCCTTCTTCGAGCGCGCCTGGGCCTGGAAGGCCGAGAGCGGCGGCACGATCGTTGGCCAGCTGCGGCGCCTGGGCTATTCGGTGGATTGGCAGCGGGAGCGCTTCACCCTTGATCCCGGCCTCAACAAGGCAGTGGTGGAGGCGTTTGTGCGCCTGCATGACCAGGGCCTGATCTACCGCGGCGAATACCTCGTCAATTGGTGCCCGGCCTCCGGCTCGGCGGTGAGCGATCTGGAGGTGGAGATGAAAGAGGTGGATGGCTCCCTCTGGCACCTGCGCTATCCGCTCACGCCCTTGGAGGGCGCTGCCGGGGGTGAGGCTGCCAGCGAGCACCCGATCGATCACCTGGTGGTGGCCACCACCCGCCCGGAAACGATGCTGGGCGACACCGCCGTGGCGGTGAATCCGGCCGACCCCCGCTACGCCCATCTGGTGGGCCGCACGATCACCCTGCCGCTGGTGGGCCGCCCGATCCCGATCGTGGCTGATGAGCACGTCGATCCGGCCTTCGGCACGGGGTGCGTCAAGGTCACCCCCGCCCACGACCCCAACGACTTCGCCATCGGCCAGCGCCACGGCCTGCCCCAGATCACGGTGATGGCCAAGGACGGCACGATGAACGAAGCCGCTGGTCGCTTCGCCGGTCTGGATCGCTTCGAGGCACGCAAGGCTGTGGTGGCGGCGATGGCGGCCGAGGGGCTGCTGGTGAAGACCGAGCCGCACCGCCACAGCGTGCCCTATTCCGACCGCGGCAAGGTGCCGGTGGAGCCGTTGCTCTCCACCCAGTGGTTTGTGCAGGCTGAGCCGTTGGCGGCCCGCTGCCGCGAGGCCCTCAATCGCGCTGAGCCTCGCTTCGTGCCCGAGCGCTGGAACAAGGTGTACCGCGATTGGCTCACCGATATCCGCGACTGGTGCATCAGCCGCCAGCTCTGGTGGGGCCATCGCATCCCCGCCTGGTTCGTGGTCAGCGAGACCGGCGGCGTGATCAGCGAGGCCACCCCCTACGTGGTGGCCCGCAGTGAGGCCGAAGCCTGGGAGAAGGCGCAGGCGCAGTACGGCGCCGGCGCCCAGCTGGAGCAGGACCCGGACGTGCTCGACACCTGGTTCTCCAGCGGCCTCTGGCCCTTCTCCACCCTGGGCTGGCCCGGCGAGGGGGATCTGGAGCCCGCCGATCTGGCCACCTGGTATCCCACCAGCGTGCTGGTGACCGGCTTCGACATCATCTTCTTCTGGGTGGCGCGCATGACGATGCTGGCCGGTGCCTTCCTGCAGGAGAGCGGCGCTGACGGCCAGGAACGCGCCGTGGGCGGCCGCGACAGCTGGATGCCGTTCCGGGATGTGTACATCCACGGCTTGGTGCGCGATGAGCAGAACCGCAAGATGAGCAAGTCGGCCGGCAACGGTATCGATCCGCTGCTGCTGATCGAGCGCTACGGCGCCGATGCCTTGCGCTTCGCCCTGGTGCGCGAGGTGGCCGGCGCCGGTCAGGACATCCGCCTCGACTACGACCGCAGCTCCGACACCTCCGCCACGGTGGAGGCCGCGCGCAACTTCGCCAACAAGCTGTTCAATGCCACCCGCTTTGCGTTGATGAATCTGGGCGGCGAAACGCCCGCCTCCCTGGGTGCGCCGCAGCTGGCGGAGCTGGAAAGCGAAGACCGCTGGATCCTCTCGCGCCTGGAGCGCACCAGTACTCTGGCTGCTGAGCTGTATGGCAGCTATCGCCTCGGTGAAGCCGCCAAGCTGCTCTATGAGTTCGCCTGGAATGATCTCTGCGATCAGTACATCGAATGGGCCAAACCGCGCCTGTTCGGCGATGACGCGGCCGCCCGCAGCGCCGCTCGCCGCGCGCTCGCCCACAGCCTTGAGGCGTTGCTGGTGATGTTGCATCCGTTGATGCCCCACCTCAGTGAAGAGCTCTGGCATGCCCTCACCGGTGCCGCTGAGACGGAGTTCCTGGCCCTGCAGCGCTGGCCCCAGAGCGATCCCGCCTGGGCCGATGCCGCCCACGAAACGGCCTTCCAGTTCGGCATCGACGCCGTGCGCGCCATCCGTAATCTGCGCGCCCTCTCCGGTGTCAAACCGGGCGAGAAGATTCCTGTCGGCATCCACACGTCCAACCCATCCCGCCAGGCCTTTGTGGCTGCCAACCAGGACAAGATCCAGCGCCTGGTGAATGCGTCCGAGCTGCACGGTGAGCCCGAGCCCAGCCCAGGCCAGCTGCTGGGCCTTGTCGACAGCGACGCCCAGGTGGGCATCACCGTGCCGCAGCAGAGCCTGGACGCCCTGCGGGCGCGGCTGCAGAAGGATCTGGCCAAGGTCGACAAGGAAATCGCCGGCCTGCAGGGGCGCCTCGCCAACCCCAACTTCGCCGGCAAGGCGCCGCCGGAGGTGGTGGCGGAGTGCCAGGCAAATCTGCTTGAGGCCGAAGCTCAGGCGCAGCTGGTGCGCGGGCGGCTGGTGGAGCTGGGGTGAGCGAAGATCGGCCTGGCCCAAAGACCCTGTCCGCTTCAGCGCTGTTTGCCACGCCGCTGTGGAGCTTCCGGCATCCTGATCTGAATCAACTTCAGTCCTGGCGCGATCACGTACTTGAGCTCGAGTGCAAGGACAGGGCGGGATTGCAGCTCACCAATCAGGGGGGCTGGCACAGCCAGAGCGACTTGCTGGCCGATCCAGAGCTGGGGCCGTTGTTCCAGTGGATCGCGGCTTGCACCCAGGAGGCGATGGCTGAGTTCGGGTGGGACATGAGCAAGGCCACACCTTGCTTCAACAACGCCTGGGCGATGGTGAACCGGGAAGGACATTCCGTCAGGGCCCATCTGCACCCGAACAGTCTGTTCAGTGGTGTGGTTTACCTCGCGGCTCCCGAAGACTGCGGGGCCATCGCCTTTCTGGATCCACGCTCGGGTGCCCAGGTGCTGCTGCCACCGTTGCTGCCTTCAGCTGGTGCCTATGCCACGGGACGGATTCTGCGGCAGCCGCAGCCTGGCCTGATGTTTCTTTTTCCGGGCTGGCTGTGGCATGAGGTGGAGCGAAGCCGCAGCTCACAACCCAGGATTTGTGTCAGCTTCAACATCGGAATGCGGGTCGTGCGCGCCGGGGGGACGGCCCAGGCCTGACATGCCCTGGGGCCAGGGTGGGCGAATGGGACGGATAAAGCAATAGTTAATCGGCTCTTATCCGCTCCATAACCTTGAGGCTACAATGTGTCGCGCATTACGATGTATCGGTGTTCTGCAGTTCGTGGGATTCCATCTTGTGTTGATGGAATGGGAGTCGATTTGTTCTCTCCTTCCCCGGCATGTCCTCACTGAAGACAGGTCCCATTTCCAGTATCGAGCTGGGTGGTGCTGAGATTGCTGCCTATTCCCCTGTTCATGGCGTGGCGCTCGTGGTGGGAGGCGACAACAACCTGCGCCTTGTCAATCTCGCCGACATCCATAATCCCAAGCTGATCACTTCTCTCGAGCTTGCCGCTGATGCCCAGAGCGTCGCGGTTGCCGGTGATCTGGTGGCGGTGGCTCTGGTCAATCCAGCCGACAAAGCGCAGAACGGCAGCGTTTCCTTCTTCCGTCTCTCCGGAACAGGGGCCGGCGCAACCCTCAACCCAT
>CAMBZX010000129.1 GCA_945872185.1 Synechococcus sp. UW140 | reverse complement strand
ACCTGGAATTCCCTGGGTGGGGAATGGGCCCTGCGCCAATTCCGCAGTTACAGCCCCGCCGTGGCTGCCACCATCAACGGCACCCATTACTACCGCAGCGACGACATCGTCGCCCGCCTCGGCAACGGCCACGTAGGTGGCGTCAGCCTCCGCCTCCTGGATCCCGAGCAGCAAATCGCGACGGTCTTCGATGCCCACATGAAAGAGGCGCTGGCCGAAGGGCTGGACTATGGCACCGGCCATTACAAGCAACCCGACTACATTCGCATTGCCGATTCCTCGCAAAATATTGCCTCTCTACTGATCGGCGGCATCAACAAACTTCAGAATCCTGAGTCCACTCTCGACGGCATCAAAACGCTACTCGCTGGCCTCTGCCTGCTGCCGCTAGCCAACACCACATTGCTCAAATGGGATCTGGGAACCCTGATCGGAACCATGCTGATGCAGGAGTTGATTGCCAGAAATCAATCCCTGAATGAACCGATCTGGGAGCAGTTGAGACAGTTCAGCACCGACATGCTCAGTGTACCCACAACCACAACAGCCGTGGTGGGTGGCATGGTGAGCTATCTCGAAAACCTGGTGCAACAGGGCTGGGCACCGCCGCCGAATACCGCCCCCTGGATCCCGGATGCCAGCAACCTGTGGAGCGATCTGATCGCCAGCCTGCGGCAGGTTGATCCCGATCAAGCCGCCCTCGCCAGCTGGGTGATGCAACGCACGCTCAACCTGATCGAGACAACCGTTCTACCGATCACACTCCTACCCGGTGTACCCAGCCTGCTGGATTCGGTGCGCTTCATTCGTGCCGGACTGGCGATGGCCGCCTCGTACTCCTGCCCGTTGATCCTCGATCTCGATGGGGATGGCATCGAAACGCTGGCCCTGGAGACGCGGGCGATCCATTTCGATCACAACGGCAACCGATACGCCGAACGCAGCGGTTGGGTGGGTGCCGACGATGCCCTGCTGGTATGCGATCGCGATGGCAATCAGACGATCGATAAGGGACACGAATTGTTCGGCAATCAGACCCGCCTGGCGAATGGAAGTCTCGCCGCCAACGGCTTCGAAGCGCTCAGGGAGTTCGACAACAACAGTGATGGCTGCGTCGACAGCCAGGACGCCGACTGGGGTCGCCTGCAGCTCTGGCAGGATCGCAACTCGAACGGCTTCCTCGATACCGGTGAATGGCTTTCTCTCGCCGAAGCGGGCATCGCCAGCCTGGATCTGGCCTACGAGAACACCAGCATTCACGATGCTCAGGGCAACCAACAGCGGCAACTGGGCAGCTATCGCAACAGTCAGGGGGAGCAGCGTTCGCTGGTCGATGTCTGGTTCCAGGTGGATATGGCCCGCAGCCTCGACCTTGACCCGATCGCCATTGATCCGGAGATCGCCCAGCTGCCCAACATCGCCGGGCTGGGAAACGTGCCCAGCCTGCATCAAGCCATGCAGCGCGATCCAACGGGCCAACTGCGCCTCCTCGTGGAGCAGTGGCTGCAAGCCTCTCCAGAGGCGCGGGCGACCCTGATCCGCCCCCTGATCTACCGCTGGACCGGTGTGTACGACCTCCCCGCCAAAACGGCAAGGGGCCTGGACGACATCCGCACCCTGACGGCGATGGAGACCCTGCTGGCCAGCCCGTACCGCAATGGCGCCGGGATTCAGGTGGATACGGCAGGCATCGCGATTGGCCACACCTTTGACAAGCTCTGTGGCCTGGTGGGCAGCGCACTGGAAGCCGAGGAGCTGCTGGGATCAGTGCTAAGCCCTGAGTTGCTGCGCCTGGATCCCCAGCGATCGGGCTACCACTGGGATGGGATGGGCGTGATCAGCGCCCTACAGCGCCGCTACGGCGACCAGCCCAGCGATGAGCTACTGCTACGCCTGGGGCAAGCGATGCGCAGCCTGGCAGCGACGGGAGCCGAGCTGATGACCACATTGCGGCAGCTGGCCCTGGAGGCCACCAGTCCGCTGGGCCAGCGACCCTGGCTGCTGGTGATGGACGAGCAGATCAACAAGCGCAACAGCAATGGTTGGCTGGCAGGGGGTGACGCCAACGAGCTGCTGGCAGGTGGAGATGGCAACGACAGCTTGGCGGGAGGCGTGGGCCAGGACGTCTTGCTGGGCAAGGAGCAGGACGATCATCTCTACGGGGGAGGTGGCGACGACGTCCTGGACGGGGGAGGTGGCAACGACCGCCTGGATGGAGGGGATGGCGATGACACCCTGATCGGCGGCCCAGGCAACGACAACTTGGCCGGTGGAGACGGGAACAATGTTTACGGCTTCGACATCGGTGACGGCCAGGACACCACAAGCGACTGGGGTGGACCGAAATCCAACTTGATCCGATTTGGAAGCGCCGTCCAGCCCGGGCAACTACGCGTAAGACGCAGCGAAGACAGCCTGATCCTGGAGCTCAACCCAAGCGACAGACTCACAATTACAAACTTTTTTAGCAATAATTTTTTCTACACTCGTGCTGACGATAGCACTTACATCCAGTTCGACGATGGCAGCCGATGGAGCAGGTCGGATCTGATGCATAGGGCCGTACAGGGAACTGACGCAACTGAGACAATCAATGGGACTGCTTACAACGAATCCATCGACGCAGCTGCAGGCAACGATACGGTCTATGGCAACGGTGGCAATGATCGGCTTCAGGGCAACAGCGGCGATGACTTACTCATCTGTTATTCAGGCGACGACAGCCTCGACGGCGGCGCCGGCAATGACACCTTGGTGGGTGGAACAGGCAACAACAGCTACCGCTTCAGTCGGGGCGGTGGCCGGGATCAGATTGTCGCCTGGGACGACCTCTCACCAGAAGCCACGAACCGCATTGTGTGCGACGCCGACATCAAACCCTCAGACCTTCACGTCTACCGGCCCTACAACGAAATAACACTGAGCATCATCGGCACAGACGACAGCATCGATGTGACGTCGGTCTTTCATGACGAATACAGGAATGAACTCCGCAATCCCATCACAGAAGTAGCCTTCAGCGACGGCACCCTCTGGACAATGGAGACCATGATCTTGATGACCATGCAAGGAAATGATGAATCAGAATATATCAGGGGCATGGCAACCGACGACACGATTCAGGGGATGGGCGGCAATGACACTCTCCACGGCTACGGCGGCAATGACCTGTTATTGGGTGGCACTGGAGACGACACACTCGGGGGAATGGCTGGCAATGACACCATGGAAGCTGGCCCCGGAAATAACACCTATTCGTTCTACAGGGGCGATGGTCAGGATGTCATCCTCTCCAACTGGAACAACAATCTCAGCCACAACAACACCCTGATGTTCGGCACACCCATCAATCCAGCGGATGTCTCGGTGCATCGCGACGGCTCGGGACTGGACCTGGTGCTGAAGATCGCCGGCAACAATGACCAAATCACCTTAAACCAATTCTTCCGCGCTGATTCCTACTCTATCCTTACCACACCGCTGCAACTGGTGTCCTTTGAAGATGGCACCGTATGGAATGCCCAAAAGCTGGTAAATCTCGCGCTCACTGGCACCGATGTGGCCGAAGAACTGGTAGGCAGCCCAGGCCATGACCGCATCAATGGCTATGGCGATAATGACACGATCACAGGGGGCAGAGGGGATGACACGATCAATGGCGGGCTGGGCGACAACATCTATCACTACGGCCTGTACGACGGCAAAGACACGCTGAGGTCCTACCTCGACACCAATGCAAAACGCCAGAACACGTTGAACTTCGGTGGGTCAATCATGCCCCTTGATATCAATGCAATCCGGGTTGGCGAGCATCTGCGACTCGACATCCTCACTAGCGGAGAATCAATCACTATCGACGACTTCTTCCGCGACGGCACGGTTCAGAACAGCTACAACCCAGTGCAGTTGGTGCGCTTCAGCGACGGCACCAGTTGGTCGGCGCTCACCCTGGCCAGCAAGGTGAGCAACATGATCAGTGGCACCAGCGGCAACAATATCCTCACCGGTGGCAGCGGCGATGAATGGTTCGATGGCCTCGGGGGCCACGATCAGCTCCATGGCCTGGCCGGCAACGACCAACTCAACGGTGGCGCGGGCAATGACACCCTGCTGGGCGGCGATGGGGACGACCTGCTGAATGGCGGCGACGGTTTGGACACAGCCTCCTACGCCGGAGTGATGAATTCAGTGGTGGTGGATCTGTCCCTGAGCGGGCCCCAGGCCACCGGCGCCGGCGGATTCGACGACCTGATCGCAGTGGAACAACTGATCGGTGGCAGCGGCGCCGATCAGTTGCAGGGGAATGGAGCCGCCAACCGGATTGATGGCGGCGATGGGGACGATCTGATCGACGGTGGCGCTGGCAATGACACCCTCATCGGCGGTAACCACCAAGGCGGCGACAGACTCAGCTATGCCATGGCAACGGCCGGGGTGAAGGTGAGCCTGGCAATCACCTCCTCCCAGAACACCGGCGGAGCCGGCAGCGATCTGCTCAGCGGTTTCGAACAGCTGATCGGCTCCAGCTTCAACGACACCCTGAGCGGCAACGGCACAACCAACCGGCTCGAAGGCGGCGCTGGCAACGACACCCTCCAGGGGGGTGCCGGCGCCGACAGCCTGCAGGGCGGGGAAGGCACAGATCTGTTCCTTTACGCCAGCCTCAGCGATGCCGGCAATGGCAGCGGCAGCCGGGATCTGATCAGCGATTGGCAATCCGGGGATCGGATCGACCTCACAGCCATGGACGCCCGCTCGGACAAGGGCGGCAACCAGGCCTTCACCTGGATCGGCAACGCCCCATTCAGCGGTCTCGGCCAGTTGCGCTACAGCACGCTCAGCTCAGGCCTTGGTCTGCTGGAAGGCAACTGCAGTGGCAGCCTGGCCGCCGATTTCCAACTCGAACTCAGTGGCGCCCCAGGCCTGGGCGCCGCTGGTATCGGACTGTGAAGTCAACAGTCGGCAGGAATCTAGAGTGTGCGCTTGCTCAACCGTCACAGATGACGCTGACTCCCCCTCGCTGCTCCGGATGCCGCAATCTCACGGACTGCGCCGCTGGCAGCGGTGTCTGCCGTGTCTGGCAGGTGGTGCTCCACGCCAGCGTCACCTCCCAGCAACATTGCCCCCATTGGTTAGCGCGCGGTCAGGGCTGAAGCGAGCAAGTCAGCCCAGAGTCGCCCGGCGAACAGGTGGAACGGCGCGATGGCATCAAACAGGTCCCAATCAGCTGCCATGGCCAATCAGCCCTGCAGGCCTCGGTTGCTTTCGCCGAAGGTCCGCGGCTGGACCTTGGCCCTAACGAGCCCATGGCCAAGGGAGGGAGATCACCTCCCGAGCCTGCCTGCCTGCTAGGGCCTAGGCGTCAGAACTAATCACCAAGACCCTTCAATTCCTTCAACAGCGCTCGATTCAGATGGTCATCGCATCCCACGATCAACTGCGGGTAGATGGTGCCATCCCGGTAGGGCGCATAGGCCTTGGCGCAGACAGCCCTGGTGGCATCTTGCCACTGCTTGAACAGGTCCTTGGAGATTTTCTGATGCAGCTGCTTGTCAGACTGCTCCAGTGACATCGAGGCGCAATACCTCATCTCAACGGTGTTGTCGCCAGGACAGCGGATGCCTGGTGTTTTGGCATGAGCGGCATTGAAGGGAAGCAGCCAGATTCCCAGGAGCAATAAACGCTTCACGGATGTCCTTGCCTCTACCAGCAGCCTATGCGCCTGAGGAGAGCACCGCCACAGAACAGCCGCCAAGAGAATGGCAGAAACCGACATCACGCCGCCGTCAGCTCCCTCATGGCAGACAAACAGAGCCAATTGGCGGGGACCACAACCACAGGCGAAGGCTGTGGTTGGCGGCGCTCTGGGGCAGTGTGCTGGCCATTATGAAATCCCTGCATTAATGGTGCTGGCCATCAGCAACGCCTACGAAACCCCAGCCTTCACCAAAGCTGTGGAGGTGTCTGGATCCTGCTGCTGCTGATTCAGGACTGTTTCGCCGAGATCGGCTTCAGGGACCTGTCGAACACCCCGCGCTACCCAGTTCCAGCCAGTCGCACCTGCTCAAAGCGCTGCTGATCCAGCACTACTGAAAGACTCCCAAAGATAAGGACACACGAGCGCACAGGAAGCCTATCAAGTTAGGCCACCGAAGAGAACCCCCTCTTGTCGACACCATCCAACTTAAAGCACGCATGACGACAATGCTAAAGTTGAATACCGCCGCAAGGACTCGATGAAGATGCCTTCTTTTCTGTATGCCTTTCTCCTCCTTCTACCCTGTTCTGCCAATGCCCAATCACTTGAGGAACTGATCACGAAGGGCATCTTACCCAAAAATCCCTTACCGCCGATCAAGACGACTGCCTTGTTGAATCGGGTTCGCGACGGTGGCACTGAGACCAGTGTTTTCCTCTCGACCCGTGCAGCTGGAACCAGAACTCCCATCCACAACCATGATGAGGCAGGCGTAACCTGCGTAATTGAGGGCGAAATGACCCTGTTTATCGATCATCGAATCCCTGCGACCACCAAAGCTCCTGGCTGCTACTTCATGCCACGTGACGTACGCATGATCGGCATGAATACGGGCCGCTCCAATGCCGTCTTTTATGACTTCTTTGAGGTGGCACCTGGTCGTCCCCTTTGGACCCTGCATGACAAGTCTGCTCCCGGTGGGGCCGAACTCCAATTCGGCAACTGACGAGAATTGGATACAAGCACCAACAGGCGACCATGCCATAACATAAATCCTTGCAAACTTTCTTGCATCCAGTATGGACTTGAACGAGCCGATACGCCTCTCACCTACTCATACCCAAAACAATGGCCAGCTAGTCCCCAAGCTTGCCAATAACTAATCAGAGCCGTTAAGTAGCCATTGAAACTTTGCGGCCAAGAACAACTCTGAGGCGAGGGCGAAAATCCAAACATTAAAAAAATAAAAATTGGACATATTACTAACCCAAGCCGACGGTGACGCCGCAATCTCACCTGACAACGAGCGGAAAGGATCCGGCCTGGACTTAATCAGAGCCGCCAAAAACCTGAGAAAGAATCAGGATGGACAGAATTCAAACCAATTAGAATTCTTCAGTAACTTGCAATAGCATATATTTTCCGGCGTTCCCAAAAACAATGCAAGCCAGAAATATTTTGATCTTCAGCTTCCATCCACAACACGCATCAGCTCAATAATTATCCCCGTATTTCACCTGGGTGCTTGCATTCATGAGCTCCACCGTCGTCTGAAAACCCTGCGAAACGGTCACATCGTGCTGCACGCCGATGTCCCTGAGGGCCGTCACATCGTATTCAGGTGCAGTGATCCAACTGAAACCCTTGCCAAACGTGTTGTCAGGATTCACGACATACCAGTGGCAGGCCGTATCAGGAACAGCCACGGAGCACTTGGTCCAATCGTTATCCCATTGCGG
>CAMBZX010000128.1 GCA_945872185.1 Synechococcus sp. UW140 | reverse complement strand
ACCGGTTCACCGCCATCGGGGGTGACGCTGACGTCTCCCTCCAGCAACAGACAGGTCTCCTGCTCGTCGTAGCTCCAGGGGAAGGTGCTGACCCCACAGCCCCAGGTCGGCCAGCTCATCACGCCCAGGCTCTGCAGCTGAGCCGGATCGGGGTTGGACGTGACCGTGATGCCGTTGGCCATTTCGGTTTGCCAGAGAACCGGCGCCATTGTCGGCCGTCATCCATGGCAACAGGAACTGAGCACAGCCCGGACGGGGTGCTCATCCACGACAGCCGAGACGGGTCATGGCCACTGCCACTGCTTCTTCCACCTCCAGCTCCACCGCCGCAGCCAGCGGTCAGGGCACCGACGACAACTTCAACGCAAACCAGGGCACCGAGGCCGGAGCCACTGAGGCTCAGGGACGCAGTGATGGTTCTGCTGGCTCCAGCGCTGACACCACTACCAGTGCCACCGCGCAAAGCGAGCCGGCCGCTGCTTCCTCGCCGCCTGCCGACGACAGCCGCCTCGCTGAACCCCTGCGTGCCGAACGCCGCAAAAGCAACCAACTCGAAAAAGAAATCCGCACCCTGCGGCAGCAGCTCAATCGCTTTTCCGAGATCAACCCGGAGGAATACGCCCGCCTGCAGCAGGCCGAACGCCAGAAGCAAGTGCTCGAGCAGCAGATGGAACTGCGCGAACGCCAAATGGAGGAGGCCTCCGCTCAGAAGGTCGCCGCCGTCGCGTCCGAGCGCGACGAGGCCAGACAGCAGATCCTTCAATTGCGTAAGGACCGGCTGCTGGAGCGGGTCTTCTCCCAGGCCGAGGGCCGCTCCGGCGGAGACGGACGCGGCACCTTCTTTGACATCTTCAAAGGCCAGCTGGGCAGCTGCTTTCGCCTCAGCAGCGGCAGCGACGGCAAGGACGGGCTCGAACCGCTCGATTCCCAGGGCAAACCGCTGCTGGGTGACGACGGCCGCCCGATGACGACAACCGAGTTCCTCGACCAGATGCGCGTCCATCCCGTCTACGGCTTCCTCTTCCAGCAGCGCGGCCCCGCCGGCATGCAGGCCGCCGCTGGCCTCACCGTCTCAGGCATCGGCAGCAACGGCGAGCCGATCAACCCCCCAGGCGATGTCGGCATCGGAGCTGTATCGGGCTTCCTTCGCGGTGAATGGGCGGGGTGCTCGTCGCTGAGATCAGGCGATGGCAAGGAGGCCCCGCAGCTGCTATGCCGGTCACGCAGGTTCGAGGTCTCAAGCATCAACAGCCGATCCAGATCGTTGCCCACATCCGCTCCCCGCGGCCAGCGATGTACAGAACCCGCAGTTGGCTCCGGCATGGTGGACTGGTCCATC
Organism: Synechococcus sp. UW140; assembly: GCA_945872185.1. Lineage (GTDB taxonomy): Bacteria > Cyanobacteriota > Cyanobacteriia > PCC-6307 > Cyanobiaceae > Cyanobium. Next base: position 6,296 of record CAMBZX010000128.1, on the reverse strand, counting down.
AGCTCCCCTCAGCTTTCGAACCCGTGTCCTGTGATCCGGTGGTAACGGTGTTGGTCGTCTCCGACTACCGGGGCGGGGATGCCAAGGCCTGGGAGGACATGCGCCTCTCTCTGGCGGGCCTGGCCGATCAGGAGTACGACGGTGACGTGGAGGTGCTCCTGGTGGAGAACCGGGACTGCCTGCCAGACCTCCCGGATGATCTGCCGCACCTGCTGCCGGGCTTGCGGCTGGTGAGTGGGGAGGCGAACGCGAGCTACGAGCTGAAGAACACCGCGGTGCGCGAAGCCCGTTCGGATCTGATCATGGTTCTGGATGCCGACAACGTTCCCGTTCGCTCCTGGATCTCTGCCGGTGTGGCGGCGATGGGACGCCATCCGGAGGCTGCGGCCATCAGCGGACGCACCACCTATCCCGGTCGAACGAAGGTGGAGCGGGTGCTGGGCCTGTTATCCCGTTCCTACACCGACATCGGACACGAAGGCCGGATCGAATTGCTGGCCACCAACAACATGATCGCCCGCCGCGACGCCCTGCTGGCCACCCCGTTCCCAGAAGGTTTGGGCCCCTTCGCGTACCGGCTGCTCACCGAAACCTGGCGCCGCCAGGGAACGCCTCTGTTCTTCTGTCCCGGGATGCGTGTGGTGCATGATTTCGAGGGCTGGTCCATGGAGCGCGATGTGCGCCGAGGTGTGGGCTGGACCGAAATCCGGATCCGCCAGCTCGACGAGAGGATCCGCGGGGCCTGGGTCGTCCGCCGGTTCGGTGTCCTGGCGATCCCTCCCCTGGTGCTCTATCGGGTCGTGGATCGCCTTGTGCGGGCTCTGCCGCTCCTTCATCCCTTCGAATTACGCCGGCGGGATGTGCCCCTGGTGATCCTTCTCGCCCTGGTGGTGCATGCCCTCGAGATTCCCGGAATGGTGAGGGCGTTGCGAGGGTTGGATGCAGGACCTTCGGTTTATCGCTGACTCCTGCTGCCTCCACCGGTGCTGCTGCCCATTCCCGCGGCGGCGGCCAGGATCTCGCGCCAGCGCGTGAGCGTGTTGCCAGGCTCGAAGCGCTGCGCCATCTCCTCCGGATCCCCTGCCATCAGGCGGTGCTCCGGGAAGTCGGCCCCGGTGGCGATTCGCATCAGGCAGGCCGTCAGGGCCGGGCCATCGCCGTTGGCAAATAGCAGTCCATGGCGGCCCTCACCCACGATCTCGGCCAGCCCGCCCGAGGCGCTGGCGATCACTGGGACTCCGGCAGCGATGGCCTCCTGGGCCACCATCCCCAGGGGCTCGGCCCACAGCGAGGGGACGACCAGGGCCCACGCCAGGGCCAGCTCCTGCGCGATCGCCTCCCGATCCAGCCAGCCGAGAAAATGCACGCGATCGCCCAGTCCCAGGTCACGGACCAAGGCTTCGAGGGCATCCCGGCAGGGACCGACACCCGCCAGATGGAGGGATCCCGGTGTCGGCATGCGCGCAAAGGCTTCCAGCAGCAGGTCCACGCCCTTCTCACGATCCAGCCGGCCGAGGAACAGGAAGCGGGGTTCGTCAGCGGGCCGCTGCGGCAGGGTTGGATGGGGCAGCGCTGGGATCGGGAGTGCAAGCGACGGCCAGCCTGCGCGTTTGAGCTCTGCCTGCATCCAGGAGCTGCAGGCCACGATCGTGAACACCCGGCGCAGAGCCTGGTGGATGGCGGCGTAGCGGAGCTGATCGCGCAGCCAATGGGGGGGGCTCAGGCAGCCGGCTGCCAAGCAGGGGAGGCCTGCCTGGTGGTGACAGAGGCTGCCGTCGGGCAGCAGCCGGCTGCCCAGCGGACAGACGAGCTTGTAGTCCGAGACCAACAGCACCACCGGCGTGGGTCCCAGGGCCCTGAATACCGAGGGGGAGAGGTGGTGGGCGAACATGTTCACCCAGGCCACCTCGGGACGGAATTCCTTCACTGCCCGCCGCACCGTGGCCGCAGCCCGGGGGTCGTGGATCTGGAGCAGGGCCCGGGCGGCCGGCCGTCGGGCGGTCGGGGCCACGTAGTCCGCCGTGCCATCGGCGGCGGTTCCTGCCGCGCTGGTGAGCAGGCGTACCTCATCGCCGGCCTCGCGCAGGGCATCCCGCAGCCACAGGGCGTAGGCCTCGGCCCCCCCACGGCCGGGGTTCCACTCGATCAGCATCAGGATGCGCACCCTGCACCCCCTTCAGAACCGCTGGCCCGGCGGGAGGGCGGCATGGTCGAGCTTGTGGAGCTCGTACTGCAGCATCCGCTGTTCGCCAGCCAGGCCGGGCACACCGAGATAGCCGAGGAACTCGCCCCAAGCCCGCAGAACCATCCCGGCCAGAACCCAGGCGAGCAGGATCGGAGAAAGCTGCTGGCGCTGAATCGTGCGCCAGGATCCGGGCAGGACGCGCCGGAACAGTTCCACGGCGATCAGCGGCGTAGCCATCAGGTAGAGCAGCCGCCGCCCGCGCCCCCAGATCCGGGTGCGGTGGGCGGCCACCAGATGGCCGGTGAGAATCCGCTCATCGACCCAGGTGCCTGGCTCGGCGATGTTCACATGGGCCAGCCGAGCCGCCGGTTCGAAGCGCGATCGCGCCCCCATGGCCCGGAGGGCGCGCGGCAGGGTGTCGTTGCGTTCCAGCACGCGCTCCAGATGCCCACCGAAAGACTGCAGCAGGGACAGGCGATAGGCCGCGTTGTAGAGGGGTGCGGCGGGGCATTCTCCAGCCGGCAGGGCCACTGACCAGCCGGCGTAGTCACACAGGTAGGCCGACCAGCTCCAGGGAGTGCCCGGGTTGCCGTTGCCGATCCCCGGCGCCACCACCGACCAATCCCCCTCGCTGAAGGTGCGCAACAGTGTCTCCACGAAGCGTGGGTGGGGGAAGGAATGGGTTTCGCCGAGGAACACGAAGGTGGCCGTGGCGTTGCGGATGCCCTGGGCCAGCGCATGGGCATAGTCGTGGATGTCCGCTTCCACGACCAACACCCGCCCGAAATCTTCGGGAGCGGTGAGCGATGCGGCAACGGCCTCACGAGAGGGCGCGACCACCACGAGTTCGATGCGCTCCGCCGCGCTCTGCCGATGGAGGTGGCTCAGCAGGGGGACGATCGTGTTGCCGCTGTCCGTCACCACGACATAGCTCAGGGTGGAGGGGGCCATCAGCGGCTTTTGCGTGTGGTGAGGCGGCGCTGAAGCATGGTGCCCCAGCTTTCGAGCGGATAAAGCCAGGGGCGCAGCCGCGAATGCTGCCAGCATCTGGCCAGCTGGGTGGCCAGGTTGTGGGCAGGACGGGAGCCCGCCCATGGGGTGCGATCCACCACGGCATCGAAGCGGCGGCTCCAGCCATCCGTGCCGCGGTGGATCCAGGGCTTGAGCGAGCCGCTGAAATGAATCACGGCCGGATCAAGCGGAGCGGGCATGCCGGGGATCGCCGGGAGGGAAGGGTGGATATTCCAGCGCTCGGGCAGGGCTTGCCAGAGGCCGTCACAGAGGACGGCATTGAGAGCTTCCTGGTCCCAGAAGGTGACGCCTTCTGCGAAGCGCTCGAGGTAGTGGAGACAACGACCGCCCACCTCCTGCTCTCGCCAGCGGGCCACGTCGATCGCCATCAAACCGGCGTTGAAGTAGGGCGCATCGGGATCCAGCCCGAGGGCTCGCCAGCCTGAGACCCCGAAGCGCGATCCCAGGCGGGGTACCCGCGGATCAACCACGGCAGCCGCAACCATGCCCGCCGCTGGGAGTTGGGCGAGGAGGCCAGGATCCTCCAGCACCAGCAGGTCGGCGTCCAGCCAGAGGGCCCGGTCCACCTCCGCGGGGAGCCAGTCGCCCAGCATCAGTTTCTGGTAGGTGGTGGCTGTCATCCGCCCCCAGAGCGGCAGGGTCGGCAGGGGTTGCGGCTCACACCACTGGATGCGCACCCGGGGGGGGAGCGAGCGTTGGATGCGGTCCCGATCCTCTGTGGTCAGACCATCGTCGAGAACGCAGGCCCTCAGAAAGGAGTCGGCAGGCAGTTGCTCACCTGCCGAACGGAGCATCACGGCCAGGGGCAGGGCGTAGGGACCATCGGCCGCGCAGGCCAGCGTGACCTCGGAACGGCCGGTGGACCCGGCGATGGTCTGGCCTGGGTGGGGTGCGGCGTCAGCCATCCAGCGAACTTGATAGAGATCTTCGGCTTGAGACCGGGCCGACTCCCCAGGAGCCTGATCGGAGTTGCGTTCAGCCACTCGTTAGCTGCGACGGCTCTCCAGTGGCGTGGTCCTAACCGGGCTGACCCTCGAGCGGGCCCGAATCCACAAGAACGCCAAGGGAGCGCGGAGGGCGTTCGAACCGGCGCGGAGGCAACAGGCGAAGGAGGACCGGACCTGACAATCAGCGTAGACGCGCGGCGTCAGGCCAGTCGCGGCTTTGCTGTGATGATCTGAAGGTAGGGCTGTCGCACGAGCATGCTCTGTGCCTCGATCCCAGGCACCTGGGGTGCGTTTGATCGCATGGCCTGGAGCTGGTCAGGATCCTCGATCACCTGCAGAAGCACCCGCCGCAGATCCCGGGCATCATCCAGCCGGAAATGCAGGCCATCGACCCCATCACGCACCAGCTCCGCCATGCCTCCCTGGTTGCCTGGATCACCGGCACACCGGCGATCTGGGCCTCCTGAATGGTGAGGGGCTCGTTATCAAGCCACAGGCTGGGCACGATCACGGCGGCGAGGCCCGCCAAAAGTTCGCCGATTCGACTGTTTTTGTTGCAGCCATGCAACACCATGCAGTGGCCTGGCTGGCTGGTGAGATTGCGGGTGTGGGCCTCGGAGACGGGGCTTCCGAAGCAGGCGCCATGGAAATGCAGGCTGACGCGATCGCCTAAACCAGCCTGCAACAGGGGGCGCTCGGACGCTGACGACATTCGCGAGATGGTGGGGGATCGGGAGTGCTGAGGCGGTGGCCCCACCAGCCAGCGGATGTCATGGCCAAGGGCGACGGCCAGTCATGGATTCCACTGCGGCACAGGCTGCCATTCACTGCGGCAATAGGCGAGCAGGCCGCAGGCCAGAGGGAGGGAGGCAGTGTCCCTGTTCCGCAGCTGCTTCCAGATCTCTTTCCGGCCGCCCGCCCCTGTAGCTGCTGCTGCCCGTCGTGCCCTGGAACGGCGGGCCCAGCAGTCGCCCTCCCAGCGCGGCATGACGCCGGTGGGCCTGGCCCGTGCCAGGCAACTGGTGCATCGCCAGGAGCTTTCGCCCACCACCATTGACCGGATGGTGAGCTACTTCGCCCGCCATGAAGTCGACAAGCAGGGCTCCAACTGGAGCACCTACGGCAAAGGCCGCCAGGCCTGGGATGGCTGGGGTGGTGACGCCGGCCTGCGCTTGGCCCGATCGATCGCCCGCCGCATGAATGCTGACGAGCGACGAACCTGAGCCGCCCACCACCGCGACAACATCGCTCAAGCCGACACCGACGCAAGCAGCCACTGAGTCACCAATATAAGCAGTCACTGCTCACGGTGACCGGGGAGAGAAAATCACCAACGTGGCAACAACCAACCCGGCAGAAAAGGGAGTAAACAACACGGAAAAAACCGAAAATTCTCCTCGTAATTTGATATTCAAAATCAACTCCCTGCAACTCCTCACGAGTCCTTGTAGAAGCACGCAGAAGAATCGAAACCGAGGGGTATTCCCTGTTTCCGGAAACGGCGGCAATACCACTCAGAAAATTTCTCAATTCCGGCAAATCCAGCTCAGCTTCTGCTCTCCTGGTCGGCCACGAGCAGCAGCCCGCCGATGATCGCCAGGTTCTTCAGGAGCTGGATCCGCTGGCCGCTGTCACTCACATCACCGTGGAACAGCAGCGTCGTCGGCACCAGGAACACCAGCGACAGCACAACACCGAGCCAGACTTTCCAGTGACTGATCCTCAGGCCCATGGCCGCTAACAACAATTCGATCGCTTGGGACATCGCCCCGCCCGCAGTAGCACGCCGCCAGCGGCGAGCTAGGGGACATCAACGACCGCCCATTACCTGCGGCTGCGGGGCGACCCAACCAGTTTCAACCACAACCATGCGGACAATCAGCTGGAGACACCGATCATCTTCTTGCGACAGACGACTCGTTCCAGACGAACCCCGTCACGAGTACGATGTCTTCCGCTGATTGTCTGCAGAAGGAACTTCCCTTTTGTGGATGCCATGCAAGGGCGAACTGCTCAATCTGTCCTGCCATAGAAGTCTCCTTGAATGAGTTGTTCTAATGGTGGTGGTAGAGAACATGACGCCCAACAGCGTCAGTGCAGGAATCCACGGTGCCATGTTAGTCGGCTCCCGA
>CAMBZX010000127.1 GCA_945872185.1 Synechococcus sp. UW140 | reverse complement strand
CGCACCATGGGCTGGATTCGTGAGGCCGAGTTCCAGAGTGTCAACGTCGATCTGATCTGCGGTCTGCCGCTGCAGACTCCCGATCGCTTCCAGACCACCCTGGAGCTGGTGCGGGAACTGCGACCCGATCGCATCTCCCTGTTCTCCTTCGCCTACCTGCCCGAGCAGCTGCCGCTGCAGCGCAAGATCGTCGCCGCCGATCTCCCCGATCAACACCAGCGGCTGGCGATGCTGGACAACGCCAATCGGCTGCTGGTGGCCTGCGGCTACGACGCCATCGGCATGGATCACTACGCCCTGAGCAATGACAGCCTGGCGATCGCCGCCCGCGAGGGCAAGCTGCATCGCAACTTCCAGGGCTACACCACCGGTGGCGATCTGGAGCTGCTGGGGGTGGGCCCCACGGCGATCAGCCAGTTCCACCATCTCTTCGCCCAGAACCACCGTGATCTCAAGGCCTACTACCAGGCCCTGGAGAAAGGGGAGCTGCCGGTGGAGCGGGGGCTGGAGGTGCGTGATCAGGATGTGCTCGAGCGCCGTGCCCTGATCCGGGCGCTGATGTGCCAGTTCGCCGTGAATCTGCCCCTGGCTGAGTTCCAGACGGAACTGGCGGATCTGGAACTCCTGGCCGCCGATGGCCTGGTGCAGCTCCACCAGGGCGACGGCCGCCTGGCCGTGACCGTGACCACCCAGGGACGCTGGCTGATCCGCACGATCGCGGCGGTGTTCGATCCGTTGCAGCGCCTGCAGGCCAGCGGCTCGCGGCTGGTCTGAGAAGACCAGGGTGGCCCGCCCCCGGGGCCCCAGCCCTCAGCAGATGCGCGGCAGTAACTCGCCGCTGAGCGGCACCAGCAGGCGCTCGCTGCCGAAGGCCGTACGCAGCAGCACCCGCTGGCCCGGCTGGCCGACGGCGCCGATCCAGGCACCGCCCAACGGCTCCAGCAGCTTCAGGGCCGCCTGGCAATCGGCGGCGGGCACCACCAGCAGACAGCGGCCCTCATTGGCCAGATGCAGCGGCTCGAAACCGAGCAACTCACAACAGCGGGCCACGGACTTCAGCACCGGAATCGCGCTCTCCTCCAGCAGCAGCTCAAAACCTGCGGCGGTGCTCAGTTCCTGCAGGGCACTGGCCAGGCCGCCGCGGGTGAGATCGCGCAGGGCGTGCAGTCGCACCCCCTGGGCCAGCAGCTGCTCCACCAGGGGCCACAGCGGCGCACAGTCGCTGGCCAGGGGCGGCTGCAGATCCAGCCCGTGCCGTGCCGCCAGAATTGCCACCCCATGGCGACCGAGATCGCCGCTGACCAGCAGCTGATCTCCCGCCGTGATCGCCGCCGGCCCGATGGGCTCAGGCGCTTCCAGCCGGCCGATGCCGCTGGTGTTGATGAAGATGCCATCGCCTTTGCCGCGCTCCACCACCTTGGTGTCGCCGGTCACGATCGTGACGCCGCACGCCCGGGCGCTGGCGGCCAGGGAGGCGATGACGCGGCGCAACAGGGCCAGCTCCAGCCCCTCCTCCAGGATCAGCCCCAGGCTCAGATGCAGCGGGCGCGCTCCCACCATCGCCAGGTCGTTGGCGGTGCCACAGACCGCCAACGTGCCGATATCGCCGCCGGCGAACTCCAGCGGCTGCACCACGTAGCTGTCGGTGGTGAAGGCCAGACGGCCGTGGGGCCAGTCCAGACAGGCCGCATCGTGCAGCAGCTGCTCCGGATCGGCATACAGACAGCGAAACTCGCGGTCGATCAGCTGCTGCATCACGGTGCCGCCGCCGCCATGGGCCAGGCGGATGCGTTCGCTCATCGGTTCCACCTACCCATCTCAGAGCCGCCTCGGCCGCGCCGCCATCATCACCTCAACGGCGGTAGCGGTAGTAGGCAGCGCAGGCGCCTTCGCTCGACACCATCGGCGCCCCGAGGGGATGGTCGGGGGTGCAGCTGGATCCGAAGGCCGGGCAATCACTGGGCCGGGCCGCACCCCGCAACACCGAACCGGCGATGCAGACCGCGGCAGCCTCCTGCCCAGCCTCGCTGGGGTCCAGATCGAAGCGTTGGCGGGCATCGAGGCGGTCGTAGGGGGGGCGCAGGGCCAGGCCACCGCCTGCGATCAGACCCAGACCCCGCCAGGGCTGATCGACGGGCTGGAACACCGCCGCCAGCAGCGCCTGCGCCTCAGGATTGCCCCCGGAACGCACTGCCGCCGGGTAGGCATTGCTCAAGCGTGCTTCGCCCGCCTCCAGCTGCCGCACACAGGCCCGTAGGCCCCGCAGCAGATCGAGCGGTTCAAAGCCAGTCACCACCACCGGTACGTGCCAGTTGTCCACCAGCTGCTGCAGCTCGGCGGTGCCCATCACGGCCGCCACATGGCCGGCCGCCAGGAAGCCCTGCACCTGCTGCGTGCTGTCGGAGAGCAGCGCCGCCATCGCCGGCACCACCCGCACATGGGCCTGCAGCAGGGTGAGGTTGGTCAGCCCCAGGGCCAGGGCCTGGCGGGCCAGCAGGGCCGTGGCCGGGGCGGTGGTTTCAAACCCGACCGCAAAAAACACCACCTGGCGCTGCGGCTGGCGGCGGGCCAGCTCCAGCGCCTGCAAGGGCGACGTCAGCAGGCGCACGTCGCCGCCGGCGGCCCGTACTCCGAGCAGATCCTCGCCCCCGGCGGCAGCGGAACCCGGCACCCGCAGCATGTCGCCATAGGAGCAGAGGATCACCTCCGGCTGCCGGGCCAGCTGCAAGGCGGCATCGATGGTGCTGGCGGCGGTGACACACACCGGACAACCGGGGCCATGCAGCAGGCGCATCCCCGGCGGCAGCAACTGGTCCAATCCCCAGCGCACGATGGCGTGGGTCTGGCCGCCACACACCTCCATCAGGGTCCAGGGTCGGGTGGTGATCCGGGCCAAGTCCGCCACCAGCTCGGCCACCAGCTCAGCTGCTGCGGCGGCGGGAGCGGCCATCGCCCGATTGCCGTGCAAGGTCTCGCCGCCGTTCACCACGGTCCCGACGCCGTGATCGCGTCAGCGCTGCGATAGGTCTGCAGGGCGCGCATGTATTGCGACCGCTCGTACTCGCCCGGATCAGGACAACGGCGCTGACTCATGCAGCCGATCAGCTCGCGCACACTGCCATGGTCGTGCTCCTGCAACCACTGGCTGAGTTCGTCGACCAGGCCGATGAGCCGCTCGGGGCCATGGCGCAGCAGCGCGCCCACCACCTGGGTGCAGCAGGCTCCCGCCATCAGCAGGCGCACCACATCGGTGCCGCGATGCACGCCACCACTGGCGGCCAGGTCCAGGGGGTGACGGCCGTGGAGCAGGGCGATCCAGCGCAGCGGCAGCCGCAGATCGTGGGGGGTGGAGAGCAGCAGGTTGGGCCGCAGTTCCAGCGCCTCGATGTCGATGTCGGGTTGGTAGAAGCGGTTGAACAGCACCAGGCCATCGGCACCGGCGGCAGCCAGCCGTTTGGCCATGGCACTGAAATTGGTGAAGAAAGGGCCCAGCTTCACCGCCAGCGGCAAGGACACCTCGGCGCGCACTTGGCGCACGATCTCCTCCACCTGGGCCTCGATCGCCGCACTGGAGAGATCGGGGTCGGTGGGCAGGCTGTAGATGTTGAGCTCGATCGCCTGGGCTCCGGCCGCCTCGATCTGCCGGGCGAAGCGCACCCAGCTGCCGGGATGGAGGCCATTGAGACTGGCGATCACCGGAATCGAGAGCTGGCGGCGGGCCTGGTCGATGTGGCGCAGGTAGAGGTCGTGACCGACATGAAACAGTGATAGCTCACCCACGTAGCTGAGGGCCTCGCCATAGCTCTCGCTGCCCTGCAGGCTGAGGCGATGGTGCCGCAGCTGCTCCTGCTCGATCTGTTCCTCAAACAGTGAATGCAACACGATCGCCGAAGCTCCACAGCGCTCCAGTTCAGCCAGCTGCTCGCTGGATTCACTCAGGGGCGCCGCCGCCCCCACCAGCAGTGGATGGCGCAGGGGCAGGCCCAGGTAGGTGGTGGAGAGATCGGGGCTGTTCATGATGAAGACGTTCCAGGTGAGATCTGCCCTAGGTCCGGCACATCTGGGCCTGGCACCCCTGGGGCCGGCCCAGCCGGGACCGGCAGCCTTGGCTGGGCGGCCAAGGCCCGGTAGATGGCCCAGCGGCGATCCAGTTCCAGCTGGGCCTGGGCCGCCAGCTGCCGGGCCCGCTCCGGCTGGCTGTAGCCGAGCATGCGGAAGCGATTTTCGCTGGCCATCGCCTCCGCCAGCGGCCGCTTCGGCGCCTTGACATCGAGCTGCAGGGGGTTCTCACCGCGCTCCTGTCTGCGGGGGTCGTAGCGATAGAGCAACCAGCGGCCCGAATCCACCGCCAGCTTCTGCTGGGCCATCCCCTGGCTCATGTCGATGCCGTGGGCGATGCAGTGGGAATAGGCCAGGATCAGCGACGGGCCCGGATAGCTCTCGGCTTCCAGGAAGGCGCGCACGGTGTGTTCGTCACGGGCGCCCATCGCCACGCTGGCCACATAGACGCTGCCGTAGGTCATCGCCATCAGGCCCAGATCCTTCTTCGGTGCCGCCTTGCCGGCACTGGCGAACTTGGCCACGGCCCCCCGCGGCGTCGCCTTCGACATCTGGCCGCCGGTGTTGGAGTACACCTCGGTGTCAAGCACCAGGGCGTTCACATCGCGACCGCTGGCCAGCACATGGTCGAGGCCCCCGAAGCCGATGTCGTAGGCCCAGCCATCACCGCCCACCAGCCAGACGCTGGTTTTCACCAGGGCATCGGCCAGCTCCAGCAAGCGGGCCAGCGGCGCCTGGGCCCCATCGAGCCCTGGCAGGCCCTGCCCTGAGGGGGCCAGGCCCTGCCGCAGCAGCCGTTTGAGCTCCGCCACCCGTTGCCGTTGCTCGACGATCCCCGCCTCATCGCCTTGATCGGCGTTGGCGATCGCCGCCACCAGCGCCGGCGGCAGCAGTGCGGCCGCCCCCTCCGGCCCGGGCTGGGCCAGCAGCACCAGCAGTTCCAGCGCCATCTGCCGCTGTTGATCGAGGCCCACCCGCATGCCGAAGCCGAACTCGGCGTTGTCCTCGAACAGGGAGTTGCTCCAGGCCGGGCCGCGCCCCTCGGCATTGCGGCTCCAGGGGGTGGTGGGCAGGTTGCCGCCGTAGATCGACGAGCACCCGGTGGCATTGGCCACCAGCAGGCGATCGCCGAACAGCTGGCTGATCAGCTTCAGATAGGGCGTCTCGCCGCAACCACCGCAGGCCCCGGAGAACTCAAACAGGGGCTGCTGTAGCTGCTGCTGGCCGATCTTGTGCAGGTTGAGGGACGCGCGGGGCCACTCCGGCAGCGCTTCAAAGAAGGCCCAGTCCTGCCGCGAACGCTCACGCAGGGGCCGCTGCGGCACCATGTTGATCGCCTTGCGCCGCGGTTCGCTGCGATCGCGCGCCGGGCATACCTCCACACAGAGGCTGCAACCGGTGCAATCCGCGGCCGACACCTGCAGGGTGAAGGCTTGGCCGGCGAACTCAGGATCGCGGGCCGGGGCCTGGCGAAAGCCTTCGGGTGCGGCTGCCAGGGCCTCGGGCGCCACCACCTTGGCGCGGATCACGGCGTGGGGGCACACCATCACGCACTTGCCGCACTGCACACAAAGATCGCTCTCCCACAGCGGCACGCTCTCGGCGATGTTGCGCTTCTCCCAGCGGGCGGTGCCGGTGGGCCAGGTGCCATCACAGGGGATCGCACTAACGGGCAGCTCATCGCCGCGGCCCTGCAGCAGCGGGCCGATCACCTCGCGCACGAAAGTCGGCGCGCCGGCCAGGGGATCGGCGCTCAGGGCCTGCGGCTGTGGCTCGGGCTCCGCCAGCTGGCGCCAGTCCAGCGGGACCAGATACTCGAGGGTGGCGTCCACGGCCCGCAGGTTCATCGCCACCACCGCCTCCCCCTTGGCGCCGTAGGTGTGCTCGATCGAGGCACGGATCCGCGCGATCGCCTCCGGGCGCGGCAACACACCGCTGACGGCGAAAAAGCACACCTGCATCACCGTGTTGATGTGGGGGCCCATGCCGGCCTCCCGGGCCACCCGGTAGGCATTGATCACCCAGACGTCGAGGTGTTTGGCGCGGATTGCGGCCCGCAGCGGCGCCGGTAGCCGCCGCCAGCTCTCAGGGCCGTCGAAGGGGCTGTTGAGCAGCAGGCCGCCACCGTCCACCAGGCCGGCCGTCAAATCGAGCCGATCAACGAAATCCCACTGATGGCAGGCCACCAGGGTGGGGCGCTGCACCAGATAGGTGGAGCGGATCGGCCTTGGGCCGAAGCGCAGATGCGACACCGTCATCGAACCGGATTTCTTCGAGTCGTAGACGAAATAGGCCTGCACAAACAGATCGGTGCCTTCGCCGATGATCTTGATCGTGCTCTTGTTGCCACCGACAGTGCCATCGGAGCCCAGGCCGTAGACGATCGCCCGCACCTGGCCAGGGTCCGCGCCAGCGATGCCTTCGGTGAGAAAGCTGGAATCCAGCGGCAGCGAGCGATGGCTGACGTCGTCGTTGATGCCGACACTGAAATGGTTCAGGGGCCTGGGGCCAGCTGGATCCAGGCAGCTAGCCAGCTCAAGGCAGCCGAGCAGGTGATCGCAGACGGCCTTGACCATCGCCGGCGTGAACTCCTTGGACGCCAGCCCGTAGCGGCCGCCCAGCACCTGGGGCAGGGGCCGATCCGGATGCCTCTGCGGCCAGGACTCGGCCAGGGCCGCCACCACCTCCAGATACAGCGGTTCTCCCACTGCACCCGGCTCCTTGCAGCGATCGAGCACGGCGATGGCCCGCACACTGGCGGGCAGCGCCGCCACAAACAGGGCCGCCGCAAAGGGGCGGAACAGACGCACCTTGAGCAGTCCCAGCCGTTCACCGGCAGCCTGAAGCAGCTCCAGCGTCTCTTCAGCGGTCTCGCAGCCGGAGCCCATCAGCACCAGCAATCGCTCGGCATTGGCGGGCCCCACATACTCGTAGGGCTGATAAGCACGGCCGGTGAGCTGGGCGAAGGTCGCCATCGCCTCCTGCACAACCGCGGGGAAAGCCTCGATGAACGGGTTCACCGTTTCCCGCCCCTGGAAGTAGGTGTCCGGGTTCTGGGATGTGCCGCGCAGGACAGGGCGCTCGGGCGTGAGCGCCCGCTGGCGATGCTCGCTGATCCGCTCCATTGGCAGCAGCTGGCGCAACACCGCATCCGGGATCGCCGCCACCTTCTGGATCTCATGGGAGGTGCGGAAGCCGTCGAACATGTGCACGGTGGGCAGGCGCCCGTTGAAGCTGGCCCGGGTGGCGATGGCGGCGAAGTCGCCGGCCTCCTGCACCGAAGCGGAACAGAGCACGGCACAGCCGGTGCCGCGCACCGCCATCACATCGCCGTGGTCGCCGAAGATCGACAAGCCCTGGGCCGCCAGCGCCCGCGAGGCCACCTGCAGCACCACCGGCGTCAACTCCCCCGCCCACTTGTAGAGGTTGGGGATCATCAGCAGCAGCCCCTGGCTGGCGGTGAAGGTGGTGGTGAGCGCCCCCACCTGCAGCGCCCCATGCACCGCGCCAGCGGCCCCGCCCTCACTCTGAAGCTCCACCACCGCCGGCACCGTGCCCCAGAGGTTGGGGCGCCCCTGGGCGCTCCAGGCATCGGCCCATTCCCCCATGGGCGTGGCGGGGGTGATCGGATAGAGGGCGATCACCTCATTGAGGCGATAGGCCACCCGGGCGACGGC
>CAMBZX010000126.1 GCA_945872185.1 Synechococcus sp. UW140 | reverse complement strand
GCCTCGGCTCTCTTCAGCTTCCGCACCGATCCACTGATCTGGATCAGTTCCAGCATCGCCCTGGTGAGCTTCTGCCTGATCTCCAGCAGCATCTATCTGATCAACGACGTCCTTGATGTCGAGGCCGATCGCGCTCACCCCAGCAAATGGCGGCGACCGATCGCCTCAGGTGCACTACCCATACCTTTCGCCCTGGCCAGCGCCTTCGTCCTGTTCTGCGGCAGTCTCGCGGTGGCCGCCACGGTCAGCTCATCACTCTGTGGGGTGATCCTGGCCTACGCCCTGATTCAGCTGGCCTATTGCCTGCAACTCAAGCGTCAACCGTTGCTGGATCTGATGTGTATAGCTTCCGGCTTCCTGTTGCGAGCCCTGGCTGGCCTCGTGGCCACAGCTCTGGGCGCCTCCCCCTGGTTCCTGCTCACCATCGGCCTGCTGGCTCTGTTTCTGGCCGTGGAAAAACGCAAGGCCGAGCTGCGGGTGTCCCTTGATCGCGGCGTGGTCACGCGCCACGTGCTGATGCGCTATTCGCTGCCCCTGCTGCAACGGCTTGAATCCCTGGTCGCCAGCAGTGCCTTTATGGCCTATGCCCTCTGGAGTGCCGGCCCCACGCTCAAGGGAGCTCCCACCAGCTGGATGCTGCTCACCGTGCCCTTCGTGCTGGTGGGCATCTTCCGCTATCAGTTGCTCAGCGATCCGGACGAAGCCCAGCGCCGGGCCAGCTCCAGCCCGGAGCAAACCACAGAAAAGCCCGAAGAGATCCTCCTGGGCGACCGGGGCATTCACCTCACCCTGCTGGGCTGGTTACTCACCGTGGTTGTGGTAGGGATAGGCCATCGCCTGGGTTGGTTGGCATGAGCCGTACTCCTATCCGATCGGCCTTGGTACTTGGCAGCACCAGCACCGTGGCCATCGCCATCTGCCAGGCCCTGGCCCGCCAGGGCTGCCGCCGCTTTCACCTCATCGCCCGCAACGCCATCGCCAACCAGGCCCTGGCCGCAGATCTGCGGGATCGCTATGGCGCCGAGGTGAGCCTCGCCCAGGTGGATCTACTGGCGACCAATCCGCTCCCGCCCCAACTACCGGAGCCCTTTGATCTCTACCTGATCACCGCCGGCAGCCTTGGGGATGCCGAGCGCGCCCGGCACCAGGCAGATGAAGCCCTGGCCATCACCCACAGCAACTACACCAGCCTGATCCCCTGGCTCACGGCCATCGTCACGCCCGAACGCATCCAGAAGCCAGGCAGTCTCTGGGTGTTCTCGTCTGTGGCCAGCGACCGTGGCCGCCCGTCGAACTACCACTACGGCGCGGCCAAGGCCGGCCTGACACGCTTCTGTGAGGGCCTGCTGCTGCGCTGTCACGGCACCCCCTTCGCCGTGCGCATTCTCAAGGCCGGCTTCATGGCCACCCCCATGACCGTGGGCAAAGCCCCACCGTTGCTCTGCGCCAAACCGGAAACCATCGCCCGCGATCTGCTGCGCCGGCCCGGTCGCCGGGGCATCGAGTATATCCCCTGGTGGTGGGCGCCGTTGATGCTGGTGATCCGCCTGCTTCCGCCCGCCCTGGCTTCCAAGCTGTGACTACCACCCTGACCTGCACGCCCCAAACCCTCACCGGCTGGGGCCGCACCGCCCCCTCTCTGGCCCAGGTGTGTCAGCCCAGCGCACTCGAGCAGATTCAGGCGCTGGTTCGGGCAGCCAACTCCGCCAGCCTGATCCCCCGGGGCCTGGGCCGGGCCTACGGCAATGCGGCCCAATGTGCCGGTGGCACCGTCCTCGATCTGGCGGCCTTTGACCGGTTCACCCTCGACCCCAGCAGCGGCACGGTGACCGCCGGCGCCGGGGTGAGTCTGGATGCCCTGTTGCGGGCCGTGGTGCCTGCAGGCTTCTTCCTGCCGGTCACCCCAGGCACCCGCAACGTGACCGTGGGCGGTGCCATCGCCGCCGATGTGCACGGCAAGAACCACCATGGCGAGGGCAGCTTCGCCAACCACGTGCTCCGCCTGCAGCTGGTGGATGGCCAGGGGCAGCTGCGGGAACTCAGCCCCAACGACCCGGCCAGCGCCGCTGCCTTCTGGGCCACGGCCGGTGGCATGGGCCTCACTGGCGTGATCACGGAGGTCAGCTTTCGCCTGATCCCGATCGAAACCTCCCTGATCAGCGTCGACACCGATCGCCACAGCGATCTCGACAGCCTGATGGCCGCCATGGTGGAGGCCGATGCCCGTTACCGCTACAGCGTCGCCTGGGTCGACAGCCTGCACCCGGCCGGCCGTGGCGTGCTCACCTGCGGCGACCACGCCAGCCTGGAGCAGCTGCGCCAGCAAGCGCCGGAGCTGGCCAATGATCCGCTTGCCTACGACCCGAAAGCCCTGGCTTCAGCGCCACCGTTCCTGCCCGGAGGCCTGCTCAACACCTGGACCGTACGGGCCTTCAATGAAACCTGGTTCCGCAAGGCCCCCAAACACCGGGTCGGCGAACTGCAGGCAATCAGCCCCTACTTCCATCCCCTCGATGGCGTGGGTGACTGGAACCGCATCTACGGACCCGCTGGCTTCCTGCAATACCAATTCGCCGTTCCCGATGCCGCCGCCTCGCTGGTGCCGGAAACCCTGGCGGCCCTGCGCAAGATCAGCGCCCCCAGCTTCCTCACCGTGCTCAAACGCTTCGGGCCCGGCAATCCAGGGCCCCTGTCCTTCCCACTGCCGGGCTGGACCCTGGCCGCCGATGTGTCGGCCGCCGTGCCCGGCTTGTTTGAACTGCTGAACCAGCTGGACCAGGCCGTGGCAGCGGCAGGCGGACGCCTTTACCTGGCCAAGGACTCCCGCCAATCGGCCGCCATGCTGGAACGCAGCTATCCAGGCCTGGCTGAATGGCGCCAGCAGCGGGCTCTGCTGGATCCCCGCGGGGTGTTCAGCTCAGACCTGGCCCGCCGGGTGCAACTCTGATTCCCGTCTTTGTGATGAAACTCTTCCTTCCCGGCGGCGCCGGCCTTGTGGGCCTCAACCTGATCGCCACCCTGCAACAACACCATCCCGACTGGCAGCTGATCGTGGTGGACAAGAAAGCCGCGGCTCTGGAAGCGGGCCGCAACCTGTTTCCGGCCGTCCAGTTCGTGGGCGAAGACCTCACCGAGACTCACGGCAACAGCTGGCCCCAGCTGCTGGAGGGTTGTGATGCCTGCGTGATGCTGCAGGCCGAGATCGGCAACACTGACCTCAGCCAATTCGAGCGTAACAACATCACCACAACCGAGGTTGTACTCAAGGAATTACAGCGCTGCCGGATTCCCCGCTTGGTGCACATCAGCAGTTCGGTGGTGAACTCCGTGGCCACGGACCTCTACACCACCACCAAGCGCCGCCAGGAGCAGCTGGTGCTGCGCGAATGGCCCAGTGCCGTGGTGCTGAGGCCCACCCTGATGTTCGGTTGGTTTGACCGCAAACACCTCGGTTGGCTGGCGCGGTTCATGCAGAAATTACCTGTGTTTCCAATTCCGGGCTCCGGCCGCTTCATTCGCCAGCCGCTCTATGTGGGTGATTTCTGCCGCGTGATCCAGAGTTGCCTGGAGAACCCTGCCATCGGCGGCAGCTACGACATCACCGGCACCGAGAGAGTGAGCTACATCAGCCTGATGCGCCAGCTGCGTGCTGCGGTGGGTGCCAGGCCGTGGATCATCCACCTGCCGATCCCTCTGTTTGGCCTTCTGTTGCAGCTCTGGGCCCTGATCAGCCGCCAGCCGGCCTTCACCACGGATCAGCTCAAAGCCCTCACGGCGGGTGATGAGTTCGAGCTGATCGACTGGCCAGGCCTCTTTGGCGTCCAGCCCACCCCCCTGGCCGACGCCCTACGGATCACCTATCGCGATCCCCAGTACTCCTCCGTGGTGATGCCCTTCTGATGCCGCAAGCGTCTCCTCGCTCCGTCGCCGTCATCGGCGGCGGCCCCATGGGCCTGGCCATTGCCTATCAACTGGCTCTGGAAGGTTGCCGTCCGGTGCTGCTGGAGGCCGACGATCGCCTGGGGGGGATGGCCGCCAGCTTCGATTTTGCCGGTGTGGCCATTGAGCGCTACTACCACTTCCACTGCCTCAGCGATACGGCCTTTTTTCAGCTGCTGGAGGAGTTGAACCTGCAACACCTGCTGCGCTGGAAGCAAACAGCCATGGGCTTTTTCCTCGATGGGCGGCTCTATCCCTGGGGATCGGCCAGCTCCGTGCTCAAGCTGCGGCGCCTGCCCCTGCTCTCGCGTGTTCGTTATCTTCTCCATGCCGCTCGCTGCCTCAGCTTGAGTGATTGGCGCCATCTCGATGGCATCCGCGCTACGGAATGGCTGAACACCTGGTTAGGACGCCAAGGCTATGAGGTGCTCTGGGCCAAATTGTTTGCCTACAAGTTCTACCAATACACCGACAGCCTCTCGGCCGCCTGGATCTGGAGCCGTATCCGCCGCATCGGCCGATCGCGCCGCTGGTTGAAGGAAACCCTGGGCTATCTGGAGGGGGGCTCAGAACGCTGGATCGGAGCCATCGAGTCGCGAATCCGCGAACTCGGGGGGGAGATCCGACTCTCCAGCCCCGTGCATGCCATTGAGCACAGCGATCAAGGCGCCCGTATCACCAGCCCCCAGGGTTCTGAACACTTTGATGCCGTGATCTCCACCGTGCCGCTGCCGCTGGTGGCGCCGATGCTGCGCCGTGGCGGACATGACCCCGCCTTGATTGAGGCCTATGAAGCACAGCAATCGGTGGCCTGCGCCTGTGTGGTGCTGCAGACCAAGCAGCCGATCACCGCCAATTTCTGGACCAACGTCAATGACAGTCGATTCGCCATCCCCGGCATCATTGAGATGAGCAATCTGCAGCCCATCTCACCGCACATCACCTATGTGCCCTTCTACATGCCGGCAGATCATCCCGATTACAGCCGCACGAATGAGGCCTTCATCGCCGATTCGATCGCCTGCCTGAAGGCCATCAATCCCGAGCTGAACGATCGCGACATCCTGGCCAGTCAATGCAGTCGCTACCGCTATGCCCAACCCGTGTGTGGCACCCATTTTCTCGATAGCCTGCCCCCATTGAATCCAATCGCCAACGTCTGGATCGCCGACACCACGGTCTATTACCCCGAAGATCGAGGTATCTCCGAGAGCGTGGGCTTCGGCAGGGATCTGGCCCGCCAAGTGGCCGCGGGCCTGCAATGAGCCAGCCACCCCAGTCCCAGAAACGCGAATTCACCTTGTTTCTGCTGACGGGTGGGGTAGCCGCCTTGATCAATGTGGTGAGTCGAATCGGCTTCTCCACCGTGATGAGTTTCGAGCTGGCGGTGTTGCTTGCCTACGGCATCGGCATGTTGACGGCCTATTTTCTGGCGCGCCGCTTTGTGTTTCTTAATAGTCGCACCAGCGTGCGACGCTCGTTCGCCGCCTTTGCCCTGGTGAATCTGTTCGCCGTGCTGCAAACCTGGCTCGTGAGCGTTGGCCTGCGCAACTGGCTCTTGCCCCTGCTGGGGATTGTGGTGTTTCGAGATCTGCTGGCCCATGGCATCGGCGTCGTCGTTCCTGTGGTTAGCAGCTACTTCGGCCACAAACACATCTCCTTCAAGGACCACAACCGGTGACGACCGTTGCCGCCTTTGACTTCGACGGCACCCTGCTGCGGGGCGACTGCCTGTTGCTGTTCCACAGACTGCTGAAAGGTCGCGCCAGAGTGGTCATGGACTGGATACGCTTGCTGCCGGCTCTGCTCGCCTGGAAATCTGGCTACCGCAGCACAGCTTGGTTCAAACAACATTACCTGCGCACCATCATTGCCGGCAGCAATGATCAGAGACGATGGCAAGTTCTTGAAGATGAGCTACCCAAGCTTCTGCTGCAAAGGCTGCACCCCGAAGCCGTGTCCAGGCTGCGCTGGCACAGCCAACAAGCCCATCGTCTCGTCATCGTCTCCGCTTCGCCGCGAGATCTGATTCGCGCTGTCGCCCGGGAGCTGCAGGCCGAACTGATCGCCACGGAAACCAGCTCTCTTGATAGTGGTCCGCCAGATTCCCGCCTGCAACTCAGCTCGGCCAACTGCAAAGGCGCGGAAAAAGTGAGGCGTCTGGAAGCTTGGCTGGGCCAGCCCTTAGTGGAGGTGGAGCTCCACGCCTACGGCGACAGCAAAGGTGATCGTGAACTGCTGCAGGCGGCCACCCACCCCCACTGGCGCCAGTTCACGGGCGAGATTCGGGCCTACCCGCCGGACCGGCGCATTCCCCGTGGCTGGATCGCCATGCTGGGCCTGGGGCTGCTGAGCCTGGCCCTGAGCGGCCTGGGGCGACTGGAGCCCGAGGCTCGACAACTGCTGCTACAGGCTCTGCAGCGGTTGCCCGCTTTCCTACCGGCGATCTACGGGATGCTGGCCATGGCCTACCTGGGTCGTTACTGGCGCTGGCGGCTGCTGCTCGGCGCCGAAGGCATCGGTCGCTGGAGCCTGGAGGACGCCCGAGGCTGGTTCTCCGGCTTTGCTCTGACGGCGACACCAGGCAAGCTCGGTGAACTCAGTCGTGTTGCCGATCTGCATCAGCACCTGGGTTATCCCCGGCCCCCCCTGCTGCATGCGTTCGTCGCCGAACGCCTCTGCGACCTGATCGCCGTGGGGCTGTGGTTGGTGCTGCTGTTGCCATCCACCGTGGTGACCTGGATCGTCGCCCAAAGCTCCTGGACGACGCTGGCCGCCGTTTTGACGGTTATGACCATCCTGTTGGGGCTGGGCAGATGGTGCCGACAACGCTGGCGGCAGCACCTGCCCAGCGGCGCTCTGGCACGGGCCTGCCTACCTGCTGCCGCAGTGAGCCTGGGGATCTGGGGGGGCGAATCCGTGATTTTGTGGCTGCTGGTGCAGGCCCTCAGCCCTATCCACGCCATTGCACTGGACACAGCCGTTCGCACCTATCTTCTCTCCGGTACGGCCGGAATGTTGTCCTCCCTACCAGGCGGGATTGGCGTGAATGAGGGGACCGCCACTCTGCTGCTCACCCAGGCGGGCCTGCCTGCAGCGCTGGCCTTCACGATCGCCGTGTTGCGCCGCCTCTGCACCGTGTGGTCCATCACATTACTCGCAATCTGGGTACGGCTACTGCAGAAGGACTGAGCGCAATCCAACAACGACAGCCCAGCTCCATACGCAAAGCAAGTTTTAATAACAGATGCGCTCTCAAGAAGAACACCAAGGCAGCACTTGCCAAGCTCTCCACACATTCCATTCAGCAAATTCTACCGCCAGAAGGGTATAGAACATAACCGATTCTGATCGAAAAGTCTGCATACGCTCCTGGCAGCTGTCCAGAAAAACTTGAGACTGATCTCGCCTGACCGCAGTGCAGACCTATCCCAAAATGGAGGTCGATTGCTGTGCAGCAGATCCGGTCGAGCCAGCAGGAAATTACGATTCATTCGCCGCTGTCTTCGGCCTACTTCCGGCCCGAATCACCTCGAAAGGGATGATACCGCTGATTTCCGTTCCGGAATCTGTGCGCAACCAGCTGAAACCACTTAGACACCATATGAGGAGCAGTACACCTGCACGAAGATCCAAAATCCCCCCGGGTTCAGGATAGATGTCACCCCTCTCATTCGTATACCCGGGGGCTTGAGGACATGACCAATGCGCGGATACAGCGAGTCCGTCAAGGCTGATGTGAAAAGGCGGATGAGCCCGCCGCACAGGCAGAGCGTGGCCCGGATTTCAGAGGAGCTGGGCATCCACGTGATCACCCTCTACAAATGGAGGAAGACGTGGCGGTTGCAGGGAGAGGTGGTGCCTTCATCCGAAAAGGAGCCGGAAGGCTGGAGTGCTGCCGACAAGTTCATGGTGGTGT
>CAMBZX010000125.1 GCA_945872185.1 Synechococcus sp. UW140 | reverse complement strand
CCGCTGCTTCTGGCCGCCGGAGAGCTCTTTGGGCAGGCGCTGCAGCAGCGCTTCGAGTTCCAGGGTGGCCGCCACCTCGGCGATGCGTTGCTCCACCTGTTTCTCGCGGGCCGAAGGCACCCGCAGAGCCCGCGGCAATTGGCGGCTGCCGCGGTGCAGGCTGTCCTGCAGTTGCTGCAGGGGGCTGCGCGGCCGGCTGCGGCGCAGACCGAAGCCGATGTTGTCGGCCACGCTCAGGTGGGGATAGAGCGCATAGCTCTGAAACACCATCGCCACATCCCGCTGGGCGGGCCGCAGCCGGCTCACGGGCCGATCGCCGACGAAAATTTCGCCACTGCTGGGACTCTCCAGCCCGGCCAGCAGCCGCAGCAGGGTGCTTTTGCCGCAACCCGAAGGGCCGACCAGCACCAGGAATTCGCCGTCCTCGATGCAGAGATCGAGCTGGCGCAGCACTTCCACGGGCCCGGATCCGGCCGCCGTGCCGCCTGAGCCACCGCCGCGGGCGGGGTAGGTCTTGCCGACCTGCTGAAAGCGAACCTCGGCCAATCGGGCTCTGCGACCGGTGGATCCTAGGGTTGAGCCAATGCAGTTCATCGATCAGGCTCGAATCGCCGTCCGCGCTGGCCGCGGCGGTGATGGCATCGTCGCTTTCCGGCGCGAGAAATATGTGCCCGCCGGCGGCCCCTCCGGCGGCGATGGCGGCCGCGGCGGCAATGTGCTGCTGCTGGCTGATGCCAACCTTCAGACCCTGCTGGATTTCAAGTACAAGCGGCTGTTTCCGGCCCAGGATGGTCGCCGTGGTGGTCCCAACCGTTCCAGTGGCGCCAGCGGTGATCACCTGATCATCAAGGTGCCCTGCGGCACCGAAGTGCGCGATTGCCGTACCGGCATCCTGCTGGGCGATCTCACCGATTCGGGTGATGAGCTGCTGGTGGCCGCCGGCGGCCGCGGCGGCCTCGGCAACGCCCACTACCTCAGCAATCGCAACCGGGCCCCGGAAAAGTCCACCGAGGGCAAGGAGGGTGAGGAGTGGCTGCTGCAGCTGGAGCTGAAGCTGCTGGCCGAGGTGGGCATCATCGGGCTGCCCAATGCCGGCAAGAGCACGCTCATTTCCGTGCTTTCAGCCGCCCGGCCCAAGATTGCCGACTATCCCTTCACCACCCTGGTGCCCAATCTGGGGGTGGTGCGCCGCCCCAGCGGCGATGGCACCGTGTTTGCCGATATCCCCGGGCTGATCGCCGGTGCCGCCCAGGGGGCCGGCCTGGGCCACGATTTTCTGCGCCATATCGAGCGCACCAGGTTGTTGATCCACCTCGTGGATGCCGGCAGCGACGATCTGCTGGCCGCCGTGGCAGTGGTGGAGCAGGAACTGCAGGCCTATGGCCATGGCCTGGCGGATCGGCCCAGGCTGCTGGTGCTGAACAAGATTGAATTGCTGGATGCCGAGGAGCTGGCGGAAGCGATGGCCAACCTGCGGGCCCATGGCGAAGCGGTTGGCGTTGCCAGCACCCTGGCGATTTCGGCCGCCATGGCTCAGGGGCTGGAGCCTCTGAAGGCAGTGGTGTGGGCCCAGTTGGGCATTGATGGGGCGGGAGGTCCGCCGATCCTGGACACCAGGACCTTGGAACCCACCGCCTCAGCGTCAGTCAATCAGTCGTCGTAAACCCGGCACTCAGGTGCTTCGGGATTGAGATCGCAGTAGACCTCCAGGGGGCTGGGATCGTGGCTGTCTTCGGGGTGGTGCTCCTTGTACTCCTTGAGGCCCTTGAGCTCCTCTTCAAGGTGCCGCACTTTGCCTTGGTTGCCCTCGGCTCGCGCGGCTTCGATCTCGACCTTGTCCTTCTCGATGTGATCGTCGATGTTCTTCATGGAGAGACCGGACCCTAGGTGCCGGAATTTACCGGGCCCACCATACGGGGCTTGGTCGATGCCATGCGGGCTCATGTTCGCTGCCGCTCATCACCGTTGACAAACGGCAGTGTTGTCGCGTCGGGCTAGGGCCAGGACCCTGCTGCGGCTGCTGGGGTGTTCAGTCCGCCAGATCGCTGAGCAGCAGCCAGCGCTCTTCGGCAGCGGCGATCCGCGCCAGCAGCTCGGCCAGTTCCTGGGTGATGCTCTCGATGCGGGTGTAGTCGCTGCCACCGCCCGCCAGCAGGGTTTCCAGTTCGCTGCGCCTGACCTCCCAGCAGGGCAGGTCTGTGGTGATGCGCTCGAGCTCGCGGCTTTCCTTGAAGCTGCGGCGGCGGGCGGGCTGGTGGGCCGTGTTGGTTGCCGGGGGTGACTTGGCCGTCGGGTCTGACAGGGCCGCAGGCACCGGTTGAGCGGCAGGCACCGGTTGAGCCGCAGGCGCAGTGGCATTCGCCGGGGCCACGGCTGTTTTGGTCGAGCTGGCTGAGCTGCCCGAGGCCGGACGGCGCGAGGCCTCGGTCGCCAGCACCTGGCGCCGATCCAGGTAAGCGCTGTAGTTGCCCTCAAAGCGCTGCAGGCGCCCCTGCTCGAAGCAGAACAGCCGATCCACGGTGCGATCCAGGAACCAGCGGTCGTGGGACACCACCACCACACAGCCGCGGAAATCCTCGAGGAACTCCTCCAGCACCCCCAGGGTGTGGACATCGAGGTCGTTGGTGGGCTCATCGAGCAGCAACACATTCGGTGCCTCGATCAGCAGGCGGCAGAGATGCAGCCGCCGTCGCTCACCGCCGGAGAGCTTGGCCACCGGCTGGTGCTGCTGGGCCGGGGGAAACAGGAAGCGCTCCAGCAGCTGGGAGGCACTCAGCTCCTGGCCGTCCACCTCCACCCGGCTGGCGGCCTCCTGCACCACGTCGATCACCTTGCGTTCCGCCTGCCGGCGATCAGAGCGGGCCGTGCTGCCGCCTTCCCCCAGCAGCACCGAGCTGTGCTGATCGAAGTAGGCGAGTTTCACGGTGCTGCCCAGCTCCAGGCTGCCGCCGCTGGGCGCCCGCAGGCCGGCGATCACCTCCAGCAGGCTGGATTTGCCGACGCCGTTGGCGCCGATGATCCCCACCCGGTCTTCGGGGCTGAAGTCGTAGCTGAAGTCCGTCAGCAGGGCGCGCTCGCCGGCATGGACGGCCAGACCTTCGGCGGTGATCGCCTGCTTGCCGATGCGTCGAGCTGTGGCCGCCATGCTCACGGCGCCGCGGCCCTGGCGAGCCGGCTGCTCCCGCATCGCCTCAATGCGCTGTAGCCGCGCCTTCTGTTTGGTGCTGCGGGCCTTGGGGCCCTGGCGCAGCCAGGCCAGTTCCCGCCGCAGGGTGCCGCGAAACTTGGCGGCCGTGGCCACTTCGGCCTCCTCTTCCTCGGCGCGGTGGGCCAGGTAGGTGGCGTAGTTGCCCTCGTAGCGGCGGGCCTCACCGCGTTCCACCGCCACGATTCGCCGCGTCACCCGATCCAGCAGGTAGCGATCGTGGGTCACCAGCACCAGGGCACCCGGATAACGATCGAGCCAGCCCTGCAGCCACTCCACACCGTCGGCATCGAGATGGTTGGTGGGTTCATCGAGCAGCAGCACTTCGGGCTGGGCCACCAGGGCCGCCGCCAGCGCCACCCGCCGCCGGTTGCCGCCGGAGAGTTCGCCCACCGGTCGGTGCACATCGCCGATGCCGAGGCGCTCGAGCACCTCATGGCATTCGCGCTCCAGATCCCAGGCCTGGCAGGCATCCAGGCGATGCAGCAGAGCGCTGAAGCGGGCCAGCAGCCGCTCGTCCTCCGGGGTTGCCGCCAGCTCATGGCTGAGCACACCGTGCTCGCGCAGCAGGGCCATGCGCTCGCCGCTGCCGGCGAACACCTGCTCCAGCACCGTTTGCTTTGGATCGAGATCCGGCTCCTGATCCAGCAACACCACGTTGAGGCGGCTGGAGCAGCGCCGTTCGCCCTGATCGAGGGGTTCGCGGCCTGCCAGCACCTTCAACAGGGTGCTCTTGCCGGCGCCGTTGGGACCGATCAGGCCGAGGCGATCGCGCTCGCCCACATGCAGGTCAAGGTTGGTGAACAGGGTGCGCAGGCCAAAGTCCTTGCCCGCCCCCACCAGGCTGATCAGGCTCACGAAGCCTCGACGGCCAGGCCGGCACGTTGGCGTTCCAGGTGGATGAACACGCTCTTGTCGCCCACATCAGCGGCGGCCGCCATCGGGAACTTGCGCAGACACAGCACCAGCAGCAGGGCGCTTTCCAGCGCCAGCAGGGCAAGGGTGGTGCCCGGATCCAGCAGGCCACTCAACCGACCCAGCAGGGCCACGGGCAGCAGCAGGGTCACACCGACCGCTTCCGGCCGGCGGAAACAGAAGAACTCCTTGAAGCCCACGCCGCAGAGGGCGGCGAAGAAGGGGCCGATCGCCAGGATCCCCAGCGGCTGGCTGGCCAGGGAGGGCAGCATCGCCGCCGGTCCCAGGCGCCAGGCCAGCAGCAGGCCGCCGGCGCAGCCCAGCAGCCAGAACAGCTTCAGGGCCAGATGCAAAGGCCGCAAATAGATGTGAATCCACTGCAGGGCCAGCCCCAGGCCCACCGCCATCAGCAGCAGCCAGGGCCAGAGCAGCTCGGCACCGAACTGGCGCCATTGCCACAGCAGGCCCAGCTGGCCGACGGCCACCGCCGTCAGCCCCAGCCGGTAGCCGAGCACCTCGCGGCGGTCGCGCTCGGTGATCGTGTATGGCCCGAAGACCCCTTCATAAGCTGGATCGCTGCTGCTGGTGTTCATGGGACGAGCTGACTGTTCACCAGTCTGCTCAGATCGGGGCCGGCCGGGACGATGCCGGAGGGATGGAGCGGGAACAGGGCGCCGAAGTAGTCGCTGCGCCAGGCCTCAGGACAACAGGTGTCGCTCACGCCGGCCAGAGCGAAAAAGCGGGCCCGCCAGCGCCACAGGGCCGGCAGCTGCCAGAGGGGCAGGCGGCTGCAGCCGAACAACGGTGCGTAGACCAACTCCAACCGGATCAGGGTGGGAAACAGCACCACATCGGCCAGGCTGGGTTCAGGGCTGCAGAGCCAGGCTTGGCCACGCCGTTCCTGCTCCAGCAGGGCTTGGTCGGCTTCTTGCAAGGTCTGAAACAGGGCTGTTTCCGCCTCGTTGTAGGCGGCCTGGTTGCGGGCGAAGCCGCAGCGGTAGACGCCGTCATTGACATCGTCCTGGAATCGTTGCCGCCAGTGATCGATGGCCTCCCGTTCGGTGTCGGGGGCAAGCCGGGGGGCGTCTGCGGCGGCGGGCCAGCGATCGAGCAGCTCGATCAGCCGGGCGCTCTCGTTCACCAGAATCCGCTGCTCCTGCCGCGACCACAGCGCCGGCACCGTGGCGGGCTGGCGCCGTTCGCCGCCGCTGCGCCGGTAGAGCTGCGCCAGGGTGCTGCAGCCCTCGAACGGTTCGACAAAGCGCCAGCGACCGGCCGCGGGGTCCGGCTCTACTACCAGCACATCGATGCTGCCGCCGAGTTGGCGCAGGCTGTGTACCAGCCAGGCCCGATGGGCCCAGGGGCAGCTGCGGCCCACGATCAGCACGTGTCCGCCCGCAGAGGCCGCCGCCGCCGGCACGGGCGGCAGGGCCGTGAAGGCACCCGCCGGCCGCCGGTAGCGCCCGCTGGCATCGGCCGGGGCCAGACCCCCCATCAGCTGCTGCCACTGGCAGCGCCACAGCCCGCGGGCCGTTTGGATCAAGGCGGCGGGAGGTCGCATCAGTTCACTCTGGCTTGTCTGCGTCGCCACCGGTGGCAGGCTGGTTGCCCAGGCTCGTGAGCGGCAGATGATGGCGAGCGAGGTCAGCGCGGGCCAGTTCAGGGCGGGGGAGGGGCTAGCTGAGGGAGCCAAACCTGGCAAGGGCAAGGTGCTGCTGGTGGCCGGCACCCATGGCAATGAGCTCAACGGACCCTGGTTGTTTGATGCCTGGAATCGCGATCCGTGCCTCCGGCCCGACACCGAGCTGGCGTTGGTGCTGGCGATCGGCAATCCCGCGGCTAGAGCGGCGGGGCGTCGTTACCTGGAGCGGGATCTCAACCGCAGCTTTGATGCCGATCGCCTCGCTGATGCCGGCGCCCAGGAGCTGGAGCTGGGGCGGGCCCGCCAGCTGCTGGCGGCCCATGGCAGCGCCGGCAGCGATCCCTGCCTGGTGGCCATCGATCTGCACAGCACCACGGCCAGCATGGGCAACAGCTTGGTGGTCTACGGGCAGCGGCCGGCGGATCTGGCCCTGGCCGCCGGCCTGCAGGGGCGCCTCGGCCTGCCGATCTATCTGCATGAGGCGGATGCGGCCCAGACGGGCTATCTGGTGGAGCGCTGGCCCTGTGGTCTGGTGATCGAGGTGGGCCCCGTGCCCCAGGGTGTTGTCCACCCAACGATCCTGCGGCAGACGCGCCTGGCTCTGGAATCGGCCCTGGAGGTGCTGGCTGAGGCCCGCAGCGGCTCGTTGCGGCTGCCCCAGGAGCTGGTGTTGCACCAGCATCTGTGCAGCCTGGATCTGCCGCGCCATGGCGATGGAGCCCCGCTGGCTGTGATCCATCCACGGCGCCAGGGGCGGGACTGGCAACCGCTGCGGCCCGGCGATCCCCTGTTCCTGAGTGACGATGGGGAGACCTTGATCTATGAGCCTGGGCTCGGCCTGGAACACGATCTGGTCTGGCCCGTGTTCATCAATGAGGCGGCCTACGGCGAGAAGGGCATCGCCCTGAGCCTCACTCGCCGTCAGTGCTGGCCGGTGCAGGCGAGCTGGGGAGCGGCCCTGGCCCAGCTCGCCGCCACACTGAACGCTGCGTCCTGAGTGGTTGCTGGAGCGGGCTTGTCCGCACCCACAAGCCGCCGTCTTCAGGTGGCTGAGCGGGGTTTGCCGTTGTAGAGCACATCAAGCACCTGGCGGCCATCGGCAGAAATCAGAATCTCGCTTTCCACCGTGGGCGGTTGGTTCTGCTCCTGCCAGCCAGGCGGCCCACCGAAGAAACGAAACACGATGCCGTTGGCATTGCTGCTCACCAGGCACGGACCGCCATTGTCTTCATACATGCAGCGCTGGGGCCGGTAGACGATCAGGCCGCCATTGAGGCTCTCGGCGCGCATGCGGGCCAAGTTGACGGCCCGCAGGGTGCTGAAGCGCGGTGCGGCGTTCTGCTCCTGCGCCCGGGCGGGTCCGAGGGCCAGTTGCGGCGCCGGGATGGCGGGTGCCAGCAGCAGGCCCGCCAGGACCAGGCCACGGACGAAGTACCGCCGATCGCGGCCTGGGAGTTCAGCAGAGGTCATCGTCAGCCGCAGGCGAGGGTGGTTTGTTCCTGGGTGCATTCCAGATCGCTCTGGCTGCCATCAGCCCAGTAGATACGCAGCCGATTCTCGCTGCTGCCGGTGCGATAGGTGAGGGATTTGATCCGGCCGGCCGGCTGCTTGGTGTTGGCGGGGGCGGGGTGCTGGGCCGACACCTTGTTGAGCCGGGTTTCCAGTTGCTGGATCTTGAACTCCAATTGATTGAGCCGCTGGCTTTCCAGACTGGGCTTCTTGTCGCAGCCGGTCAACAGCAGAGCTGCAGCCAGGCTCAGGGCTGCGGGGCTCAGGCGCTGGCTACGGCCGGGTCTGGGCCGAGAGGACAGGAGAACGCGCATGGGTATCGGCGAAGCGGGCCGGGCTGGTCCTTCTCCTAGCAGCGCCGCCAGCCCTTGGCCAGGCGCGGGCCTGGCCGTGCTGACCCCGTTCCTCAGCTTTTCTTCACAAAGTCCGCCTTCAAGCCGGCGCAATCTTCCGTTACATTCGGTTTGGCGGGATTCCGCCCATCCATCCCGTCCCTGACTCCGGGCCACTCGACCCTGATTCGCGGACATCACCTCTCGACCTCATGACCGCCACAATCCAACAGCGCTCCGGCGCCTCGGCGTGGAAC